>HF988080.1:0-9271 GCA_000434635.1 Firmicutes bacterium CAG:110 | reverse complement strand
CGGCGGTGAAGTTTTGTGCGTTCTTGCAAAGCCCTCCCGTGTATGTTATACTGGAATGACCCGGAAATGATGGAGGGAACGCTATGAAAATCGAACATGCCGCGCTGTATGTGAACGATCTGGAAAAGGCGCGCAGCTTCTTTGTAAACTATCTGGGCGCAGAATCAAACGACGGCTATCACAATCCGAGGACAGGTTTCCGGTCGTATTTTCTGTCCTTTGACGGCAGCGCGCGGCTTGAGATCATGAATAAGCCGGAACTGGCAGATTCCCCCAAAGAACCCGCCCGCACCGGATACGCGCACATTGCGTTCAGCACAGGCAGCAGGGAAGCGGTGGATGCACTGACCGCAAGGCTGAAAGCCGACGGCTATGAAGTCACCAGCGGCCCCCGCATAACAGGAGACGGCTATTACGAAAGCTGCATCGCCGCAGTCGAGGGCAATCTGATCGAGCTTACGGTCTAAGCAAAAGGGGAGTTTCTATGAAAATACAATGCGTGTGGGAACACAATGGCAGCGACAGTATCCTGTATTCTTCCAATTTTGTCGGCGCGTTTACAAGAGGGAAATCGAAAGATGAAGCTGTTCGAAAAATGCCGTCCGAAATCCAGTCCTACCTGGCGTGGAAGGGCGACGCTCCCCCGGACGCTCTGGAGCCGGAGATCGTTCAGGAAAAGGCGTCGGCGCTTACCGTCTCCGACGCGGACTCGGATGTGCTTTTTAACGGCGAGAAAGCGCCGCTGACTGCGGCGGAATACGAAGCGCTGAAATCCCTTGCCATGAAATCCGCGCGGGACTTTCTGGCGCTGTACAGGTCAATACCGGATAAAGACAAAAGCGCCCTGCCGCCCAGAGCCACCTTCTACGGCGAGATTCCCCGCACGGCGCGGGAAATGTATAAACATACAAAGAACGTGAATACCTACTACTTTGGCGAGATCGGCGTTCAGGCGGACAATAACGGAACCATTGCGGAATGCAGAGAACGCGGGTTTGCCCTGCTGGAGCGGCAGCGGGATTTTCTGGAGAATCAGGTTTTTCTCGGAAGCTACGACGAGGAATGGTCGCTGCGAAAGGTGTTGCGCAGATTCATCTGGCACGACAGGATTCACGCCAAGGCAATGTACCGGATGGCGCTGAAAACCTTCGGAACCGGCGCTGTGCCGAACATATTCTCCTTTCCGGACAAATGAAACGGGCAATGCCCCTGAATTTACGGTCACGCCGGGCGTGCATATCGGCAACCTGACAAAGATCGGGAACATTCAGGATTGACCAAAAACCGGGACGTGACTGCCTTGCGGTGGGTCATGTCCCGGTTTGGTCTTCTTCCCTATGATCGTGAAATGTTCTGCGCCTGTTCCCCCAGCAGACGGGCCAGCAGAACGCACTCCTCCCGGCTCAAATCCGCAAGGTGCTGGAACACAATGCCGAAATCCCCGTCCACCGTCCGCGCTGTGTAGTCCGTCACCGCCCGCCGGGCGCAGTGATACCGCTTTTCCAGCGCCTTCGCTGCCGGCTCCTCCGGAACGGCGATCTGCGCTGTTTTTCTGCCCCCACTGCCGGACAGCCGCCCGATCCCCCGCAGACAGGCGAGAATCTCCATCTGCATATCGTGCAGATGCCGAAGCTGCTCCCGGCCTCTGCCGGAAAACTGTCCGGCCAGCTTCCGGTAAACCGCCGCCGCTTCCATCGCTTCCAGCTCCATCGGCCGCAGACTCCCCCGGGGAGGCTCCGACTGCCCCAACACCCGCTGCCACACCTGCTGCTCCACATCCCGGTTCATAACGCCGCTCCTCTCAAAAACATGACTCTGTTCCCAGTATAGCGCCCCGAAAAGAAAAAGTGTCAAAAAAGTTTTTCAAAAGGGCTTTCTTTTTTCGCTCATATGTGCTACAATAAATAAAAAAGACGTTTAGGCGACCCATGGAGGAAATGCTTATGCCCAGAACCAGCGACAAAGCACAGTTGATTATGGATTATGTCAACCAATTTATTCAGGAGAACGGCTATTCCCCCTCCGTCCGGGAGATCGGGGCGGCAGTGGGTCTGCGCTCTACCGCTTCCGTCAGCTATCATTTGCAGGCATTGCAGGAGAAGGGGCTGCTCCAGTCCCCCGGCGCGAAGGGACGCAAACGGGCGCTGGTCACCGGCGCGCGCCCGGGACAAATCCCCATCGTGGGCGTCGTCACCGCAGGCGTGCCCATTCTGGCGGTGGAAAATCAGGAGGGCACCATGCCCTGGAATGACCCGGGATGCTTTGCTCTGCGGGTTCGGGGCGACAGCATGATCAACGCCGGTATCCTCAGCGGGGACAAGGTGGTCGTGCGCCCCCAGCAGTCCGCCGACGACGGGCAGATCGTGGTCGCCCGGATAGAGGACGAGGCCACCGTCAAGCGTCTGCGCCGCCGGAACGGCCAGATCTGGCTCATGCCGGAAAATGACAATTACAGCCCCATCGACGGCACCAACGCGGAGATCATCGGCATCGTCAAGGCCGTGGTGCGGGAGTATTGAGAAAAAAGTCCGCGCCACACGAAAAAAAGTTCTTGACAAACGTACACAAATGATGTATAAATGGCATAACATAAATTGAAACCAACGAAGCGGAAGTAAAGCTGCAAGGCGCATCCACAGAGAGTTCTGCATAGCTGAGAGCAGAGCGAAAAGCGGGGCAGCAAATGGGCCGCTGAGGGCAGAGGGAAATGGGTAACCAGAGTATCTTCTGACGCATTGCCAGCGTTAACGGGCAGACGGCGTGTTGGCGCCGTGCAGAGCGGTCGGATTTCCGGCAAACAAGGTGGTACCGCAGAAATTGTTCTTTCTGTCCTTGTTCCCTTAGGGGAACAGGGACTTTTTTATTGCTTTCAGAAAGGAGAAATACCTATGTACGCTCCCGGCAGACGATGGCGACCCCAGCAGGAACCCGCAAACCCATCCAACAATCATTTCAATTTCAAAAAGGAGTATTTTATTATGAAAAAGGTTATTTCTCTGGTTCTGTCCGTTATGATGATGCTTACCATGTTTGCCGGATGCAAGGCTTCCGGCACTGCCGAAACCGCCGCCCCCACTGCTGCCCCCACTTCCGCGGCAACTGCTGAAACCTCTGCCGATACCACCCCCGCAGTACAGGAATTCAACGTCGCCATTGTCCAGCAGCTGGATCACGCTTCTATGGATGAGATCCGCACCGCCATCGTCGCCCAGCTCCAGACGCTGGCCGAGGAAAAGGGCGTCAAGGTCAACATTCAGGAGTTCAACGGCCAGAACGACGCCACCGTGCTGAACCAGATCGGCGCACAGGTGGTAGGCGACGGCGTTGACCTGATTATCCCCATCGCAACGCTCGCCGCCGTGTGCATGGTCACCGCTGCCGACGGCACCGACATTCCCATTGTGTACGCCGCCATTTCCGACCCCGAAGCCGCCGGTCTCACCGGACTGGACAACGTCACCGGCACCTCCGACGCGCTGAATACCGCCTTCATTCTGGACATGATGCTGGCCGCCAACCCCGACATCAAGACCGTCGGCCTGCTGTACTCCAACTCCGAAGCCAACTCCACCACCCCCATCGCGGAAGCCAAGGCTTACCTTCAGGAAAAGCAGATCGACTTTGTGGAAAAGACCGGCAACACCAGCGGTGAAATCGTAGAAGCGGCCGCCTCCATGGTCGGCCGTGTGGACGCGGTCTTCACCCCCACCGATAACGTGGTCATGGCCGCCGAAGTCACCGTCGCCGAGACCCTGAACGAGGCCGGCATCCCCCACTACACCGGCGCGGATTCCTTCGTGGCCGCCGGAGCCTTCGCCACCTGCGGCGTCAACTACACCGAGCTGGGCACCTACACCGCCGACATGGCTATGGACATCCTGCTGGGCGGCGCGGTTCCCGAATTCCACGTGATGGACGGCGGCATCATCACCGTCAACACCGAAACCGCCGCCACCCTGGGCATTGACTACAGCGCCTTCGCTTCCATGGCCAACACCGTGGTAGAGGTCAAGACCGGCGAATAAACTGGCAAAGAAAAACCACACACAATCGGGAGGGGCAGCGCCCCTCCCAACCATGCTGTTAGAAGGAGGGGTCAACCATGATCTCAACCGCCGTTATCATGAGTGCGCTGGAGCTGGGCTGTATTTACGCATTGGTCGCTTTGGCGCTGTTTCTCAGCTTCCGGATACTGAATATCGCCGATATGACCACCGACGGCGCGTTCACTCTGGGCTGTGCCGTGTCCGCTACCATCGCCGTGGCGGGGCACCCTCTGCTGGCGCTTCCCGCCGCCATGGCCGCGGGCGCCTGCGCCGGGTTCATCACGGCCTTTTTGCAGACGAAGCTGAAGATCCCCTCTATTCTCGCCGGTATCATCACCAATACCGGGCTGTATACCGTGAATCTGGCGGTGATGGGCTTTTCCTCCAACGTCAATATGGTGAAGGCCGATACGATGTTCTCTCTGGTGAAGCCCTACCTTGGAAGCTTCTACAAACTGATCCCCGCGGCGGTGCTGACTGTCGCCGTCGGGATATTGCTGACGCTGTTCCTGAAAACCCGGCTGGGGCTTTCCATCCGCGCTACCGGGGATAACCCGGACATGGTGCGGGCATCCTCTATTAACACCGCCTTTACCGTCACCGTGGGACTGTGCCTGTCCAACGCCATGACCGCCCTCAGCGGCGCGGTGCTGGCGCAGTACCAGAAGACCGCCGACATCAACCTCGGCACCGGCATGGTCATCATCGGCCTTGCTTCCCTGATCATCGGCGAGACCCTGATGCCCAGAGGCAAGACATGGATGAAGGCGCTGTGGGCGATCCTCGGCTCCATTCTCTACCGCTTCATCATCGCCATTGCCCTGCGGCTCGACCTGCCCAGCGAATGCCTGAAGCTGATCTCCGCCGTCATTGTGGCACTGGCCATCGGCCTGCCGGCCATTAAGTCCGCAGTCCGTCCCGCAACCAAAGGAGGGAAAGCCTGATGTTACAGATCAGCCGCATTTCCAAAACCTTCAACCCTGGCACCGTCAACGAGAAAAAAGCCCTGAACGGCGTTGACCTGCACTTAGGCAGCGGCGATTTTGTCACCATTCTCGGCTCCAACGGCGCGGGCAAATCCACCCTGTTCGGCGCGATCGCCGGTTCGTTCGTGGTGGACGAGGGAACCATCCGTTTGGACGGGCAGAATATCACCAGTCTTCCGGATTACAAGCGCAGCAAATTTATCGGCCGGCTCTTTCAGGACCCCCTGAAAGGCACTGCGCCCAGCATGACCATCGAGGAAAATCTGGCGCTGGCCTATCTGCGGGCGTCGGAAAAACGGTCGCCCTTCTCCGTGGTCACGGCGAAGGACCGCGCCGGATTCCGGGAAAAGCTGGCGCAGCTGGAGCTGGGGCTGGAAGACCGGATGGATCACCCGGTGGGTCTGCTGTCCGGCGGCCAGCGTCAGGCGCTGACGCTGCTGATGGCAACGCTGGTAACGCCCAAGCTGCTGCTTCTGGACGAACACACTGCCGCCCTTGACCCTGCCACGGCGGAGAAGGTACTGGCTCTGACAAAAAAGATTGTGGCGGAGAACCACATCACCTGTCTGATGATCACCCACAACATCCCCTCGGCGCTGTCTCTGGGCAACCGCACCATTATGATGAACAACGGCCGGATCGTGCTGGAGCTGGCGGGCGCAGAGCGGGAGAACATGACCACGGAGCAGCTATTGAAGGTATTCCACGAGCAGGGTGTCAGCAATGACCGCATTCTGTTCAGCGCGGAATCATGAACACGAACGGCGTGACCGCAAAGGGCACGCCGTTTCGTTACGGCAACACCGCAAAATTAAAGAACTGTTTACAGCCCCGCCCCTTTTCTTTGGAGTAAAATGTGGTAAAATAGGAAAAACAGGAGGGAAGACCATGGGCTGCTGTGTGATTTTCTGCGCTGCGGAGTTTGACGCGCTGGCGCGGCCGCTGGAAAAAGACGACTACATCCTCGCCGCCGACGGCGGCTTAAAGCATACCCGGAAGCTGGGAATTGAACCGAATGAGATCATCGGCGACTTTGACTCTCTGGGCTTTACCCCGCCGGGCGCTGAAGTGTTCCCGGTGGAAAAGGACGATACCGACGCTATGCTTGCCGTCCGCTGGGGGCTGGAGCTGGGGTATCGGGAGTTCGTGCTTTACGGAAGTCTGGACGGCCCCCGGCTTGACCACACCGTGGCCAATTTCCAGACACTGCAATTTCTCGCCGACCGGGGCGCCGTGGGCTATCTCGTAGGCAACCGGTCGATCGTCACCGTGGTAAAGAACGGCAGCATTGCCTTCCCGGCGGGACTGCGCGGAAACCTGTCCGTCTTCTGCATGGGCGCGGATGCCCGGGGCGTGACAGAGCGGGGGCTGTATTACGCTCTGGAAGACGGCGTACTTACCAGCGGTTTTCCTCTGGGCGTCAGCAACCATTTTACCGGCGAACCGGCGCACATTTCGGTGAAGGACGGCAGCTTGCTTGTCGTCTGGGACAAGGCCGCCGGTTTCCCCGAACCGGCCAAATAAGCAGGAGGCACGCTCCATGGAAGAAAGAGATTTAATACCAGAAATTGACCCTACGCTGGGGCTGACTGACGAACAGGTTCGGTCGCGCACCCCTGCGGGGAAGCCGGTCTATTCCGGTAAAAGCGAAAAAGAAATCGTTCTGACCCACTGCTTCACCTTTTTTAACCTGATTTTTGTAATTCTGGCCGTGATGCTCGTCATCGGTGGCTCCAGCATCCTGAACATGGGCTTTCTGGTGGTAGCGGTGATCAACACCGTCATCGGCATCATCCAGGAAATCCGCGCCAAGCGGGCGGTGGAACGGCTGACGCTGGTGGCGGAGCGTCCCGTAACCGTCATCCGCAGCGGTGCGCGGCAGGAGATTTCTCCGGAAGCCATTGTCCAAGACGATATCGCCGAGTTCGCCTCCGGCGACACCCTCCCCGCCGACGGCATCTTACGCAGCGGGGAAATGTGGGTGGACGAGTCGCTGCTCACCGGCGAAGCCGACGCGGTGACGAAAACCCCCGGAGATGAAGTCAAGTCCGGCTCGGCCATTCTCTCCGGCCGTGGGCGGGTGCAGTTTACCGCCGTGGGCGGGGATTCCTTTGCCGCCCAGCTTTCCCGGGAAGCCCAGAAAAACCCCGGCGCGAAAAAGTCGGAAATGATGCGCTCTCTGGACAGGCTGATCCTTTTCGTGGGCATCGCGCTGGTGCCGGTGGGCATTATCCTGTTCTATCAGGAGTTCTGCGTCCTGAAACTGGGACTGGAAAGCAGCGTGGAGGGCACCGTCGCGGCGCTGGTGGGGATGATCCCCGAGGGGCTGTATCTGCTGACCTCCATCGCCATGGCGGCGTCGGCGGTGAAGCTGAGCCGGAAAAAGGTGCTGGTGCAGGACATGAACTGCATCGAGACCCTGGCGCGGGTGGATGTGCTGTGCGTGGACAAAACCGGCACCATCACCGAGCCGGATATGGAAGTGGAGAATGTCGTTCCCCTGATGGACGGGAATCCTGAATATCTGGAAGCCGTCCTCACCGCCATGTACGGCACGTCAGAGCCGGACAACGCCACGGGCAAGGCCATTCACGAGCTGTTTGACGGCGAAACCGACTGGGTCTGCGAAAAGCGCATCCCCTTCTCTCCAGAGACCAAGTGGAGCGGGGCGGTGTTCGCGGGGCAGGGTGCGTTTCTGGTGGGCGCGCCGGAATTCATTCTGGCGCAGCGGTACGAGGAATACCGGGACACCGTGGACGGCTGGGCGGAGCAGGGCTGCCGCGTGCTACTGGCCGCCCGGTATGACGGCGACCCCGTCCCCGGCGCATTGGACCCGGCGCTGGTAGCGCCCCTTGCGCTGATCCTGCTCAGCGGCCGCATCCGGGAGCAGGCGGCCGAGACCTTCGGCTATTTTGACCGTCAGGGCGTGACCGTGAAGGTCATATCCGGCGACAATCCCCACACCGCCAGCCTGATCGCCGCCCGGGCGGGCATTCCCGGTGCAGACCGATATATTGACACCTCCGCGCTGGAAGCCGACGAGGATTTTTCCCATGCGGTGTCGGAAAACACGGTTTTCGGCCGGGTGACGCCGGAGAAAAAGCGCCGTCTGGTGGCGGCGCTGCAAAAGCAGGGGCACACCGTGGCCATGACCGGCGACGGCGTCAACGATCTGCTTGCCATGAAGCAGGCGGACTGCTCCATTGCCTTCAGTTCCGGCGCACAGGCTGCCAGCCAGCTGGGCAGTCTCGTGCTGCTGAACAACGATTTTGCCGCCATGCCCGGCATCGTCGCGGAGGGGCGGCGGGTCATCAACAATATTCAGAGGGCGGCGACGCTGTTTCTCGTGAAGAATATTTTCTCCCTGTTCCTGTCGGTGATCTCCCTGTTCACGGACTGGCCGTACCCCTTGCAGCCCATGCACCTGACCGTGATCTCCGCGCTGACCATCGGCATTCCCTCGTTCTTCCTCGCCATGGAGCCGAACTACGACCGGGTGACCGGGCATTTCCTCCGGGGCGTTCTGCGCCGGGCGTTCCCCGGCGGGCTGACCAACGTGTTTGCCGTGCTGGTGTGTCAGGCGTTTATGGTGGTTTTTGACCTCCCGGCGGCGTCCATCGCCACGGTGTGCGCGGGTATCCTCGCGGTGGTGGGTATGATGGTGCTGTTTCAAGTGTGTAAGCCTTTCGGGGCGTTCCGCAGAATCGTGTGGGGCGGGATGCTGGTGTGTCTGGTCGTGGTGTTCACCTGCCTTGGGGAGCTGTTCGAGCTGCGTTCCGGCACGGTTCAGACGAACCTTCTGATGCTGACGCTGCTGCTCATGACCCCCACGGTGTTTTTCGCCATACAGCGCCTGTTCGACTGGGGCGAAAAGATTTTCCGCCGCGTCTTCCGCAGGGAAACGGCGTGAGGGGACTTGACCCATCTCTGCGCTATCCGTTTCGTGGTTTCAGCAGGCTGGCAAATCGGAATTTGTAAGGAACAGAAACTTTGAATTTAGTGGTGCGATTGATGAGAATTATTGAAGTCAAAGAAGATAAAAAACAATATCTTGATTTGCTGTTATTGGCAGATGAGCAGGAAAATATGATAGACCGATACCTTGATAAAGGCAAAATGTATGTGCTTGATGATAATGGGATTAAATGCGAGTGCATCGTTACCGATGAAGGAAATGATGTGCTTGAAATCAAGAACATTGCAACTGTTCCAGACTATCAAGGCAAAGGTTATGCAAAA
>HF988079.1 GCA_000434635.1 Firmicutes bacterium CAG:110 | reverse complement strand
CCTGGGCAAACAGAAGCGTTGCACAGCTATTCCACAGCCGGGTTGAACGCTATCTTTTTGTTATCCACCATCTCCATGAGTTCCGGGATCAGATTTGTGAGGTTCACATACCGCTGAACCTGACGCGCACTTTCGCCGGTTTGCTCGGCAATAATCTCGCGGGTTTCCTTGCCCAGAAAATTCCGGTCAAGTTGGCCGGAATTTTCTTTCGACGGTCGTCCAGCTCTGCGAGCCATGGCGTCCATCTTCATCTTGTAGGCACGGGCACGCTCGCTGGGAAGCATGGTTTCCCGCTGAAGATTACTGTCCACCATCGTAATAACGGCGGTATCATCGTCCATCTGGCGAACCAGCACCGGCATGGTTTCCAATCCCAGAAGCTGGGAAGCATGAAGACGCCTATGTCCGGCAATGATTTCATAACCGCCTTCCGGTCGGGGACGGGCGATTGCAGGGGCCAGAACTCCGAATTGCGAGATACTCTCTACCGTGCGCTGCATGGCTTCATCATCCAGCACACGGAAAGGATGATCTTTGAATGGGAATAACTCAGAAATCGGTATTTCCTGTACTTGCTCACTCTGTTTTGCCATTGGGCTGCACCTCCTTTTGTGGGAACAAAATTTGCTTTGCAAGAACCCGTTTCCCACTGCTGATGGATTTTCGACGGTCTGCACCCTGAAGCAGAATAGGAGTACACATCTCCAGAACGCGGCTGTAAATCCGGGCGTGGGCAACATCCTAGGCGCTTCGCATCTGCTTTGGGGTCAGATTGGTTGTAATGATGAGCGGCAGATTGGCTTTGTATCGCTCGTCAACCACCGAGTATACCTGTTCCAGGGCGAACTCTGAATTCCGTTCTACACCGAGGTCATCAATAATCAGCAGATCCACTTTGCCAAAGTCCGAAATGAATTGGCTTCGCTCTTTGACTTGAAGATCGCTCAGCTTGTTCAGAATCCTTGTGAAATTGGTCATCATAACAGATACACCCTGATCCAGAAGCCCGTTCGCGATACAGGCAGCAAGAAAGGACTTGCCTGTTCCCACATCACCCCAAAACAAAAGGCCAAGGTTTTCTGCCTTGACCTGCTGCCAGTTATTCACATAGCGCTTTCCCATCTGGACATAGGGGGTATCCTCTGCCACCCGAAAGTTCCAGTCCAGCAGATGCATGTCCTGAATGCCTTTTTGCCGGAGTTCTGCAATCTCCATCAGGCGTTGCAGGCTGCGCTATTCTTGCTCCAACATGTTTAATCACTCCTTACAAACTCTCATTGCCATCATAGGTATACATGCCATGATGGTAGTCAATATTCCTCTGTGCGTCCTTCCGCGCCCAGCTGCGAATGGTCGCCAGATGGTTCTTGTAGTTCTTGCCGCAGGAGGCCATGTACTCGGAAAGGCGGTCAATGCGAGCAGCATAATCCCCAGGAAACTGTTCTCGCAGGGATTGAAACTCCGCATCTGACAGAAGCATATTTCGATACAGGCCATAACGATGGCGGGGAGATCCATTCTCTCTTTCTATTTGTTCATCTGTATTTTTTATATCTGTCCTTTCTTGTTCTGTATTTCTTTGTGAGGGCTTTTCCTCCGCAGGTTTTTCCTGCACAGGAGTATCCTGCATAGGCTTCTCCCGCACAGGAATACCCTGCACTGGATAATCCAGAACTGGTTTCTCCAAAACAGGCTTTTCCAGTTTAGGCAAATCCTGTTCTGGAGTTGCCGGAACTGGTCTGACATGACGCGGGATTTCATAGATGACATATTCGCTGTCGCCCAGCCGACCTCGCTCATTTCTGTAACGATGCCTCTCCAGATATCCGGCAGCTTCCAGCTCCTTCAGCCCGGACAGGATACCATCTTTGCCCTCTTTGGCGATGGCAGCAAGACCGCTCACAGAGTAACTCCAATCCTTTGGAAGACTCAGGAACATAGACAGGATTCCTTTGGCCTTGAATGAAATCGTGCTGTCTCTGAGGTGGTAATTGCTCATGGTGGTATAGTTGGCGTTCTTTTCTACACGGAAAACAGGGATAGGCAGCACCTTCTTCCTACGCAGCGGCAGTCTGGCATCTATGCAGACTCGCGGATGCGGCTGGCAAGGCGCATAAACAGGAGTTTACCGTTGGGGGTAATCAGAGTGTGGTGGGCAATCTGCCCGTACCCATAGTAGAAGTCCTTCACGATGAACAGCCCCTCGTTGGACTTCTTGGCGTAGGGCATCAGGTAGCCCTTGGCAGTCCTGTACAGGTACTTGTTCTTCAGCATCCACGCGATGAACTGCTTTTCGGGCACCTGAATTTCCTTGGCGGTGGTCCGAATGTTGGTGCAGTCCTCGGCGGTGATAAAGGAATCGAAATACTCCACCTTGGGTTTTGCAGCTTTCACTTCGCCTTCCAGCCGCATCCGCTGACCGCGTTCCTTCAGCATGTCAGATGTGACCTTGTAGATGATGTCAGGCTCGTTCATCAACTCATTCAGGAGATTGTCGGTCATGTAGCCGCCGGTCTTGCGGATGCAGGGCAGGACTTCTTCAAAGACCCAGTGTTCAAACTTCTCTGCGGAGGGCAGCTTGCTGTGGATGATCAGCCGGTACAGATCTCCTTCGGGAATGTAGGACAGGCTCTGGACACCGCCCGGAGTAAGGGTGTCGCGTTTCGCGACACCCTTGCAATGCCGCTGCAACGCAGCTCTGGGGTTGGAGTAGCCGAGTGCAACTGCCGCATCATTGGCACAGAAGAGATACTTGTCGCCCTCCCGCAAAATCCGCATCTGGCCAAATTCGGGGTTGTCAAACACTTCGAGGCTCAGTGGTTCGTTTTTGCTCATGTTTCATCCTTTCTTTTCGAGGCTGTTTCGGTGGCTCGATCACCGTGAAATGGTCTTGCTTTCCCGTAGAAAAAAAGAGCGGCTACCAACCACCGAGGAATCTCGGAAGTTCATAACCGCTCTATGTATGTGTTCTCAAGCAGCACCATATAGACAGCACTCCGTAAGCCGGAGTGCCTGTCTACACCTTGGTGCTGTCTATGCTTATTTACTTGGAAATGTGGTAGCTGCGCAGAATATCCTTTAATTTCCGCATATTCTCCAGCAGAATCTGCCGCTCATTTACAGAGCAGTCAAAAAGGATATTCTGTTCCTCGGAGTTCATATTGCTGCCTGTCACAAGAAGATTATTTGCAAGCAGCTCATCCGCCGAGACATTCAAGGCATTTGCAATGTTGATAAAGGATTCCATACTGGGAATTCTTTCTCCACGCTCCAAATAGCTGATGTGAACCCGGCTCACCTGCGCCAGCTCTGCCAGTTCTTCCTGCGAGATTTTGTTTCTTAATCTGTGATATTTCACCCTGGACCCGATATTTTCTATGTCGATCACTGAGACTTTTACCTCCTTATTCAAAACACCAAGGTGATCGACTGTATCGGTTTCTGGCTCTTCGATTCTGGGGAAGGATGCAAGATTGCACCATTTTTGATGCTCCCCGGTGTGTTGCAATCTTGGTTGAAATGTAACCGACAGTTACATCTCCGAGAAAATGTAACCGTCAGTTTGTGGAGTAAATGCAAGATTGCAATTATAATATTTCCATCATATTTCATAGGTAGCATCTTTAGGCCGCTCAGAGAGGAGGTAGCTGAATGATTGATATGTGCGACGGAAAATTGAAGCTGTATTCCGGGGTCACCGAAACGGCTGTTGACTGGCTGTGGTATCCGTTCATCCCGTATGGGAAGCTGACATTGCTGCAAGGTGATCCCGGATGTGGAAAATCCACCTTGATGATGAACCTTATAGCAGCGGCATCCAGCGGGAACTGTTCACCAGACGGGAAGAAACTCAAAAAGCCGCTTCATGTCATCTATCAGTGTTCAGAGGACGGTATCAGCGACACAATCAAGCCCCGACTGTTGAACGCTGGCGCTGATTGTAATAATGTCGCGTTTTTGGACGAGGAAACGGACTGGATCACGCTGAATGACGAAAAGATTCGCAGGGCAATCGCTGACTTTAACGCAAAGCTCCTTGTAATAGACCCTGTTCAGGCGTATCTGGGAGAAACGGATATTGCCAGCGCGGCGGCCATGCGAAAAGTGCTTCGCCAACTAGCAGCCTGGGCTGCTATGTATGATTGTGCGGTTGTGTTGATAGGACATCTCAATAAGAAACAGAGTTCCAAAGACCTGTACCGGGGCCTTGGGAGCATTGACCTTGTTGCAGCTGCCAGAAGTGTTCTGCACATCGAACGCCTGCCGGAGGATGAGGATATTGCAGTCATTCATCATGTCAAAAGTAGTTTGACCCAAAAGAGCAAGGATGTGTACTTCACACTGGATGCCAATCATCGGGTGGAATGGCTGGAGCAGCCTTTTGAAGTTCCGCCAGACAAGTCTACAAAACAGATGATCGCAACGAGTATTCTCAAAATGCGATTGGCAAACGGCCCAGCCAAGGCGACGGATATCCTTGAAGAACTGAAAAAAGAGGGCATTGGCGAAAGAACCATTCATCAGGTAAAAAAGCAGTTGGAAATCCGTTCGGTAAAGCGTGACACCGCGTGGTATTGGCTTCTGCCAGAGTCCGAAAGTGGAAGGTGAGTACATGTCGAGGGATCAGGCGAAAGAAGAACTTCGCCAGGTATATCAGAGAGCGGAAGCACGCTATCAAGCGTATATCCCAGCAAAACCAAAGGTCAATCTGTATGGAGACGAGCATGTTTTTCGCGTCTGCGCCTACTGTCGTGTTTCTACGGAAAACGATGAGCAGCTTTCTTCCTTTGAGTTGCAGCAATCCCATTATAAACAGCTGGTGATGGATCATCCCAACTGGGAACTGAAACACATATACGCTGACGAAGGCATTTCCGGCACTTCCCTTAAAAACAGGGATCAGTTCAATGAGATGATTGCTGCATGCAGGCGGGGAGAATACGATCTCATTGTAACCAAAAGCGTATCACGGTTTGCCCGAAATCTGGTTGACTGCATTTCTCTTATTCGTATGCTGAAAGGCCAAGTGCCGCCGGTTGGCGTTTTCTTTGAAACGGACAATCTCTATACTCTGGCAGAGAATACAGAGTTTATGCTTTCTTTCCTTGCTACTTTTGCGCAGGAGGAATCGGTGAAGAAAAGCGAGGCAATGAACTGGTCATTACAGCAACGCTTCAAAGATGGAAAGCTCCTGACCCCTGCGCCGCTGGGATACGACCGGCAGAAAGATGTGACAGGCAGATACATCAAGTATGCACCGCTGATCGTGAATGAATCGGAAGCGAAAATCGTTGTATTCATATATGATGCCTATCTCACGGGATGGTCCATGGAGCAGATTGCATTATTCCTGAAAGATATTGGCGTAGAAACGAAAGCGGGCGGCACGGATTGGAATGCCGGCTCTATTGGCTATATCCTGACCAACGAACGATATTGCGGTAATGTCCTGACTTGGAAAACCTTTACCGCAGACCTGTATGAACACAAACACCGAAAAAACAGGCAGGACAGAGACCAATATCTCTATACCGACAAGCACACCGCCATTATCCCGGAAGAAAAGTTTGAAGCCGTTCAGGTACTGATGGAGAACAGAAAACACCATGTGCGCGGTGGCTTGCCCGTTATGCATGTCATTGACGAGGGTATCTTCCGGGGGTTCATTCCCATCAATCATCATTGGGTCAATGACGACCCCGGCACTTACTACGATATTTCCAATAGTGTCCGGCAGCAGCCCAATAGAGCGAAACGGATTGAAAAATCATCCCTGAGTGCGTTTGATTTGCAAGGCTATCAGGTAGTAAGGGGGCAGTTCCTTCAAATTCGTTATGAGGGGCCAACGCTGAATATCACAAATGAGCGAATCGCGTTCAACAAATTCTGTATGCAGAAGTTTGACAGCGTTGCTTATGTCCAGCTGCTTCTCCATCCAGCGGAAAGAAAGCTGGCGATCCGCCCCTGCCGGGAATCCGATGCCCACAGTATTCGGTGGAGACCCGACCCAGAGAAACCGCTATACAGCAAAACACTGAACTGCCAGCATTTTGGGAATGCACTCTACTCTATCATGAAGTGGAACCCGGACTACACCTACAAAGTGCGTGGGACATGGGCAAGCCGCCGGGGAGAGCAGATCATTGTGTTTAACCTGCCCAATGCTGTCCCTGTCATGCTGATTCCGGCAGATGATGGTGGTGAGGAAGCAAAGCAGAAAAAGCGAATCACGCTATGCCCGGAGGAATGGGAAAATGATTTTGGCGATGAGTTTTACGAACACACGGTAGAGAATGGCTTTTACTACATAGCACCCAATACCGAGTGGCACTCGCAGGCCAGAAGCGTAGTCGCTCCCGGTGTTGAGCAGTATATGGGGCCAAGTCAAGAACAACTACAAATGACAATCGACGATCTTTTGAGAGGAACGAATAAAATAGATGGAAACAAAGGAAATTGAACACTATTTCGCAGACAGCACCATCCTTCAGGAAAATCCCGAGGAAGCGGAAGAACTGGTCAATCTTGCCGGATATCAGGTGACAAAGGCGGAATTGTTTGCGCACACAAGAGAGCCGGCTATTACAATCTGGGACAGCAGAATCAAGTTCAACATGGCATGTCTACGCCGTTTTCCGGGAGTAACACACATCCAGATTCTAATTCATCCAGAGCAGAAACGGCTTATCATCCGCCCCTGCGACCCGGATGCCCCGGACTCCCTCCGCTGGGCCAGAGGCGGCGGGGAAAAGGAGCTTTCCAATCGAGATCTTCTGTGCAAAATCTTTGCGGCAAAAGTCTTTGACTTGATGGGCTGGAACCCTCAGTACCGATACAAGATGATGGGAAAGCCAGCTGTTTGTGATTCGGAAATGCTGTACCTGTTCAAACTAACGGACTTTGAGCTGTTTGTAAACGGGAAAAAGTCGAAGTCCTACCTTCCGGAGGATTGGCGCAATTACTTTGGAACCCCGGTGGATGAGCACGAAGATTCCTACAAGATCAATTTAGCAGACGGATATATCACAACCAACAAAACATAGGAGGTAGTAACCAATGAGTCAATTTATTCCGATCGAAGAAATGAGCCTGGACGGATATCAGATTGTAAATGCCGGCCTGTTCCATCATCCCGCAAGGAAGTGTGAGGCGACATGCACGGTATGGCCTTCCAGAATCTCTTTTAACAAGCTGGCTCTGGAAAAACTGCATTACTGTGATTACATCAAAATTCAGGTGAATCCCACCACAAAGTGCCTGCTTGTTTGTCCGGTAACTTCATCTGACAAAGACGGCATTCGCTGGATCAAAGGAGAAAAGGAAAAGTTCCTGCGTAATCTGGAATCAAAGGCTTTTGGCGAGCAGTTATACCAGAAGTGGAATCTGGACCCGGACTATACTTACAGATCGGTAGGGCATTTGGTGACAGTGAATCAGAAAGTGATGATATTGTTTGACTTCAGCCATCCCGAAGTGTGGAAGACCTGCAAGTCAGAGGGTACTGCATGAGCAAAACCCATCTCTCGTTCTACCTCAAAGCAAATCGAATCCATATATTTGTAGACGCTCTGCGGTTAATCGGGTCTCCAGCCAACATTTGTTTTATGATCGGAGAAAACGGAAAAACGCTGATTCTGAAACCATATCCGAAGAAAGATTTTCATTCCCATCGCGTTTCGGCGGAAGTCTACAAGGGCAAAAGGAGCATGGAGATCAGCAGCCTGCGGCTTTGCAGAATCATGGCGGAAATGCAGCAGTGGAATACCAGCTGCTCTTACCGGGTGCCGGGAGTTATCATGCCCCGGCAGCAGATATGTGTTTTCTATCTCGATCAGGCGGAGCCAATCAAGCCCGTGTAAAAAGCTGCACCACCATTTCATGTGATACTGCTCCTCACGCCGCTATCACTATAACACCATCCGAGGCTTGCAACAACACTTCATTTCATTCGACTATTTTTTGTTGACTTAATATCACCGTGGTGATATTATAAAGAAAAAACGAATGGGAGGAACTGCCGATGGAGAAACTGATAACGCTGTATCATGGTTCGGAGCAGCTTGTGGAGGAGCCGACTTTTGGAAAAGGGAAAAAGAACAATGACTTCGGCTTGGGCTTCTACTGCACGAAAAGTGAAGATCTGGCAAAGGAGTGGGCCGTGTCCTCTCTCCGAAACGGATTTGCCAACCGCTATACACTGGACACGGAGTATCTGAACATTCTGAATCTGAACAGCCCCGATTACACCATTCTGAACTGGATCGCGGTCTTGGTGGAGCATCGTCTGTTTTCCATCAAGACCCCTGTGGCCCGGAGGGCCAAGTGCTATCTGATTGACCATTTCAGCGTGAATGTAAACGCCTACGACCTGATCACCGGCTACCGCGCTGACGATTCCTATTTTGACTATGCAGAATCCTTCTTGAACAACGGAATCTCTGTGGAGCAGCTTGCAAGGGCTATGCGCTTGGGAAAACTGGGGGAGCAAATCGTCATCAAATCTCAGTTTGCATTTTCGAGACTCCATTATGAAGGCTTTGATGTGGCAGAGAAAGAGAAATACTATGTCCTCCGCAAAGCAAGAGACGATGAAGCGAATCAGCTTTATCTTGACATGCTGGAAGAGGAGAACGATGGCCTGTATATTCAGGACATTATGAGAGGAGGTGTCCTCAACGATGACCCACGCATACCAAGAAATCTATCTGAGTAAGGCCCAATCCATATTGGGGGATGCCTTTGACTATGCGATCAATATTTGCATCATTCCTGGAGACAGCTTTGTAAAACTATTTGTTGCCAGCACGATCAGCAGGCGAATGGAGAATGGCGAACCGGACTACCTGGCTGGGAAAAGCGGCATTGAAGTGGCAATGGATATTCTTGTGGAAACAACCGGAAAAGCGCCGGAGGCTTTGCCGCAGGACCACTATGGCCGTTCCAGAGAATACTGGATCGGCTGGGCAGTCGCGTATTATCAGTGGTTTTCCGGCAGAAGGTACAGCGACATCTTCAAGGCAGTTACCTTTGAAGACTTGCAGAAGATGTACTACACCCTCCACGAAGCGGACATTACAAAATTTGCAGGTCTTATGGATGCCCGGATGCGGGAGTTCTTTACCGACACCAATTTGAAGCGTATCCGCACTGCCTACGGCTGCACACAGGCAGAGCTGGCCAAGCGATCCCAGGTCAGCCTCCGTTCCATCCAGATGTACGAACAGCGCAACAAGGACATCAACAAAGCCAGCGCCGAAACCGTTCTCAGGCTTTCCAGAGTTCTTGGATGTACAATGGAGGATTTGTTGGAAAAGTAACCGGCATTGCAGTAAGAAAACCACATCAGCCATCCATGGGTCGGTTGATGTGGTTTTGGACATTATATTGGATATCCATCAAGGGTGTCGCGTTTCGCGGCACCCTTCAATTCATGATACTTCATGTTCGTGAGTGCAGCACTGAGTATTTCTTCCCCATGGTATCTTGGATTCAGCCAATCAGCAGCTGCCTCCCGAGGCAGGATGACGGGCATCCGGTCGTGGATCATGGCAATATCGTCAGACGGAGTGCGGGTAAGAATCGTGAATACTGGCAGATTATTTTCAAAGCGGTAGATCCCTGCCAACAGCATACCACTGGATTCTTTTGGCGCAATCGCGTATTTTGCCTTCCCGTCAGGCGTGTCCTGCCATTCAAAATAGTGAGAAGCCGGAATCAGGCACCGGCGATGTGCCATGCCGTCTGCAAAGATGGCCTTTTGCGCGGCGGTTTCGCTGCGGGCATTGAACAGCAGCTTTCCATTGGGAAGGTGGTATCCCCACAGCATCCCAAAGGGCTGTGGCTTCAGCTCCCGATTGCTGGCAATCACCGCAGCCACATCTCCGGGACTCACCTCGCCGGTTTTGACGGTCACATTTCTGCTTTCCAGATTCTCTATGACTTTACGGAGCATGGCGATTTCGCTGTCCTCGGGAACATAAAACCTGCCGCACATAAAACCACCTCCGGGTCAGTATCGTAAAGCAAAAAGGGCCGGTCACCCAACCGCCCCAACACTACCATCATAGCACAGCACAGTATCAGCGTCAACAGAAACTCGCCGGGAAGTTGTGATTTCTCCCGGTTGTACAGAAATTGCAGTAATATTTTATCACATATTCCGTCTTGTAATCCGCAGCTTTTCATAGTACCATGTAGTTACAGAAAAGGAGTGGGTTCAATGATCATGTAACTCCTGGATACCTGAGGAAGGATATCCGATCTGTAGAAAGCGAGGTCAAATCGATGATGCTAGATACCAAGAGTGAATAACAACCCTCAGTATTGGAAGGTCGATACTGAGGGTTGTTTCTTTTTGGGGTCAAAGCCATCGGATTTCATCGTCAATTCATCCATCATGGAAATTGACAGATGAAGATGAAAGAATAACCCAGACGAAACAGGCTCCATGTCCTTCGGAAAGGGATGTAGTGAAACACGACGGCCTTTGATACAAGCAAGCTATTGATCGGAGCTGTCAGCATCAGAATCTGGGATGTTGTTATCCAGCCAGTTTCTGACATGGTAGGCAGACTTTGCAATCATTGCAATATCCTCCAATGGGAACTGAAGCAGCTGCCGATAAACCCGATCCATTTTTAATCCTTTATCAGAGGCAAAGGAACGGAACTTGTGTGCCCAGTTGACTTCGCATTTCTCAATTTACATAGGGTCTCGATCCCAGTGCCCGTATGCGTCTTCCGGGTCGTATTTCTCAACACGGTCAAAGTAGTCGTCGTAATCGCTGAAATCGTCATCTCCGTCCCAGTAGTAACTGCCATATACAGCAATTACATCACCGAAAAGCTCAGCCAGTTCAGCTGC
>HF988078.1:30416-31457 GCA_000434635.1 Firmicutes bacterium CAG:110 | reverse complement strand
GGAGCCAAACCCGCCGGCATTTCTGGCCGTATCCGTCAGGGTCTCGGCAATTTCGTAGGACGGCTGCAGCACCGGCGTGATCAGGAGCTGGGCGACGCGTTCGCCGTTTTCAATGGTCTGGGGGGCGCTTCCGTGGTTGTGGAGAACCACGTTGATCTCCCCCCGGTAGTCGCTGTCCACCACGCCGACCTTATTGGCGGGTGCAAGCCCCCGCTTGCAGGCAAGGCCGCTGCGGGCATATACCAGCCCCGCGCAGCCCTCGGGAACCTCCAGCGCGATGCCCGTGGGGATGAACACCGTCTCTCCCGGCCGGATGGTCACCGGCGCGTCAACGCAGGCGTACAGGTCAGCCCCCGCCGCCCCGGCGGTGCCGTAGGTGGGGAGCTTTGCCCCGTCTCGGAGAATTTTCACATGAACAGGATTCATCATTTCATTCCTCTCTTTTCTCCCTGCCAGTCCTGCCAGAGAATGGTTTTTCCCGCGGCCAGAGACGCCGGAACGTCAATGAGCCGCTGGTTCTCCGAGCCACGGAACCGCAGGGACAGGTTTTTCTTTGCTTCCACAAAGGGGCCGTCCACCAGAACATCCAGATAGCTTAAGTATTCCCGTGTATCCCCCAGCCTACCGGAGAGGATGTCCTTCTCAAACAGATAGCCGGAGAACGCCCAAATGCTCTTCTGGGGCATTTCCCGCTTGATCTGTCGGAGCAGCTCCACGATCGCGCCCTGATTTTCCGGCTCAAAGGGTTCGCCCCCCAACAGCGTCAGGCCACGGATATAGTCCGGGCGGAGCATATCCAGAATGGTATCGATGGTCTGCTGGGTAAACGGCTCGCCGTAGCCAAAATCCCAAGCCACCTCGTTAAAGCAGCCGGGGCAGTGATGGGTACAGCCGGAGACAAACAGACTCACCCGCACGCCGGGGCCGTTGGCAATGTCGCAGTTTTTGATCGTCGCGTAATTCATATTCTTCCCTCCTGAAGCGCTTTTATGTTAGTATACCACAGCTTGCCCCGGATTTCCACCATTATCTCACAAAAGC
>HF988078.1:28532-30376 GCA_000434635.1 Firmicutes bacterium CAG:110 | reverse complement strand
AAGCTTCACGGCGGCGCAATGGTCAGCACGAAATTATTTCTTCGGTTCTTCGTCAGGATAATCGGCCTTGTACTGCTCCCAGACCTCGATCTGACCCTTTCTGTCCAGACCACGGCGAACCAGCTTCTTCACAGTGTCATAGATGACCCCGAACAGCGGCACGCCGATGACCATGCCAAAGACGCCCCACAACCCGCCGAACAGGATGATGGTAAACAGCACCCAGAAGCTGGACAGGCCTGTGCGGTCGCCCAGAATTTTCGGGCCGATGACGTTGCCGTCCAGCTGCTGCAGCGCCAGAACAAAAACCACGAACCAGAGCGCCTTGATGGGACTTTCAATCAGAATCAGCAGCGTAGAAGGAACCGCGCCGATGATGGGACCAAAGAATGGAATCACATTGGTGATGCCCACAACGGCGGAAACCAGCAGTGCATTGGGGAATCGGAAAATCGTGCAGCCGATGTAGCACAGCACACCGATGATGGCGGAGTCCAGAATTTTCCCGTCGATAAATCCGCCGAACATCCGGTCAATGAACGCGACCTCGTCCAGCAGCAGCTCCGCCCACTTGGGCTTCAGGGCGCTGCGGATGATGAGAACGCTTTGCCGGGCAAACTTCTTTCTGCTGAACAGCAGGTACACCGCCACGATCAGACCAATCAGCAGATTGTACAGGAACATCAGTACCTTCCACACGCTGCTGCCCACGCCGGAGACGATGCTAACTACGCTGGAAACATAGGGCGCAAGGGTGTTGTCCGCCCAGTTTTGCAGATCGGTATTCACAGTGTTGTAAACGGTGTTGAACAGGGACACCAGCTTCTCATTCTCCCCGAAGGTCGCCATCGCCCAGGAATACAGCTTGGAAATCTTATCGGGAAGGCTGAGCCACAGGGTCTGAATGCTGGAAAACAGCTGGGGCGCGATCATGATGATCAGAGCGTACACGATCAGGAGCCCCGAGATCATGCTGAGGCCCACCGCCAGACCGTTGGACAGCTTTTTCAGTTTTTTCGGCAGATGTTTCTGAAACAGTCCCTCGTAGAGATTGCACATTGGCCGCAGCAGATACGCCACAACGCCGCCGTAGGCAAAGGGCGCAAGGATGCTCCCCAGCTTGTTCAGCGCGTCGCCCACGCCCCGAAAACGGTAAACCACAAAAAACAGCACGACACTCAAACCGATACCGCCGAATATGGACAGCATCAGATATACATACCGCCGCTTAACAGGGTCTTTCATGTTTCCACCCCCAAAGAACTCTATGGAAAGTATACCAGCATTCGACCGTTCCAGTATGAATAATTTGTGAACAATCCCCTTTTTTCTTTTGCCCCCGACAAAAAGTTTACAAAAATCTCACGACCGTCCTCCCCTCCCGGCCTTGCCATTTTTCCACGTTTGGGATATAATAAGGAAAAGAAAATCCCGTCAGGAGGTTCGTTATGCCCTACTACTATTTTGACTGGACATATGTTGTCCTCGTTCTTCCCTGCGTGCTGCTGTCCCTCTGGGCAAGTGCCAATGTCAACTCCACCTTCCGGAAATATTCCCAGCAGTATTCTTCCCGCCGCCTCACCGGTGCGGAGGCCGCCCAGCGGGTGCTGTCCGCCAACGGGGTGTACGGCGTGCGCATTGAGCGCATCAGCGGAAATCTGACCGACCATTACGACCCCAGAACCAACGTCATCCGCCTGTCCGACAGCGTGTATGACAATACTTCCACCGCCGCCATCGGCGTGGCCTGTCACGAGGCCGGGCACGCGGTGCAGTACGCCGAGAGCTACGCTCCCATCAAGCTGAGAGCCGCCATTATCCCCGTCACCAACATCGGCTCGAAG
>HF988078.1:22985-28522 GCA_000434635.1 Firmicutes bacterium CAG:110 | reverse complement strand
TCGGCTCGAAGCTGGCCATGCCGCTGATTCTCATTGGCCTGCTGCTGTCCTACGCGGCGGATGTTTCCTATTTCTTCGTATATCTTGGCATCGCCTGCTTTGGTCTTTCCCTGGTGTTCCAGCTGGTGACCCTTCCCGTGGAATTCAACGCCAGCCACCGCGCTCTTGTCGCCATCGACGAGGGCGGCCTGCTGACGGAGGAGGAACAGAAGGGTGCTAAGAAAACCCTCACCGCCGCCGCGCTGACCTACGTCGCCGCTACTGCCACTGCTCTGGCGCAGCTTCTGCGTCTGCTGGTGATCTTCGGCGGTAACGGCCGCAGGAGAAGAGACTGAAAAAGACAGAAGTGGTACAAATTTCCACGATCTGACCAAATTCTTCCGTCCCGGTATTGACAACCGGGACGGTTTTTTGTATAATCCGCTGGTGTGAAAAGTATGAAAAATGTGATTGGAGGCGGTTTTATGCCCGGAGGCAAGCATGTCCTCGGTAAAATCAATCAGCAGCGGGTCTTCGGCACCGCAAAAGTGGGCGACCGGGGGCAGATTGTCATACCCAAGGAGGCACGGGAGCTGTTCGGAATCAAGCACGGCGACACCCTGCTCATTCTTGGCGAAGCGGAAACAGGTCTGATCGTGTCCCGCCCGGACGTTCTCAACAATCTGGCAGACGAACTACTGAACAATGTGAAAAAAGAGGATTGAATATGGACGAATTATTGGAGCTTTACGAAACCATGGGGATCTCCCCTGCGGTATACGCCTACGGCGAGCGGACGCTGGAGAAGCTGAAAGACCGCTTCGCCGCCATCGACCAGGTCGCGGAGCATAATCAGGCAAAGGTGCTGTGGGCGATGCAGAAGAACCGGGTCTCCGCCGCCTGCTTCGCCGCAACCACTGGCTACGGCTATGACGATTTCGGCCGGGACAATCTGGAGCGGGTCTATGCCGACGTATTCCACACCGAGGCCGCGCTGGTGCGCCCCCAGATCACCTGCGGCACCCACGCCCTCACCGTCGCCCTCAGCGCCAACCTGCTGCCCGGTGACGAGCTGCTGTCCCCCGTTGGTATGCCATACGATACCTTGCAGGAGGTCATCGGCATCCGGGAAAGCCCCTGCTCTCTGGCGGAGTACGGCGTTACCTACCGTCAGGTGGATTTGCTTCCCGACGGCAGCTTTGACTACGACGGCATCCGCGAGGCCATCAACGAAAAGACGAAGCTCATCACCATTCAGCGCTCCAAAGGCTACGCTACCCGCCCCACCTTCTCCGTCAAGCAGATCGGCGAGCTGATTGCCTTCTGCAAGGGCGTCAAACCCGACGTCACCGTCATGGTAGACAACTGCTATGGCGAATTCGTGGAGACCATTGAGCCTTCCGACGTTGGCGCGGACATGACCGTGGGCAGCCTCATCAAGAACCCCGGCGGCGGCCTTGCGCCCATCGGCGGCTATATCTGCGGCACGAAAAAATGCGTTGACCGGTGCGCCTACCGGCTTTCCGCCCCCGGTCTGGGGCAGGAGGTCGGCGCGAATCTGGGGCTGATGCCTGCGCTGTATCAGGGCTTTTTCCTCGCCCCCACGGTGGTGGCAGGCGCGGAAAAGGGTGCGATCTTCGCTGCCAATCTGTATGAGCCGCTGGGCTTCCGCTGCGTCCCCGGTGCGGAGGAAAGCCGTCACGACATCATTCAGGCAGTGGAGCTGGGCAGCGAAGCGGGCATGGTCGCCTTCTGCAAGGGCATTCAGGCGGCAGCTCCCGTGGATTCCTTCGCCACCCCCTATCCTTCCGACATGCCCGGCTACAACGACAAGGTTATCATGGCCGCCGGTGCCTTCGTTCAGGGCAGCTCCATCGAGCTTTCCGCGGACGGTCCCATCCGTCCGCCCTACGCCGTGTATTTCCAGGGCGGTCTGACCTGGAACCATGCCAAGATCGGCATTCTCATGAGCCTGCAAAAAATGGCGGATGCCGGTCTGGTTACACTATAATATTACGATTAAGAGGTAGAAAAAATGAGTTGGTTTTGGTTTTCCATTATTGCTTTGCTGTGCTGGTCCGGTTCCGATTTCTTTTCCAAGATCGGCTGCCGGGACGCATCCGACAAATACAGTCAGTATAAAATGGTCACAGCCGTCGGCGTGGTCATGGGCATTCATGCCGCCATTGAGATTTTCGTCGGCGGCGTAGAGATCTCATGGCAGGTCATCTGGACGTACCTGCCTGTCTCCCTGCTGTACATCGGCTCCATGACATTGGGCTATGTGGGACTTCGCTACATTGAGCTGTCCATCTCCTCCCCCATCTGCAACGCCAGCGGTGCGCTGGTCGCCATCATTGCCATTGTCAGCGGCACCGCCGGAAAAATGGCGATTGCTCAGTACATCGCCATTTTCCTCGCCTGTGCCGGTGTCATCGGTCTTGGCTTTGTGGAGGCCAACGAGGACGATGACCTTCGAGCCGCCCGGCAGGAGGCTTCCAATTACAAGTACGCAAAATCATGGTTAGCTCTGGCGCTGCCCATTGCCTACTGCATTCTGGACGCGGCGGGAACCTTCGCCGACGATCTTGTGCTGGAAACCCTGAACGAGGATTCTGCCAACGTCGCCTACGAGCTGACCTTTCTGGTCGCGGGCATCGTCAGCTTCGTCTACACCGTCATCATCAAGAAGCAGAAGCTGCTGCCCAAGGCGGAAGGCCCCAAGTACATCGGCGCGGCCTTTGAGACCGCCGGTCAGCTGGCCTACATCTACGCCCTCGCCAGCGGCGAGTCCGCGCTGGCCGCCCCCATCATCGCCTCCTACTGCATGGCTTCCGTCCTGTGGAGCCGCCTGTTCCTGAAGGAAAAGCTGAGCTGGAAGCACTACACCTGCATTCTGGTCACCTTTGCCGGTATCCTGATCATGGGAATTTACGACATGTAAGCAATCGTTAAGCCCTCTGCAAGCCCTCGTAAAACTCTTCCGGAGGGCTTGCTTTTCGTCTGGCAGGATGCTATAATTCTGATGGAAAGATGCAGAAATGACCGAAAAGGGGCAGATTCCATGAAGAAAGCCGCGCTTAATTCCAATCAGCTGAAGCTCATCGCCATTGCCGCCATGACCCTCGACCATCTGGTCTGGACGATCTGTCCGGGGTATTCACGGGTCTGGTGGGTGCTGCTGGCGCACATCATCGGGCGGCTCACTGCGCCCATTATGTGGTACTTCATTGCGGAGGGCTACCATTACACCCATGACGTCAAAAAATACGCCGGGCGTCTGTTCCTGCTGGCACTCATTTCCCATTTTGCCTATAACTTCTGCTTCGGCATTTCGTTTATCCCCTTCCAGACCTCGGTGTTCAACCAGACCAGCGTTGCGTGGTCGCTGGCTTGGGGACTGGTACTGCTGTGCGTCAACAACAGCGACAGGCTGAAATCGTGGCAGAAGACCGTCATCATTCTGCTGGTCTGCGTCATCACCTTCCCTTCCGACTGGAGCTGCATCGCCGCCATGGCGATTCTGTTCATCGGCTCCTACCGTGGCAATTTCCGCAAGCAGATGCTCTGGATGATGTTCTGGACACTTCTCTACGCGCTGGTTTATTTCTTCTTTATTGACCGGGTTTACGCGCTGGTTCAGCTGGGCACCTGCCTGACCATTCCGCTGCTGCGGCTGTACAATGGCGAGCGCGGCTCGTGGAAGGGCATGGGCAAGCTGTTCTACGCCTACTACCCCGCCCATCTGGCCGCCTGCGGCATTCTGCGCATCGTCCTGTGGGGCGTTGGCTCCGTTACCGCCGCCGGGAATTTCTGATAGCGCATACAGAATATAAGCGCCCTGCGGGCAGTTCAGGCTTCTTGAAAGCTCTGAGCAGCCCGCAGGGCGTAATCATTATTCCGTTTCCCCGATCAGCGCCAGCTTTTCCTCCCTGGAAAGGTGCTTGATCTCCAATTCCCGCTTCAGGGCGTCGGAGTGGGTGCCGCAGCCTTCCCGGTATTTCAGTTCCAGCGGTGACCTTCCACGGGTGTACTTCGCGCCTTTTCCGCTTCGGTGGGCTTCCAGCCGCTTCTCCACGTCCGTCGTGATGCCGGTGTAAAGCGAGCCGTCGCCGCATTGCAGAATGTACAGATACCACATTCCGCGACCCTCCTACTTGCGCCTTACAAACCGCTTTTCCAGCAGCTTATCCAGCAGGAAGAAGGTCACGTTCCCCAGAATCAGGAGGATAATCAGCATGACCACGCCGATTTCTTCAAAATCCTCCGTGACCTGAGCAAGACCGAATACCCGAAGCAGCAGCCAGTACATCACCAGCACGGAAGCGTTAAACAGCAGTCCTTTCCAAAGCCAGCGGAGTCTGGTTTTATCCAGCCGGGGCTTGACGATAGGATAATATCCCAGAAACGCGAATACCGCCGCGGCTTCCTTGTCTGGGGCGAGCAGCAGTGACAAAATCGCCACCGCGCCATACCACGCCCACGCAATGCGGACGCCGCAGGTTTTCAGCACAGCTTGCAGAAGCAGCGCGCAGAGCATGGGGCAGACATAGGTTGCAATGGGGATGATCGTCCCCAGGCTCATGATGACCACCGCCAGCGCCGCAAGCACGCCGCCCAGCGCCACAGATGAGGCAGGCGTTCGTTTACCTGCCATTGGATTTCAGCAGGTCGTACTTGATGTCCCAGAGTTTCTGGCTCAGGTCAACATAGTAGGTCTGGGGATTGTCAAAGCGCTTGACTTCGTCCCACAGGGTGTCCACCTGTGCAAGACAGTAGGCGCGGATCTCCTCAAGGCTGGGCAGCTTGTAGACCAGCTCGCCGCCCTTGAACACGGGAACCTGCAATTCTCTGGCCGTGAAATTGTAAACCTTTTTGGTTTTCCAAGTGGCGTCCGGGTCAAAGATCGTCATATCCTTGCTGTCATCCACCACTTCGTCGTAGACCGTCAGATAGTCGGCAATGGCCTTGCCGGTGTCCTTGGCGTAGAAGCGGTACAGCTTCTTATGGTGGGGGTTGGTGATCTTCTCCACGTTCTCGGAAATCTTGATCTTGGGAACCACTGTGCCGTCCGGTTCCTCGATGGCGGCCAGCTTGTACACGCCGCCGAATACCGGCTCGCTCTTCGCGGTGATCAGCCGCTCGCCCACGCCGAACATGTCGATCTGCGCCCCCTGCCGGAGAAGGTCGCGGATGATGTACTCGTCCAGAGAGTTGGACACGGAGATCTTGCAGTCCGTCCACCCGGCCTCGTCCAGCATTTTCCGGGCTTCCCGGGTCAGATACGCGAGGTCGCCGGAGTCCAGACGGATGCCGCACTTCGTGATGCCCATGGGTTTCAGGATTTCGTTGAACGCCCGGATGGCGTTGGGGACGCCGGATTTCAGGGTGTTGTAGGTGTCCACAAGCAGCGTCGCGTTGTTGGGGAACATCTTCACATAAGCCTTGAACGCCTCGTACTCGCTGTCAAACATCTGCACCCATGCGTGGGCCATGGTGCCGCCCGCGTGGACGCCGTAGAGCTGGTCAGAAATGGTGCAGGCCGTGCCATGGCAGCC
>HF988078.1:16663-22959 GCA_000434635.1 Firmicutes bacterium CAG:110 | reverse complement strand
CCGCCGATGTACGCGGCTCTCGCGCCCAAGATAGCGGCGTCCGCGCCCTGCGCCCGGCGGGAACCGAATTCCAGCACGGTGCGTCCCTCGGCGGCACGGACAACACGGTTGGCCTTGGTGGCGATCAGGCTCTGATGGTTCACGCACAGCAGCAGATACGTCTCCACCAGCTGCGCCTGAATGGCGGGCGCGCGGACGGTGATGATCGGCTCCCGGGGGAAAATGGGCGTTCCCTCCGGCACTGCCCAGATATCGCCGGTAAACTTGAAATTGGCCAGATAGTTCAGGAAATCCTCGCTGAAGCACTTCCGCTCCCGCAGGTACGCGATATCCTCCGTGTCAAAATGCAGCTTCTGAATATACTGGACGATCTGCTCCAGACCGGCCGCAATGGCGAACCCGCCCCCGTCAGGACAGCGGCGGAAAAACAGGTCAAAATAGGTTATGCGGTCGGTATAGCCGTTGGCGAAGTACCCCGCGCCCATGGTCAGCTCGTAAAAATCGCAGAGCATCGTCAGATTCAATTTGTCGCTCACAACCATTCTGGTCACCTCATTTTCATATTTGCGGCTATTATACAAAACCTTTCGGAAAATAGCAACCTTTTTCGTTGACACCTTCCGGAAGTTAGAGTATTATTAGATTACAGAAAGGTCGTGATACCTATGGGAATTACCGTTGGCATGAAGGGCGTGGCCGAGACGCTCTGTGAGCGGGAGGACACCGCCAAAGAGGTCGGCTCCGGCGATCTGCTGGTCTACGCCACTCCCTGCATGGTCGCGCTGATGGAGGGCGCGGCGTGCGAAGCCGTGGCGGAAGGGCTGGAAGAAGGCCAGACCACCGTCGGCACCGCGCTGAATATTGAACACATCTCCGCGACGCCGGTAGGACTGGAAGTCCGGGCAGAAGCGGAGGTCACCGCCGTGGCGGGAAAGGTCATCACCTTTGCCGTCCGTGCCTTCGACGAAGCCGGTGAGATCGGCCATGGCACCCACCAGCGTGTGGTCGTCAACAGCCAGAGATTTCTGGACAAAGCATACAGCAAGCTGTAAGGAGGTTATTGAATATGCAAGACTATGGCGCAATGATTCGCAGCACCTTTGAACTGGGCAGTGTCCGGGACGCGGAGCTTCTGTTCGAGACCATCGTCAAAAACGCGTTCCCCACCTTTACCTTCCGGCGTCTGGAGCTGATCCGCGTCCAGCAGGACACGCCCTATCTGGAAGGCAGAAGCTGGAACCATGTTTTTGAGATCAGGAAGGGTGAGCTGGATAGCTTCCCCGTCTGGGAGGTCAACTGCCACCGCGTCACCATGGGCAAGACCCCGGACAAGCAGGTGTATCTGGATTATCTGACGCTGGACTTTATCCGCTACCGGGAAGCATGACGCACTTTGCAAAAAGGATACAGCACCGGGCTGCCTCTCAGCAAGGCAGCCCGATTTTCAATGTTCCCATATGAAGAAATCCCCTGCCTGAACTCAGGCAGGGGATTCACACGTCAAATCACTCTTCTTCGTCTTCCAGAGAAAACTCCAGCGTCTCACCGCAGTTGGGGCAAACGATGCTTCCCTTTTCCAGAGTCTCCTCGTCAAAGTCAACCACTTCGCCGCAGCTGGGACATTCCGCCTCGTAAATGGTGGTCTCCTCGTCGCCGAACTCAAAGCCCTCGTCGGAATCCTCGTCGTCATCCCACTCGTCTTCGTCGTCGTAGTCCTCGTCGTCATCATCGTCCTCATCCATGATGAAGTCCTCGATGGCGTCCAGATCTTCCTCGATCTCATCCAGCTCGTCGGAAATGGCAATGGTGGTCTCCTCAATGTCGGTGACGCGCTTGGCCATGTCCCCCAGCAGGTCCACGATGGCAGCGATCATCTTGCCCTCGTTGGACTCAGTGTTCAGGTTCATGCCCTCCATCAGGCCCTTGAGGTAGGCGGACTTTTCGGAAATCGTCATAATGATTCTCCTTTACACGTAATTGGAAAAGAGGGGGCGAAAAACGTCCCCTGCTTTTATGGATTTAAGCCTTGGAGCGGCCCAGATACTCGCCGGTGCGGGTGTCGATCTGGATCTTGTCACCCTCGTTGATGAAGAGGGGCACCTTCACCTCAGCGCCGGTCTCCACAGTGGCGGGCTTGGTGACGTTGGTGGCGGTGTTGCCGGCAAAACCGGGCTCGGTCTTGGTGACGACCAGATCGGCAAAGTTGGGAACTTCCACGCCGAACACCTTGCCCTTGTAGCTCATAATGGTGCAGACGTCGTTCTCCTTAACGAACTTGAAGGAATCGTCCAGAGCGGAAGCGTCGATGGGCTCCAGTTCATAGGTCTCCTGATCCATGAAGTAGTACAGAGCGCCGTCATTGTAGGAATACTCCATCTTCTTGCGCTCAACGAACGCGGTGGGGAACTTGGCGGTGGGGTTGAAGCTGGTCTCGGTGACAGCGCCGGTGATGACGTTCTTCATCTTCACGCGGACGAACGCCGCGCCCTTGCCGGGCTTGACGTGCTGGAACTCCACGACCTGCATAACCTTTCCGTCCATATCAAAGGTAACGCCGTTTCTAAATTCGCCTGCAGAAATCATTTTCTATTTCCTCCTATGATGCCTTCCCTGGGAAAAGCAAATTGTGTATGCTAGAATTTTACATGTGTATTATAGCCTAAAAAAATCGACTTTTCAATAGGGAAATCCAATAAAAATTGCGCCCTATCCGGATTCTTCTTTGCCTTCTCCGTCACAGCTTAATCAAACGTGTAGAAACGATTGTTTCTGCGGGCAGAAATCGCTTCCTGTCTTCTATCCCTGCCGCGCCTTGAGCTTCTCAAAAAACGGATTTAGCCAGATAAACAGTTTGGGGTGAATTTTGACCAGCTGCCGCTTAAGTTTCGTAATTCTTCCCATATCATCGCCATAATTACCTGTAAGAGGCGCAGCGATTCTCCGGACAAGCTCCTGATTCTGATCTTTCCACTCCGGCATCTTCCAAGTGATGAGAAGCATATCCATACAAAGGCCGATATACTGATTGTAGGCCTCCGGGACACACGCCGGGAAATGCTCCTGATAAAAAGCCAGCCGTTCCTCGGTGCTGGTAATCCATTCGAAGAAGCGCGTTGTAAAATGCCCACGTGTAATACTGTTTTCCGACTGATACCAGTAATACATCGGCCGTGCCGTGTAGGTTACCTGCTCTGCCCTTGCGACAAGCAGATACTGCACAGCCATATCGTCCATGTAGGCACCGGTTTTTTGCCGCAGTCCATCAAATATCTCAGCAGAATATAATTTATCGCACATCGCATTGGTTATGCAGCTGCAACGAATCAGTTCCGACTGAGCATCGGCACCACCAGCTGTAAACTGGACGTCCATATCAGGGTTAAAATATCTTGTGATTTTCTCCCCTGTAACAATTGCCATACCGCAGCAGGAAATCTGCGCATTTTCCGCTATCATTCTTTGCAGAAGAACTTCGTACATTTCCGGGTCAATCCAATCGTCCGCGTCCACAAATCCAACATAGTCGCCATGCATAGCATCCAATCCAGCGTTTCTGGCCGACGCCACACCGCCGTTCTCTTTACGAATCACGACAATTCTGGAATCCTCCAAAGCAAAGGCTTCGCACAACTCCCCGCTTCTGTCGCAGGATCCGTCATCCACCAGAATAATCTCCAAATTCCGATAGGTCTGCGCACGGATACTGGCAACACATTTTCTGAGATACTTTTCCGCATTATAGACAGGCACGATAACAGAAATCAACGGTTCGGACATCTCATTTCCCCTCACTACTCAGCGTTATGTCGTTTTTCACAAAAACAGTAAATCTGCATATCAGACAATAATCAAATTCTTCGGGCTTCCGGTAATGTCCTCGCAGCCGTCCTCGGTGATAATGGTCACGTCCTCAATGCGGACGCCGAATTTTCCGGGCAGATAGATGCCGGGTTCGGCGGAGCAGACGACGCCTGCGGGCAGCGGCTCGGTGTTGCTGGCGTTGGGGCTGGGATTCTCGTGGATCTCCAGACCAAGGCTGTGGCCGTAGCCGTGGCCGAAGTATTCGCCGTAGCCGGCGTCGGCAATAACCTTCCGGGCGGTGCCGTCAATATCCTTGCCGGGAACGCCGGCCTTCGTGACGGCGATGGCGGTCAGCTGCGCCTTGAGAACGGTGTCGTACACGTGCTTCATCTCGTCGGTGGCGTAGCCGACGGCGACAGTACGGGTCATGTCGGAGCAGTAGCCCATGTAGGACGCGCCGAAGTCCATGGTGACGAAGTCGCCCTTCTGAATGACGCGCTCACCGGCGACGCCGTGGGGCAGGCTGGTATTGGGGCCGGATACCACAATGGGGTCAAAGGCCAGACCGGTGCCGCCGTTCTTGTACATGCAGTAGATCAGCTCCGCCTGAAGCTCCAGCTCGGTCATGCCGGGCTTGATGCGGGTGATGACCTCGGCAAAGGCTCTGTCGGTGATGGCCTGCGCCTTGCGCATCAGCTCCAGCTCCCAGTCCTCCTTGGTGGCGCGGAAAGCGTAGATGGGCTTGTGGAAGGGCACCAGCTTGGCGTTCAGCTTTTCGTCGTAGTAGAAATACTCCTCGGCGGTGAGGTAATGTTCCTCGTAGCCAAGAGTGGTCACGCCGAAATCGGCAATGGCCGTGTTCAGGCGCTGGATGTAGCCGATCTCCCGATTCACGTCCAGAACCTCAAAGCCCTTCAGGTTCTTTTCGGCGGACTCGATGTAGCGGCTGTCGGTGAAGTAGCGGCAGCCCTTCTTTGTGACGATGGCGACGCCCTCGGCGATGTCGAATTCCGCGCCGTAATGGCGGCTGTAGCGGGAGGTCAGCAGCAGGCCGTCCACATCCCCGTCCAGCAGGGTCAGATACTTGTCAAGATTTTTCATGGTCAGATTCTCCTTTTCTTTGCAGGTAAAATAAATGGCAGTTCCAGCACGTGACGTGCCTTCAGCCAGAAATTGTGATTGTTGATGGCGCTGACCAGAATGGAGGTCACGCCGACGCAGTTCGCGCCAAGGGTATCGGTGTAGATTTGATCGCCCACCAGCGCGGCGTTCTTTGCCGGAATGTCATATTTCGCCAGACATTCCCGGATTCCCTTGGAAAATGGCTTTTTCGCGTGGGTGATGCAGTCCAGACCATGCTCCCTGCAGAAACGGGGCACCCGGTCTTTGTGGCTGTTGGAGACGATGCACACGGTGATGTCCGTCTGCTTCATCCGGTCCAGCCACGCCGTCATCTCCACCGTGGGAACGTCAGTGGTGTAGGGCACGATGGTATTGTCAAAATCCAGCATCAGCAGCCGGATGTCCCGGGTGTGCAGCAGCTCCGGCGTTATGTCGGTGAGGCGGTTTGCGATGATTTTGGGCAGAAGAGAAAAGGGCATAATGTTCTCCCGTGGTTCGTATAGTATTCATAGAGCGGAGTCGTCTCCGCGTTTCGGCCTATATTATATCACGGAAAGGAGGATTTGTCCATGGCGATTCGTCCGTTTCTTGCCATGACAGCGGCGGAAATCCGGGGAACTGAGACGCTTCCGCCGAAAACTGCATGGATGGCCTGTCATTTTTCCCCCTATTCCACGGGGCTTTCCAATCTGCCGAAGGCACTGCCCCCCGGCTCCATGGTGATTCTGGACGACATCACCCCCATCCATGGGCATGACTCCGAAACCATCGCCGCCCAGCTGCGCCCCCGGTTGGATGCGCTTAAATGCAGCGGCGTTCTGCTGGATTTCCAGCGGCCGGGGTATGAAGAAGCCGAACTTCTGGCGGGGCGGCTGTCCGAAGCACTCCCCTGCCCCGTGGGCGTGTCCGCGCTTTACGGGCGGGGGCTGACCTGTCCGGTCTTTCTGCCGCCCGTGCCGCCGGATGTAAATCTTGCCGATTATCTCGCCCCATGGCAGGGACGGGAAATCTGGCTGGAGCTGGCGTTGGACGGCGAAACCATTACACTGACACCCGCAGGAGCCACCACAGCTCCCCTGCCCCCGGCGGCGCAGCTTTTAGGCGGGCACCGGGACGAAAAGCTGCACTGCCATTATCAAATCCACACGGACGCAGACAGCGCCCGCTTCACCCTGTTCCGCACTCCGGAGGATTTAGATGAGCTACTGATCGAAGGCGAAGCGCTGGGCGTCACCCGCGCCGTCGGCTTATATCAGGAGCTGCACGGCATCCCCCAATTCCTGATCGCCCCGGAATGATTCATACTATTTCTCGATAAAATGGTTAACACCATTTTATCCTGCGAATCCTTCGCAGGCCGCCGGTAGCGGCGA
>HF988078.1:11601-16542 GCA_000434635.1 Firmicutes bacterium CAG:110 | reverse complement strand
ATCACACGGCAATGCCCCCTCCCGACTGGGAGGGGGCATACTGCTATTTACGGCACCCGAAACTCTACATCGCCGTCCAGAATGACGGACGCGATCTCGTTCACGTCGATCATGCGGTTGAACATCAGGGTGACGTCACGGTCGGTGTATCCTACCGCAAACATATGGTTGGCAACATTCTCGTCCATAACCACGTACTCCGTGCCGTCCTTGAAGGAAATCTTCACCCGTCCAATGCACCTTTCTGGATAGTCCTGCATTTCTCTGGTATCCACGCAGATGGCAATGGGCGAAACCTTGATATTCCCGTCCGCCAGAGTCAGATTGCTCATCTCTCCCAGCGCTTTTTCGGGGATCGTGATCTTCTCCGGGCAGTCAAACCGCCCATCCAGCCGCTCGTACACAAGTCTCTCATATCCGATATCCACGATTTCCTCACGGGAAACCCCAGACGCCACTTCCTCGTATTCGTCGCCCAGCGCCTGCTTCAGATGCTCTATTGCCTCGTCCTCGCTGAACTCCTGCTTGACCTGCTCCTTGGTCTGCTTCCACAGTTCCTTATAATCCGACAGACGGATCGGCGCCCACTGTGTGAAGCTCAGCACCAGATCGGTGCTTTCCGGGTTGTCCAGCCGGTAGTAATACGCCGCCGTCAGCTTGGTGTCCGTGGACTGATCGGGAATGATGTAGCTGTAGCCGTACTGATTGATGTCCAGGATTTCCCCCTCCGGGAAATAAATTTCACCGTTCTCCTGTAATGCATAGTCGGCAATGCCGTCGGGATTCTCCAAAGTGTAGGTCAGCACGCCGCATTTGGTCACCTGATCGTACATATTGGCGTCCACCGTCAGGGTGTAGCCCTCCCAGGAAATGCTCTGCCCCACGGGGCTGACCAGCGGCACCGCCTCGGACGCCGCCACGCTTTCGTCCACCGGCACCCGGTCATAGGCCGGGATGTCGTAGACCTCGCCGGGCTTTTCGGGGTCTGTAAAATGCGTCACATCCTTGTGGTCATAGCCCGTTTTGTCGCCGAACAGACCGGATATCATGTCCTGGGGGCTGTCGAAGATCACAAAGCCCGCCACCGCGTAGGCCGTCACGGCCAGCAGACTTACGATCAGCGCCGCCACCAGCAGATTCCGGAGAATCCGGGAAACATTTCTTTTCTTCATTTTGGGTTCCTCCTGTTCCCTTTGACCGGAGGGTCTTGCCGTCGTCAGCTCACTGCGCGTCAGGCGGCTGGATTCCACCTCGCCGATGGCGAGAAACAGTTCTTCCGCTTTCATACCGTATAGCCCTCCTGTATCAGATAATTTTTGAGCTTCTGCCTGGTGCGGGAAAGGGTGCGCAGCACCGTGGCAGGCTTCATGCCGTACCGCTGGGCGATCACGCCGCTTTCCTCCACGAAGAAATACCGCCGCAGGAAAATGTCCTGCTCCCGCGCCGGGAGGGTGTTCAGGAACGCCCGGATGGCCTTGGCCAGCTCCTTGGCGTCCATTCCATCCCCCACACAGCCGGGCGCGGCAATGCAGTCGTCCAGCTCTTCCAGCACCAGTGTCATCTCCCCGCCGCCCCGCTTCTCGGCGTTCATGCTCCGCCAGCGGGAAAAGGCGAGGTTCCGGGTGATTTTGGCGAGGAACATTTTGAAGATGCCCGGACGCTTGGGCGGGATGGTGTTCCATGCTCTTAAATATGTATCGCTCACGGTTTCCTCCGCGTCCTGATCGCTGTGCAGGATGGAATTGGCGAGGGTGAAGCAATAGCCGCCGTATTTCCGGTCGGTTTCCGCCACCGCCTGTTCATCTCTGGCAAAATACAAGTCCAGAATCTGTTCATCGTTCATGCTGTTCCTCCTTGGGAAGCCCGGGTCTATTCCGGGGCGTCCCGCTTCTGTGAAAGGCCCTTCTGCTCTATAAGACGCAAAGGACGGGCGGTTCGGACAGATAATCAAGAAAAAAGCCGCCTTGTGGTGCAAGGCGGCGCTAGAGCGTTATTTCGTGAACTGCACAACATCGTTGGGTGTGCAGTCGAGAATGGAGCATATCTTTTCTAAGGTCAGCAATGTAATATTGCCGCCCTTTTTGAGCGTGTCGAGGGTTTTATTGTCCACGCCGCATTTCAGCAGCCGGTATTGGCTGATTCCCTTTTCTTCCATGGTCGCCCACAGGGGCGAATAGTCCAGCTTGCTCATCGAAAATCAAACAGCTCCTTCGGCGTGATTTCCAGAACCTCGCACAGCCTGAAAATCACGTCCAGCGAGACACCCACATTGCCCAGCTCTATCGCGCTGATATGACTTCTGTCGATGTCCACCAGCTCCGCAAGCTGTAGCTGCGTAAGCCGTTTCCGTTTCCGATAGTAAACCACGTTCAGACCGAATTTTTCATACAGCGCTTTATACTCCTGCTTCAAGTGTCTCACCCCCGTATAATAATCCTTACTGCCCGAGCGTCTCCAACGCCAGTGCATTCTGCGTCTTATACAGCTCGGCGTAAATGCCGCCCTTCCTAAGCAGTTCGTCGTGGGTGCCGCATTCCGTGATGACGCCGTCGGAAATCGAGATGATGCGGTCGGCGTTGCGGATGGTGCTTAAGCGGTGGGCGATGACCAGCGTCGTCCGTCCGGCCGCCAACTTGTCGAAGGCGTGCTGGATTTTCGCCTCCGTCACGGAGTCCAGCGCGGAGGTCGCCTCGTCCAGAATCAGGATGGGCGGGTTTTTCAGGAAGATGCGGGCAATGGCGATCCGCTGCTTCTGCCCGCCGGAAAGAAGCGTGCCCCGCTCGCCCACGTAGGTGTTAAAGCCGTCGGGCATGGCCTGAATGTCGTCGTAGATCTCCGCCTTCTTGGCCGCGTCGATGACCTGCTCCATGGTGGCGTCAGGCTTGCCGTAGCGGATGTTTTCCAGAATGGTGTCGGCAAACAGGAACACGTCCTGCTGGACAATGCCGATGTTTTCGTGGATGCTTCGCTGGGTCACATCCCGGATGTCCAGAGCGTCAATGGAAATAGAGCCGGAACTGACGTCGTAAAACCGGGGGATCAGCTGGCACAATGTAGACTTACCGCCGCCGGAGGGGCCGACGATGGCGACCGTTTCCCCGGGGGCGACGGTCAGGCTCACGTCGTGAAGCACCGCCAGATCGGCGTCGTAGGCAAAAGAAACATGGTCGACCCTGATTTCACCCCGGACGTTTTTCAGTTCCTTCGCGTCGGGCTTATCCTGCACGGTGGGTTCGGTGCGCATGACCTCCACGAAGCGGTTCAGGCCCGCAAAGCCGTTGGCAAACGTCTCGGAGAAGTTGGCGAGCTTGCGCATGGGGCTGATAAAAGAGGAAATATACAGGCTGAAGGTCAGCAGGTCACGGTAGTCCATTTCCCCTTGCATGACATAATAACCGCCGAAGCCGATGATAATGACATTCAAACTGCACAAAAAGAACTCCACGCTGCTGTGGAACATGCCCATTGCCTTGTGGAACGCCCGCTTGGAGGTTTTGAATTCCGCATTGGCCGCGTCAAAACGGGCGGCTTCCACCGTCTCGTTGGCGAAGGCTTTCGCGGTGCGGACGCCGGAAAGGCTGCTTTCGATCTCCTGATTGATGTGGCCGATCTTCTCCTTTGCCGCGGCGGACGCCCGCCCCATCCGGCCGCGCATGGCCATTGCCACCGTCAGAAACACCGGAATGGTCAGCGCCACGATCACGGCAAGCTGCCAGCGAATGGACGCCATCACGATGAGCGCCCCCAGAATGGTCAGCACGGAAGTGATCAAATCCTCGGGGCCGTGGTGAGCAAGCTCCGTCAGCTCGAACAGATCGGAGGTCAGCCGCGCCATCAGCTTACCGGTGCGGTTGCGGTCATAGAAATCCACGCTCAGCTCCTGCATATGGCGGAACAGGTCACGGCGGATGTCCGCCTCCACCCGGATGCCGAAGGTATGGCCGTAATACGCCACAACATAATTCAGAAACGACCGCAGAACATAGCACACCGCCACGATGACCATGATGGTAAAGAACGTGCGGTACATCTGGTTGGGCAGCATCTCATAAAGCGCACTGCGGGTCACCAGCGGGAACAGCAGGTCGATGGCCGCGATTCCCACAGCGCAGGTCACATCGGCGGCAAACAACCATCTATGGTTCTTGAAGTAGCTCAGGAAAATCATCAGCGGCGATTTTTCCCGATAATCTTGCGTCGTCATGTCATAAATCCTCCATTTCTCCGTTCATTATACATGATTTTACAGGAAATTCAAGCGTCTACCTTTCGGAATCCGGAAAACTGTGCTATAGTAGCGTCACCGTCAGCTGAACCGAAGGAGGCTCCCAAATGGAGATTTTATTTTACGATCATGACCTGGCCGTCTGCGTCAAGCCCGTGGGGCTGGATTCCGAAGCGCAGGTTCCCGCAGAGCTGAAAAAAACGCTGGGCGGGGAGATTTTCCCCGTCCACCGGCTTGACAAAAATGTGGGCGGCGTCATGGTTTACGCCCGCACAAAACAGGCTGCCGCCGCCCTGTCCAAGGCAGTGCAGGACGGCGCTATGGTAAAGGAATACGTAGCCATGGTTCATGGGCTTCCCCCGGAATCCGGGGACTGGGAAGACCTTCTGTGGAAGGACAGCCGGAAAAACAAGGTGTATGTGGTAAAGCGGGAACGGTCGGGCGTCAAAAAGGCGCGGCTGGAATTCACCCGTCTTTCCGCCGGGGGGTGCAGTCTCGTCCGCATTCGCCTGCATACGGGGCGGAGCCACCAGATCCGGGTACAGTTTGCCTCCAGAGGGTATCCGCTGGTGGGCGACCACAAGTACGGTTCCCGGGATGAGCGCACAGACCCGATGCTGTTTTCCTGCTGCATCCGCTTCCCGTGGCGCGGGGAACAGCGCCGGTTTGAAGCTATGCCGGATTTTGGAGAAAATCCGTAACACAGAAGCGCCGCC
>HF988078.1:0-11573 GCA_000434635.1 Firmicutes bacterium CAG:110 | reverse complement strand
GATGGGGCATCCATCGGCGGCGCAGCGCATTATGAGGGAATATATTTACTCTGCCATTTTCCCGAAATCATCCGGGTCACAAAGAACGCGGTCCGGCATACCCAGTCAATAATCATGGCGATCCAGACGCCCATCGCGCCCCACTCCATCTTGACGCACAGAATCCACGAGCCGAGAATGCGGAACGCGATCATGGAACCGATTCCGACAAACATGGTAAACCGCACGTCGTTGGCCGCCCGCAAGGCATTGGGCAGGACGAAAGCCGCCGGCCACAGGATGATGGAAAACGCCGCATGGCAGATGACCAGCTTTTTTGTCAGCTCAACGGTCTGGGGCGACAGGGAGCTGTAAAGGGAAATCAGATTTTCGGCAAATACGATAATGAGGGCATTGCACACGGCCATGGACAGATACGACCAGAGCAAAAGTTTTTTAACATAGTGCCTGACCTGCGCCGGGTCGCCAGCGCCCACGCACTGGCCAACCACCGTCACCATGGCAAGTCCCATAGCCTGCCCGATGATGATGCCCACGCTGTCCAAGGTGTTCGCCACCGCGTTGGCGGAGGTCTGCACCGTGCCGAACAGGGCGATCATGCTTACCACGATCAGCCGTCCCAGCTGGAAGAAGCTGTTCTCGCAGGCGTTGGGGACGCCGATTCTCAGGATACTGCCCATCATTTTGCCGTCAGCATGGCAAATGGCGCCCCATTTCAGGCAAAGCTCCTGCTTGGGATTGGCCGCAAGGAGCAGAATGACCACCGCCGCCACACACCGGGAAACCACCGTTGGAACAGCGACACCGGCCACGCCCATTTTCAGCACAAAAATGCAGACGGCGTTGCCCACCACATTGATGCCGTTCATCAGAAGACTGACCTGCATGGACACCTTGCTGTTGCCCACGCTGCGGAAAATCGCCGCGCCCGCGTTATACAGCGCGATGAACGGGAAGGAAAGCGCGGTAATGCGCAGATAAATCAGTCCCGCCGCCATCACGTCGTCGTCGATGGAGCCAAAAAACAGGCGCATCAGATTTTTGGCAAACACAAGGCACAGCGCCGCCGCGGCGACACCCAGGACTGCCGACATCAGCACCAGCTGCCCGGCACTCTGCCGTGCCTTCTCCCCCTGCCGTGCCCCCAGGAACTGGCTGGTGACAACTGCGCCGCCGGTGGCCAGCGCGGCAAACAGCACCAGAATCACGTTGTTTATCATATCCACCAGAGAAACGCCGGAAATCGCCGCCTCGCCCACGGAGGAAACCATCACGCCGTCGCACATTCCCACAAGAATGGTCAGCGCCTGTTCGATGACCAGGGGGATGATCAGGCGTATCAATCTTTGGTTGGAAAAGAGCCTCTGCTCTGTCAACGATCTCACCTCTTTCTATATCTTCAGCGAGTATACCACGGAAAAAGACATTTTTCAACAAGAAAATGTCACACTTTTTCGTTATTGTGGACTGTTTCAGAGCATTCTTTCCGACGGTCGGCTCGGATGAACGGCTCCCGAATCGCCGTCTCCGTAAGAATCCCGTATTTTTCCGGGCGGCGGTAGGCGTTGCCGTGAACCTCCCGCTTCCGGTATTCCTGCAGCATGTCTAAGTTCAGCTCCGCCAGATAAATCCCTTCGCCCTCCCCTGCTTCCAGAATGCAGGTATCCCGGGAGCCGGAAAGCTCCGGCAGATAGGCCACGCCATCGAATACGGTGGAATGTCCGTTGCAGTCCGGATGGGGCGACGGATAGTTGCAGGTGGCAATGGCGACCATATTTTCATAGGCTCTGCCACGGAGCTGGGACAGGCGGTTGATCTCCATGGGGCAGGCGTTGGGCGTGAGGATCAGTTCCGCGCCCTTCAGCATCAGGATCCGCGCGCTTTCCGGGAATTCCCGGTCGTAACAGATCATGGAGCCAACCTGTACGGCTCCCCCTTCCGTGTCCAGCGAAGCGACGAAAAAGTCCTCCCCTGCGTCCAGACGGCATTCGTCCCCAAAATCGCAGGTATGCACCTTGGCGTAGGTGTACAGCCGCCGTCCGTGGCGGTCAAACAGGCTGACCGCATTTCTTGGCCGCTTCTCCGTCTTTTCCAAAAACGTGATGGCAATCGCCATGTTGAGTTCCGCCGCCAGTTTTCCGAATCCGGACACGAATTCCCCGTCCGCCGGAACCGCCGCGCGCTGCAGCGCTTCCGCGTCCTCGGGAATGTCATATCCATTACTCCACATCTCAGGAAACAGCGCGATATCCGCCCCCAGCACCTTCGCCTTCCGACACGCCTCCACGCCCTTTTCCCGGTTTCCGTTCAGAGAACCGGTGGGCAGAATTTGCAGCAGTGCAATTTTCATAGGGCGTCAGCCTCCAAAGCAGAGCTTCATGATCACCGCAAGCACTGCCAGATGTACGGGATAGAACAGGTAAAATCCCAGCTGCACCGCCCGGCTTGCCGTGGCTTTCCGGCCGGAATACAGGCAAATGGGGATCATGGCAAACAGCGCAAACAGCTCTATGGGAATCTGAATGACGCCAAAGGAGATCGCCGTGTTATTCATCATCAGGCACAGCGCCGCCAGCCCCACAAGCTGTATCATCCGGCGGTTCGGCAGCTCCCGCGTCAGCCAGAACAGCGCGACAATGGCCACACCGTATCCGCCGTAATCCGTTTTCAGCCACTCCGCCGCGAAGAAAAACGGCACGACGGCCAGCAGCTTCATCCAGTATTTGGGACATTTCTTCATCAGCTCCACCATTCCGAAGCCCAGAAGCAGCGTCACCATCACGCTCTGATTTTCCCACGTCCATCCGCCGAACAGGGCAAAGTCAAAGCCCGGCTCCGACAGCAGTGCGCCGATAAACAGCCGGAGGGCATATTTTCGCGGGTCATGGGTATAATGTGCCCCCTCGGCCAGCAGAAAGCAGTAAATCGGAAACGCCACCCGGCCAATGATCCGCATGGCAAAATACAGGTAGTAGATCCCATCGAATGGCGTTACAAAAAACTGCGACTCCACCACGGTCGCGCCCACGTGGTCGATCAGCATGGTGACGCAGGCAATGATTTTCAGCGTTTCCTGAGAAAGACCGGATTTTTTCATACAGCACTCCCCTCCACCGTCTGCGGCGTAACATTGTTTCCGCCATTATAGCGCGCCATGGGAAAAACTGCAAACTTTTTCTGATGCTTTGTTGCTTTTTCCGGAAAGTCAGGCTATAATGGCAAAAAAGGGGGTGTACGGGATGTTTCTCAGCTTTGTGGTTCCCGTTTACAACGCGGCGCAGTATCTTCCCGAATGTCTGGATTCGCTGCTGGCGCAGGATATTTCCGATTACGAGATCATCTGCGTCAACGATGGCTCCAGAGATGCCAGCCCGGAGATTCTGGGGCAGTACGCGGCGGAGCACGGCAATATCCGCGTGATTAACAAGGAGAACGGCGGCGTGGTCTCGGCGCGCAACGCCGGTCTGTCGGCTGCTCAGGGGGATTTTATCTGGTTCGTGGACGCGGACGATTTTCTGCTGCCAAACATTCTGGGCCTCCTGCAGGACAAAGCAACGGAAACCGCCTGTGACCGGCTGATCGTCGGCGGCTATCAGTTCACCGACCGCCTGACCGACGAGGAGATTGCCCTGTCCCGGCAGATGAAGCTGCCCATAAATTCCCAATGGTATGATTCCGTGGTGTGGAGAAGTCTTCTGCGCCGGGAATTTCTGCTGGAAAACGGCCTGAACTTCCGTTATCCCGAACTGACCCATGGCGAGGACGGGTTATACATGTACGAAGTCGGTCTTTGCGCCCCGAAAAGTGTCGAGATTAAGCTGGCGCTGTATTGTTACCGCGAGCATTCCGGTTCTGCCGAAACGACCGTCAGCCTGGAGAATTACCACAAGAAAATCCGCTCCTACATACGCATTTCGGAAATCCTTCTGGGTTATTACCGTGATGGCCGTCAGGATCCCACCACCGCCGACAAGCTGATGGTCTTTTTATGGTTTACCCTGTATGTAACCGCCTCACTTCCCCGCAAGGATGCCGCCGCCGTATTGCGTCAGCTGCGCCAAAAAGGGCTGTATCCCTTCCACCGTCCCCCGCAGTGTACGCTGACCCATGCCTACATGACCCGTCAGACCGGCTGTGTGGGAACATTTCTGGATTGGCTGTGCCGCCACCTGCACACCCGCTGGGGCTTCTCCCTGATGTGGCTCCTGCAGCGCCCCGTGCAGTGGAAGCGTCTCTTAGCCGCCCGGGCGAAAAACGCCTAGCATATCAGAACCATACATTTTCTGGTTGCAATTTCCCGACGGATGGTGTATAATGCCCTACAGGCATCCGGGTGTGGCCCAGTTGGTAGGGCGCTTGATTTGGGAGTCTTACTGAGAGTGGACGACTAATTTGCCCTACCGGCGATTTTCCCTTGCGGCTCTAGCACTTTTCCCCTCGCCGCATTCCCCGTTTTGTGTGTCAAAGCCTGTTTGACCACAGTTTTGACCACAACAGCAGCAAACCCTTTTTCTGCTTCAATTTCATATCCGGGCTTAGCGAAGTTTGGTATCGCGCTTGGTTTGGGACCAAGAGACCGTGGGTTCAAATCCCGCAGCCCGGACCAAAATCCAGAATTTGTGTCATGCAAATTCTGGATTTTTCTTTGTTTATAGCATGAAATTTCTTATTTTTTCAATTCTTTTTACAACTGAATGTCTACTAGCTTTCCAATGCCCACGAAACAATTTTGAAAATATTTATTGTCCGCTGTATTTAAGAAATTTCAATGCGGCGATTCTCGATACAAGAAGCGAAAAACAAGCTCAGCAAAAACTCTTGTGCCCTCGGTCTCTTGGTAAGTTCCATCATGGTTATTTCCTTCAAAAGGTTAGGGTTGGTATTCCATGCTCTTTCTGACATTCGACGAATTTCTGCGTCTATCGCCCCGCAGCTACATCCTAATTTCTCAGCAATCGGAAGATAAATCTCTTTTTGTATCGCAGTTATATGATATTCGTCATCTGCAATACAATGCAATGCTTGTAGAATGATATAGTATCCTTGCCAATATGGTAGGAGTCCCAATGCATTCAAAAGTTTCTCTGCTCTTTCTTCATCATAGATTCTTCTAAGGAAAATCGACGCTTTGGATTTATTTGGTGTAAGGTTGCAAGACACTTTTATGAAATCCTCCGATTCAATATTCTGAATTGGCTCTGCCGGTTTACTTTCTCGAAAAATCTCAATCGCACCTTTGCCTTGGACCTTTAATATAACATACTTTGCTTGTGATTTCGTTTCTGTCAACAATAACATCTCCACATCTAATTTTTATCTCATCACAATTTTAGCTGCATAATTCACTGTTGGCAAATACATTTGTGGATAGTATTCTGTCACGGTTTGGCCTAGATATTGAACGGCTACTTTCATAGAACAACGTCAAAATACCCCCTGACGGAGTAGATATTCGTCGGTACACAAGCGTTATGACCTCTGTATGGATGTTTACTGGGAAAAAACATCTTTGAGACACATATTTGCATTCAAGACATAATAAAATAGAACGGCCTGCAGCAGTTCAAGTAGATCTTGCTTGTCCGCTGCAAGCCATTTTCATTTATAAAAATTGGGGAGTATGAATTCTTTTAAGTGAATATCTTCTATGCAGCTCACGCTATGTGGGAAATTAATATGCTTACAAGAATTACCATCACACACGTTATGACCAGCAGTACAACGCCCAGAATAAGTTGTTTGCCCTTTTTCTCGTTCCGGGGAGCATCGTAATAGAAACTACCTGGAACAGACACTTCGCTTTCGTCCATGGTTTCTGATTCTTCATCTTTGGAATTATACAGATTCAACATTGCCAGTGGATCTTGCTGTTGCATGATCCTGTCAACAAAATCTATAACATTCTCTACATCCTGCTCTGTGCATACCTGATACTCGCTTACATTGTGCGCCAGGGTATTTCTAGTCCGTCGCAGCCCTCGCAATTTTCGATAGTCCTGTGCCCAGTGAGGAATCGTTTTTTTGCCCTCAGAAAATTGACACTCCATATCCTCCAAATACTGCCTGATACCATCCCGACAGGAATACATATCCGAGCAAAGGCGTTCCAGGTGCTTGTATTCCTCAAAGAACTCATTGTCCAATTGCGTCATTATGTACCCCTCTTTTTCTTGCGGCATGGAATCGATACTCTGTCCACAGCTCCAAGACCATGGGCATGAAGCATAGTGCCAGATATCCAATGGCTGTTACGATACCAATTCCATTTAGGGGCCGCCAGATAATCCTGGGATTGTACCACATCTTACTGGCTCCCAAAATCACACCCATTGCGGTCAGGGTAATACAGCTGAACAGTGCGATTACAAACGCTCGGTCCCGGTTATCAAAGCGGTATATAGAGAAAGCCGTCCGGCCCCGGAGGAGACTGCCGCGGGAGCGCATGGAGTCGGATTCCAGGGCAAGGGCGGAGATCATCCAGGTAATCAGCATGGAGAATATCCGCAGACAATTGACAAGCCTCTGGAAGATATTTCCTTGATTGCTGCCCCGGCCAATGCCTTTTTGGGCGAGATTGATTCTTCCTGCCTCCTGGCCGATTCTGGGAAAGAGGCGCAATAGGATGGTGAGGAACAGGGACAGCAGTGGACTGACCTTTCCGAACAGGTACACCAGGGTCTGTAACAGTAATTAGGCATGAAGCAGAAAAATCCCCGTCATTGCTTACCGCTGTGACTGTTGTCATGCCCGCTGTCAGCGGAGTTACAACGCCGTCTACCACAGTAGCGACTTCTGGATTAGAACTGCTCCATGCAATTGTTTGGTTATCTGCATTTTCTGGCACGACTGTAACCAGCAGTTGAATCGGCTTGTCCTCAATCGTTAAATGAATTTCCGATTCGCTTAAGTAAACCCCAGATACCGAAACAAATTCATTTTCAAAGCCTTCGTTGGAGGCATCCGATGGCTCATTATTAGTTGTCCCCTCCAAAATTGGAGCGACATCGCTTTTATTAATTTCCAGCTCATCCTGCTGTTCCAGATGCACATCATTGTCAGCAGTTCCTGAGATATCGATATTTTCATCGATGCCTCCATCGCTGTCAGACAAGTCTGTGCTGTTTTGTGCAACTATTAAATTTTCGTTGATTCTCACCTGATCCTCCCGCACAGAAAATCCAATTTGCGGAAGCAGGCAGCGGAAAATCATGTCAATCCAGTTACCTCGCTGGATTTGTTCGCCCATATTCATCCGTCTGTCACCAGTGTACTTGATGGCATAGAGGATAGCTGGGATCATCATCGGATAGTTGTGATCATCCATACGTTCTCTCGTCATCATCACAGAAGATCCAAGCCCTGTTGTCTTATCCAACGCAACATAGTGATTCATCACCTGATGACAGTAGTGATAAATAATATAGCGTCCCTCAAACGTAAAGTCATAGATCCCGCTGGGGTCAGCTTTCATCCGATCCGGCATCATCCGAAAGCTCATGAAGTCATTTTTCTGGATTTCAAACATAATGGTATCCTCCTATATATCTTGTGAACCATACTGCATGATCCACTATTTTACTTGATTCCTACGACTCGCTGCTTACTTAGGAATAAAACGTCCCAACAAATTTCTCAAACTGTCGCTTGTACTTCCTCGCCACCTGTTCAGAAACACCACACCGTCTGGCCACTTCAGCAGTACAGGATGTCTTCTTTCCATCCATATAGTAGTCCATCAGCATCGGTGCCCACTTGTGCCACTCTGCCACTGACTGACGCAGCTGTGCGCAAGTGAGGCGGCTTACCGCAGAATCTGCAATATCTTCACTTTCAAGCCCCGCATTCGCTAAAATATCATCTTGCATGGTGAGCATGGACTCCACCGGGATATGCTCATACTGCTTTCTGTGTTGGAGGTTATCCCGAATCCTTCGCTGCTCCCGATCCCACTCCTGCCACGTCTCTTTGGTTGTTTCAATGAACATGCAGTCCACACCTTTGTCATCCGGAATAACATCACGGATAAAGTAGCGGCGCTGATCTGTGGGGAGCTTTGCGCATGCTCGGACAATCGCATGCCAGTTCTCCGCGGTTGTTTCTACCAGGCAGGTACTCCCGTCCAGCTGTTTCTCTTGAAGCAGATACGTTGTTCGCATTCCTATATCCCTCCTGCGCAAAATAAAAAAAGCCGGACGCAAAGACAGAGTATCCCTACTCTAACTTCACGCCCGACCTATGTTGTCATACTGTACATCACTACAATAGACCTTACTCGGTGTCATGATACGATTCCAATATGCACTTTTTCTTTGTTTACGGAGTACAAAGATTTATGAGACTGTTGCCCGCCAGATATATGTGCCCATATCCTTAACCGTTCTGTAGTCGAGCTTTCCCTTTGCCCTGCGCAGAGAAAGATTCACAACTGCAGTCCTGCCACATTTCTGGCACTTGAGTTCGACCAAACCGCTGGCTGCGCTCATTTTATAACACAATATGCGCCCGCAGGTTTTACACCGAACTTCCACTCGAATAGGTTGGTCTTCTTTTGAGACCATCTCAACCAACTCCTCTCCTGGCTCTGGCCTCCGCAATCAGCTCATTTCGCTCCAGTAATCCAAGCTGCTCCATCCGGAAAGATAACGCACTTCTGGATACCCCAAGCGCATCTGCCATCTCGCAAAAGCACTGATATTTGTATTCTGAGTATTTTCGGCTCAAAACTTTCACCTTATCACCCAGACCATACACGAACATAGCATCTTTCACCGCGTCTTCAGGAAGCAGGAGACACGCTGCCAATGCGTCTGCCTGCCATTCTTCCCAATCCTCAATCTTTCTCCTTGGCGCATTGTTTCGTCTATAATCACAAAGCACACGCTGATTCGGTCCATAAATCTCCGGATATAGACGATACAATATCTGGTGGGCACACTCATGTGCAATCGTGAAATTTCGGCGTCCCTTTGCCTTTGGGGAATGATTCAAACACGCCTCAATCAAAACTGTCTTACCGTCCAAAATAAAAATGGATCTTTCTTTGTTCTCATCGAAAATCGGAACCATCACTTCATCCGGCGCTGTCATTCCTAAGATCGAATGATCATAAGACAACTGGCGAAAGTAAACAGACAGCCCAAGCATTTCAGCTAACTCTATAGGATCAACTCGATAGCAAAGCCTTTTTGAGGGAATGTAGCGCAGTTTGTACTGATCTATGATTCGATTTGCAATCGCTTCAATATCTATTTTTGATAGATACGGCATAGCTTTCTCTCCCATTACCCAGTACTGATCCGCGGTTTCGCTACACATTGGGTAGCTGTTTCTCTGTTCGTGTTTCTATTATAGAACGTATGTTCATATTTGTCAAGAACTTTTTATGTCAACGCTACATTTTATGTTTTCTCGCTTTCGGAGCTGTCCTCCATCTGAGATGTTGGATCTCTTTTGCGCCTTTCTCTTGCTTGTCTTCTGGCCTGCAAATTATCTGGACGATAGCGGTCCGGGGGAGGCATTACACCACCTGCTCTACGGAACCCGTCCACCTTTCTGCCTACTTGGGATTTCTCTTGGACGGCCTGGTGCAGACGTGCTTTTGCACTGGCTGGCGGGATATCATATGGCACAACTTCTTCCGAGATAGACTCAAAAACCGCAACCCTCTGTGGGTATTTTCGATCCAGTGCTTGGAGTATTGTATCCTTACCCGCATAGTGAACGGGACGTGCAGCCTTATCTTCCAGCTCGCATTTTCCCATATTGAATTCTATTCCCCATTTTGTAAACAGCTTTAGCTTGGAAATAAATGGATGCGCGCCTGTTTTCATCACAATGAATGAGCCTGGACGCATCGACTTTAGCTCATCCGCGCTCATCAAAGGTCGTTCTGTCATCTGCAAACTTTCAGATGCGTTCTTATGACCCCGGCTTACAGAGCCGGTCATAACCGTTCGTGAGCCAAGTGCTTTGGAGATAATATCTGCTGTTTCGCTGGTTGGCGCAAATCCTCCGGCGATGGTCAGCTGGCAGTTGTCCTGAATAATTGCCGCTCCCTCTTTTCCGTAGTTCTTTTCAAGCTGCTGGTAACTCTGAATAATACTGACGATGCTCAGCTTTCTGGAGCGAGACGCACTATACATTACTTCTGCAGAGCTGATCGGCGGCAGGGAGCCAAACTCATCGCAGTAAAACATAACACGGTTATCCAGCGCCCCACCTTTTTCATCCGCTACAGTCAGAATTTCCCGGTACAGCTGCTGGATCAACAGTGACACCATAAAGTAAGTATTCGGATTTTCCTCTGGTAAGACAACAAACACGGCACATTTCTCATTGTCCCTTTTGGATACATTTCTTTGTATCTGGCCGCCTCTCTATGAAGCCGCTCCCATTCAGATATCGGCATGTTTCATCTCCTTTTCGATTCTAAATAATTGCATTTGCTTTTCATATAGCCAATGATGTCCTATCGCCCCCTTGTTTCACATTGGCTGCGTTTCTGCATCTCCTCAAATACTGATAACTGCCTTTCATAGTGAATGTCCTGTGCTTCTTGGATAGGGCGGATCGTGTACAGCAAACTTCCATTCCACTTTTTACCGGCCTTTGTAAAAACAGATGTCGGCTCCGTATAAATCAGCCCTTTATCCACCAGCGAATCCACATGTTTCTTTACTGTTGGGCGGCTCATGCCTAAAGCTTTGCCGATTGCCGCAAAACTTGGATAGCATTGGTATGTTTTCCGGTTTTCACAAAACAAGAGGTAGGCGTATACGGAAATCTCGCCCGCATTCAGACTTAGGTTAAAGATAGCGTTAGGCATTGGAAAGTATTTGCGAATAGCATCTTTTGGGCGGCTGCCGCTATAGACCATTCCACACACTACTTTCCAAGATTCTCCGCAACCCACTCCTGAAACTTATCCCGCGGGACCACAAAACGGCTTCCGATCCGCAGTGCCGGAAACCCCTTTTCGTGGAGCAGCTCATACGCGCTAGACGGAGACACCCCCAGCGCAGAGGCAATGATCTGTGCGTTAAGGAACATTGGTAGGTCATCAAAGTTCTTGTATTGTTGTTCTGTCATCCATTCCCTCCTTTTTTAGATTCTGGTGCGCACCAGAAATACAGCATTGCGTCGTGGCAATGCATATTTCTAATGCGCCGCCAAGGTCTTTCATTGATTATGGCGTTGTAATTTCTACTTTGTTGTGCAGTAAATCAGGCCATCCCGCAGCATCTGAGCCGAAATGATCGTCCGACTCCGGGATTCCACGTGAACAAATGGGGCATACGCTTTCAGCCTCCACCGGTATCACCCTGCTATTTCTCTGCAGGCTGCTGTTGACAGGTGTTTTATCATTCGCCCTTGCCAATATGCCCCTGGGAACTGCTGTATTCGTCCGCGGGTTGGTATAAGTTCAATCGCTATCCGGACACAACCGGAGTCTCGGCGCACTTACCTGGCATTTGGAAAGGGAGTTAACCCGATCCACCACTATTCACTTTTCAAGGAGCACGAAAGGGAATGCGGTTTCCACAAAAGATAATGTACAATAAATTGCGCAAATT
>HF988077.1 GCA_000434635.1 Firmicutes bacterium CAG:110 | reverse complement strand
CTTCCAAATTCGGAAGCCGCTTCCACATGTCAAGGGATCATTCGATTGCCTGAAGTTCCTTGTCCAGTTCCTCCAGATGGGGCTGCAGGTATGCGGACTGGGGGAAGGAAGCCAGCTTGCGCAGGGTCAGGCCGCCGACCAGCTTCATCTGCGGGTTCTTGGACGCGCCCGGGCAGAACTTGTCCAGAATTTCCGCTGCCGCCGGGCTTTTCAGAATGTCCTTTACTTTGCTGTCAAGGGAAAATGCCATGATAGTTACCTCCTGTTTGTTGATTTGTAGTAATATTATACAAAACAGCGCACAGAAATGGTAGCCTGCAAAGTGCAGGATTTACAATCGCTTCACCCCGTCAATCTGCCGGGTATACCATAGGTTGGCCTGCTCTCATTCCCTTATAGTCCCTTAATCAACCCTCCCTGCCGTTTTCATACTATTTCCTGATTAAAATCTTAATTTTAATCAGGAAGGCATCGCCTAATGGCGCTGCCGGTTTTGTGATTTATAAGGAAAGAAATCACAAAACAAGTCTCATATGAACTTCATGCCCTTCGGGCAATTAAAATCTTTTTTAAAGATTTTAATTGAAGTTCAGTATCAGTTGCAAATGATAAATGGATTGATGTGCTGCAAAACTCATTTTTTCTCCAAAAAGTAACGGCAACCGGCCTAAAAGGCCGGTT
>HF988076.1:30202-33472 GCA_000434635.1 Firmicutes bacterium CAG:110 | reverse complement strand
TTTAACCGTTTTATTGAAAACTAGTATCAGGCTAAGGCTTACAGGTACTTTGATGGTACTCCCATCATAACGCCGCCCCACCGTTACCGACGCGGTCGCAGTATTTCCGCTTTTACTTGCATATTTGCTTATCACGTACCAGTCAGAATCAAATATTGTCACGTCCACACTTGAGGACGAGCAAGTTGCGCTGGAACCATTATAGCTAAACGACCCCGTCAGTACCGCATTCCATTTAGAAATACCATCACTATTGTAGTAGGCAATGGAGAACGGATAAAACATTCTTTTGGAAAATGGATCGCGCCTGCGTTTTAGACGCTCTGTTATCCCTCCTATGTGTCGTTTCAACCGGCAATCCTGAATAGCGAAAGCATGTTTCCGGATGTGTTCCGTCCGGAAACATGCTTTATTACAAAATTCCGTATTTTCTCCTTCAGCCTGGATCATTTGACAAAATGCACATTTTATGTTATCATGAATTTGTGTCAACAAAAATATACGTTCTTGGAAGGAGGCGCTGTTATGAAATCACGAAGAATCCTGTCCATAATCGGCCTGATTCTGGCCGCGGTTTTACTGCTGTGTGCCGGCTGCGCAAATGAGAAATCCCTTGCCCCGGCCACCGTAAGCACGACCCAGACACCTACGGAACCCGCTTCCATGGGGCATCTGCGTCTTTCTGTCAGCTTCGACGACGATGCTGATTACGTTGAATATACCAGCGACGAGCTGGGCGGCAATTTCAGCGAGAAGCTGATTTACAATTTTAACATAACCAGCGTGACCATTGATATTGGCGGTCAGAGTATGCCACTGAACGAAGCGCTGCGGGACGGCTTCATCACCGAGGAAGAAATTTTCTGCGACGCCCGGCTGGACGCACGGGAGGGATTCTGCGAGGAAACCTGTGAATCCCTGAACGGCCTGACCAATTTTACATTCGCCTACCCCGACTACAACCTCCGGCTCCTTTATGACATTTACGAGTCTCCAAACGGTGAGCAGCGCCTGATCAGCGAAATGGTCATCTACGAAAAGAACGTGATTTTACTTCCCTGCCACCTTTTTGTCGATGAGGAAACCGGGGATATATATGACCGGGAGGATTGGGGACTGTCCTTTGAGATCACGGAAGTCTCCCCCACCGGCTTGACCCTTCGGTGTACTCAGTCCGGCGGGCAGCTGATCGGCCAGCCGGAAATTCAGAGTTATTGGCTGGTGTCCTATAACGGGGAAGATCTGACGCGAAATGACGGCTTTGAAGCCGCTCCTTCCCTGAACGCCACTCTTCAGACAGACGATGTCACTGAATTGACCATCGATTGGACGGAGCCTTACGGGGAGCTTTCCAGCGGAGAATATGAGCTGGTTCTCTGGATTAAGGATATTTACGATGAATCCCAAAAGCACCCTCTGATGCGGAACTTCTACGACACGCAGATTTACACAGTGCGTTTTACCGTTTCCTGAAACAGGCAATAAGGGGGTATTCCAATGAAATCACGAAGAATCCTATCCATAATCGGCCTGATTCTGGCCGCGGTCTTGCTGCTGGGCATTGGTTTTGCCATCGGCCGCAACGAGGTTCAGGCCAGTGTGCCGGATGCAACGGACGCAACGGACGCGGTACGCAGTCAGGACGGTGCCCCTCCGAAAGAGCTGTGGTATCTGGGCGGCGCCCCGATTCTGGACGATTTTTCAACGTCAGGAGGGCCTGAGGAACCAGACGGTGTACCGACGACCATCGTTATCTATGTTCCCTTGAATTTGGTGCAAGACGGTTTTTCCGCTGGAATCCTTGCAGAAACAGCCGATGGTGAGCAAGAAGATCTGTTGCTTCATAAAACTCTGCCCGCAGGGCATTATACCATACCCAAAGACGTCTATGAGAAATACGAATCCATGACGCTGAGTCTCAGCTATTCGTGGCAGGGAGAAATGATGTCCATGCGGGTCATTGATCTGTTTACCCATGAGGATTTGGTTCCTGCCTACCCCAGCAAATCTGAATGAAACACCATAGGCAGACGTGGAGTGAATCATTCCATAACGTGAAACCCAAGCGGGAGGGCGCGTGTCCTCCTGCTTTTTCTCAAAAATACATCAAATTTCCCTTGACATTTGCCCTCCCCCATGCTAGAATATAGCAGTTGCCAGAGACAGCAGGTGGAGTCATCCGTAAGTCCTGCCGAGGTGCGCTGAATATAAAATTTCTGCGTGTCTTTCTGTCTTGTGGCAGAAGGACTTTTTTATTTTCGGAGGTGAAAATTATGCCCAACGCAAAGGTTCTTGAGAGCAAGAAGGCCGTTGTCGATGCTCTGACCAGCAAGGTGAAGGAAGCCTCTTCCGTCGTCTTCGTTGATTACAAGGGTATCACGGTTGCTCAGGATACCGAGCTGCGTAAGCAGTTCCGTGAAGCAGGCGTGGATTACGCCGTCGTTAAGAACACCCTGACCAATTTCGCCGCTAAAAATGCCGGCTATGATTTCTCTGAGGTTCTCAATGGCACCACCGCTATGGCTTCCACCACCGGCGACCCCATCGCCCCTGCTCGTATCGTCTGCGAGTTTGCCAAGAAGAACAAGCTGAAGACCCTGGCCATCAAGGGCGGCGTTGTGGAAGGCTCCGTGCTTTCCGCTGACCAGCTCAACGGCTTCGGCGAGCTGCCCAGCAAGAACGCTCTGGTCGCTTCTGTCCTGGGTACCTTCCTGGCGCCTATCTCCAGCCTGGCCTTCGTTCTGGATCAGATCCGGATGCAGAAGGACGGCTCCGCTCCTGCAGAAGCAGAAGCCTGATCGCGTAACCCCACAAACATCTAACTACACATCATTTTAGGAGGAAATTTATCATGGCTAGTGAAAAAGTCACTGCTCTGGTTGAGCAGGTTAAGGAACTGACCGTTCTGGAGCTGTCCGAACTGGTTCACACTCTGGAAGAGGTTTTCGGCGTTTCCGCCGCTGCCGCCGCTGTTGCCGCTCCCGCTGCTTCCGCTGCTGCTGAGGTCGAGGAGAAGACCGAGTTCGACGTCATTCTGAAGTCCGCCGGCGCTTCCAAGCTGGGCGTTATCAAGGTTGTCCGTGCCGCTACCGGTCTGGGCCTGAAGGACGCCAAGGATCTGGTTGACAACTGCCCCAAGACCCTGAAGGAAGCTATCTCCAAGGAAGACGCCGAGAAGCTGGTCGCCGAGCTGAAGGAAGCTGGCGCCGAGGCCGAGATCAAGTAATTTATCTCATCTTCAAACGGTGCGCGGCCGCCAGACTTTGGCGG
>HF988076.1:19292-30193 GCA_000434635.1 Firmicutes bacterium CAG:110 | reverse complement strand
CCGCCAGACTTTGGCGGCCGCTTTCCTTTAGATAGACCTTAGGGAAAGGACATTCCTATGGATTTACGCTCTACCCTCTCCGCCGTCGCAGACTATGTTCCCGGCGACGTGGAGAACGTACTTGCTGCCGCCTCCGCCTATCTGCCGGACGATCTGGAAAAGGCGATTTCCGGCGCGGCATCTTACATACCGACGGAGATCAGCTTGGGCAGTACGGTGCAGTTCATGCTGTTTTTTGCCGCTGCGTCCCTTATTCTGGGATTTATGGGGCGGGTTTTTCTGGGCAAGCGCTCCAGCCTGAACCACTCCTTGTCCGCGGCCATGGGCATTCTGTTCATCTATGCGGTGGCCATTGTGGTCTACACCTTCAAACCGTGGTCGTTGGATGCGCTGCTGTCCCCCCTGCCCTTTGTCCGGTTTGCGGGAGAGCATCTGCTGGTCATCCCCTTTCAGCGGTCGCCGCTGACCATTGTGTGCAGCGAAATTCTGTCGCTGGTGATTCTGGCATTTCTGGTGAATCTCTTGGACACGCTGATTCCCCGGGGAAACTCCGCTCTGGGATGGTTTTTCCTGCGGATTCTGACCGTGTTGTTCGCCATGGTGCTGCACATTCTGGTGGACTGGGCGTTCAAGACCTACCTGCCCAACGTGCTGGTCACTTACGCGCCGACCATTCTGCTGGTCATTCTGGCGGTCACGCTGCTGATGGGTCTGCTGAATCTTGTTCTCAGCGTGGTTCTGACGGTAGTCAACCCCATTTTCGGCGCGCTGTATACCTTCTTTTTCTCCAACATCATCGGCAAGCAGCTGAGCAAGGCCGTGTTCACCTCCGGCATTATCTGCGGCGTGGTGTTCCTGCTGGGATACTTCGGCTGTACGGTGATCTGCGTCAGCGCCGCCGCCCTTTCTGCGTATATTCCCCTCGCCGTCGTTTTGCTGCTTTTGTGGTTCTTAATTGGCTGGGCTTTGTAATAAGCAAAACTTTACCCTCCGCTGGAAAGCGGAGGGCTTTTGACTTTTTTCGACAGTTGTGCTAGAATGTCTGCCAGACGAACTTTTGCCGTCTTCGCATTCCCGACATTTCGAGGTACAACTATGAAACGATTATCCATTTTGCTTATGCTGCTTTTTCTGACCGGCTGCGCCGCTTCCCCCATTGAGACGTCGGAGCCGACGCTCCCGACGCCCATGATCGAAGCCCCGCAACCAGATCCCACGGAAACGACTGTCCCCGCTACTACGACGCCCCCCGACCCGATTCAGGAACTTCTGGATTCCATGACGATCGAGGAACGGGTCGGCCAGCTGTTTCTGGCGCGCTGTAACGCTGAATCCGCGCTGACCGACATTCAGGCATACTATCTGGGCGGCTTTGTTCTGTTCGGGGAGGACTTTGAAGGTCAGACGCCGAGTTCCCTCCGGCAGACACTGTCCGGCTATCAGGCCGCCGCCAGCATCCCAATGCTGCTGGCCGTGGACGAGGAGGGCGGAACCGTCACCAGAATCAGCCGCTACCCCGCCTTCCGCTCCCAGCGCTTTCCCTCTCCACGGGAAGCCTTTGCCGACGGCGGGCTGACCCAGGCGCTTTCCAATGAGGAAGATATCTGTCAACTGCTGCAATCTCTCGGGATCAATGTCAATCTGGGGCCTGTGTGTGATATTTCCGAAGACCCCAGCGCCTTTATGTACCAGCGCTCGCTGGGGCAGGACGCTGAAACCACCGGGGAGTTTGTCGCCGGAACCGTCAGGCTGATGAACGCCTACCAGATCGGCAGCGTCCTGAAGCACTTCCCCGGCTACGGCGACAACGCCGACACCCACACCGGGCTGGCAGTTGACAGCCGCTCCCTGCAAGAACTGGAAAGCAGCGATCTGCTCCCCTTCGCCGCCGGAATTGACGCGGGCTGCGGTGCGGTACTGGTCAGCCACAACATCGTTCAGGCACTGGACGGAGACTCCCCCGCCTCCCTCTCCCCCGCGGTCCATCAATATCTCCGGGACACCATGGGCTTTGACGGCGTGGTCATGACCGACGATCTGGTGATGGAGGCCATCACCGACCGCTACGGCACCGGCGAAGCCGCCGTGTTGGCCGTTCAGGCGGGAAATGATCTGCTTTGCTCCACGGATTACGCGGAACAGTACAACGCCGTGCTGAGCGCCGTACTGGACGGCCGCATCGATTTTGACGCGCTGAACGCTTCCGTCACCCGCATTTTGAAATGGAAACAAAATCTGGGACTGCTGTAAAAAAGCCCCCTGGCAGTTCGATGGAGTACAAGCTCTTGGCTCTCCCTCTGGGAGAGCTGTCACCGAAGGTGACTGAGAGGGCGTTACACTCTTACTTACCCTCTCCGTCCTCTCTGCGCTCGGTCACCTCTCCCATAGGGAGAGGCAAGGGGTACTCGCATTCAATGATACAAGGACAGGCACAGCAGATTATCCTGCTGTGCCTGTTAACTGTCTTATGCCCCCGCCCATTTACTAGGCGGTTCTTTTTACTTCTCAATAGCTTCCACAGCCGCGGACAGTGCTTCCGTGTTCACCGTCTCCATCTGGCCGTTGTCGTAGGCTTCCGCCACGGCGGGGTCGATGGGCAGGCGTGCCAGAATCGGCAGATCAAACTGGGCGGCAATTTCGTCCAGATGGCTCTTGCCGAAGACGCTGATCTTCTTGCCGCAGTCCGGGCAGCTGAGGTAGGAATAGTTCTCCACGAAGCCCAGCACGGGAATGTGCATCATGTTCGCCATTTTCACGGCTTTCGCCACAATCATGGACACCAGATCCTGAGGGGAAGTGACGATGATGACGCCATCCACCGGCAGGCTCTGGAACACCGTCAGGGGTACGTCGCCGGTTCCGGGGGGCATGTCAACGAACAAATAGTCAACGTCCTCCCAGATAACGTCCGTCCAGAACTGTTTCACCGCACCCGCGATGACCGGACCGCGCCACACCACCGGGTCGGCGGGGTTGTCCAGCAGCAGATTGATGGACATTACCTGAATGCCCGTGCGGGTCAGCGCCGGGTACAGGCCGTGTTCGTCCGCGCCCTGACACTCCGTGACGCCGAACGCGGTGGGTGCGGAGGGGCCGGTGATGTCGGCATCCAGAACGCCGACCCGCTTTCCCTTCCGTGCCATGGCGACAGCCAGCATGGACGTGACCGTGGATTTGCCCACGCCGCCCTTGCCGGAGACCACGGCAATGACCTTCTTCACGCTGGCGTTTGGGTTCAGCTCCGCCAGCAGGCTCTCGGGCTTGCGATCGGCGCAATCAGAGCCGCATTCGGAACAATTTCCGTTACAAGAACTCATAATTCTGTTGCTCCTTTTTTCTTAATCGTTTCTATTATAGGCCGGGTGTCGAACTGTGTCAACCGTCAAAGCTTCATTCTTCACGTCTGCACCTGTTCCCACTGCTCCATCAGGTCCATGAGCGCCGCTTCGGCTTCTTCCTTTTCGCCAAGCAGACGGGTCAGCTCCTGATAGTCGGCGGAGGCCGCTTCGATCTTCCGGTCAAAGTCGGCGACGACCTGCTCCTGCTTCTCGATCTCCCGCTCCAGCCGCCGCACCAGCTTGTCCGCGTCTTTGGTTCCGCCCTTTGCCCGCTCCTTTTTCGGCTTCGGCGCAGCGGAAACGGCCGGTTTTGCGGCGGCTTCATGCTCCAGAATGGAGCGGTATTTCTGATAGCCGCAGGGGAAATCCCGGATTTTCCCGTCCTCCAGCAGCCAGATACGCTCGGCGAACTTCTCGATAAAATACCGGTCGTGGGAGACGAACAGCAGCACGCCCTCGAATTCCTCGATGGCAGCCTCCACCCACTCCCGGGACGCAATGTCCAGATGGTTCGTCGGCTCGTCCAGAATCAGGAGGTTGATCTTCTCGTCCATCAGCATACACAGCCGCAGGCGGGACTGCTCGCCGCCGGACAGATTGCCCACGGTCTTGAACACGTCCTCCCCCTGGAACAGGAATGCGCCGAGACGGTCTCTCGCCATCTGAGGCGTGCAGTTTTTCTCATAGAGCATGGTGTCATAGAGGCTCCGCTCCGGGTGGTCAAAGTGGATGATCTGGGGCAGATATCCCCATTTCACCGTGGGGCCGAACTGGATTTTCCCCTGACAGTCCTCCTCACCCAGCAGGCACTTGATAAAGGTGGATTTTCCGGTGCCATTGTCCCCCAGCAAGGCAATGCGCTCGCCGCCCTCTACCAGCAGATTCACGTCGGAGAACAGCGTCCGGTCGCCGAAGGATTTCGACACGTTCTTCATCTTGAACACCACGTCTCCGGAAAAATCCCGCTCCCCGAAGCTGGCCTTCATCGTTCTTTCCGCTTTGGGTCGTTCCGTCTTGCGGATGCGATCCATCCGGTGCTGGATGGACATGGCCCGGCGGTAGAGGGTGCGGTTGTTGATGCCCCAGCCCTTCATCCGCTCCACCGTGTAGCCCAGCTGCTTCAGCTTCGCCTGTTCCTGCTCGTACTGCTTCATTTGCAGGTCAAACCGCGCCTGCTTTTCGTCCATGTAGAACGAGTAGTTGCCGGAGTAGAATTCCGCGTGGCCGTCCGCGATCTCGATCACCCGCTGGGCAATCTGATCGATGAAATAACGGTCGTGGGAAATGGCAAGCACCGTCCCCCGGAAATTCTGAATATACCCTTCCAGCCACTCCACGCTTCTCAAATCCAGATGGTTGGTCGGCTCGTCCAGAAGCAGGATGTCCGTCTTTTCCAGCAGAAGGCGGGCGAGATTCGCTCTGGTCTTTTCGCCGCCGGAAAGGCTGTCGAATTCCTGGGCGCGCTGCTCCGCCGGGATGCCCAGACCGTTGCAGACCTTGTCCACGTCCACATCCATCTCGTAGCCGCCCCCGGACTGGAAGCGGTTGGACAGGCTGTCGTACTCCCGCAGCTGCTCCGCCGTTGCGCCCCCCGCCATGTCCGCTTCCAGCCGCTCCATTCTGGATTTCAGCTTCATGAGGCCGGCGTAGGCGGTGCGCAGCACGTCCTCCACGGTGTAACCCGCCGGGAACTTGGGGATCTGGGAAATCAGCCCCAGACGCTTGTTAGGATTGACGTAGACCTCGCCGCTGTCATAGTCCATCTGGCCGGTAAGGATGTTGAAAAGTGTGGTTTTTCCGCAGCCGTTTCGGCCAAGGATCGCCACCCGCTCCCCTTCCTGAATTTCAAAGCTCAGGTTGTCCAGCAGATTTTCTCCGATTACAAAGAATTTTGTCAGATTCCTGACTTGTATATCAACCATATTCTCTCCATTTAATCGCATTCGATTCCGGATTCATTCAGCATTTGCTCCAGTTCTTCCCGCGTGTATAACAAATTCAGCGCCTGTAACATGGCGTTGGCGCTCATGTGTTCCGGCAGGTTCAGCTTTTTCAGAAGCGCTTTCCGCTTCTCTCCGGCGTTGCTTCCGCCGGAAAGCCCCAGCGCCATGAGATCCTGCTTCGTGATGCCCCCGGAGGAAGTCGTTTCCTCTCCCTCTATGGTGGCTCCCGCGTTTCGCAGAGCGGCGAGAATGACCTCCGGGGTCATGCCCTCCACCCCCAGCTTACCCTCCCGGCCGGGGGCGGATTTCCGCCGTTCCTTGCCGGGAATGTCCGGGATGTAAGCGTGTTTCAGGTATTTTCCGGGGATGGCGCTTTTGATGTGGTTGCGGATGACAAAGCCCGCCCCGTCGGAATCCGTGAAGACGATCAAGCCCCGCTTTTCCGCCACCCGACGAAGCAGCGCCATCTGCTGCCTGTCCTTGAAAATGCCGAACCCCGCCGTTTCCAGAATGGGGGCATCCACCACCTGACTGAGGGTGTTTTTGTCGTAGCGCCCCTCTACCACAATGGCTTCCCTGATTTTAACCATTGCGCCCCTCCTGCGCCAACTGCAACAGCAGCAGCTCCAACAGGCGCTCCGGGTCGTCGTAGGATGTCTTTATCTTATAATCCGTTTCCAGCACCAGCTCCGCCGCCCGGCGGCAGAACTCCGGCGTGAACCGTCTGGCCGCCTCCATGGTCTTTCTCGCGGGATAGTCCGGGATGCCGCAGAGCCTTTGCAGGTCGGAGGCGTTCTTTCCGTTGTCCAGCAGCGTCCGCGCGGCGCTGACCCGGCGGAAGTGGTTGCCCACCGCGCCCAGAATCGCCAGCGGCTCCTGCTGCATTTTCAGCAGCTGCTGCAATTTCACCAGCGCCTGATCAAAGCGCCCGGCGCTGAGCATGTCCGTCATCTGGAACACCACGGCGTCCAGCACCGGCTCGGTGACGGCGTCGATGTCAGTCTTCCGAATCTCATTTGCGCCGGAATAGGCGCATATTTTGTCAATTTCGCCGCTGAGTGCCGTCATGGTGCCGCCGGTGATGTCGATGAGATACAAACACAAATCTGTGGAAATCCGTTTGTCCCGCGCCATAAAATGCCTTGTGACCCAAGCCGCCAAGTCTTTCTGATCCTGCTTGGCAAACTCCACGATCAGCCCGGCGCCGTCGATCGCCTCCCAGAGCTTTTTCAGGCGCTTGTCCGGCTTCCACGGGGTCGTCTCATAGGTGAACACCACCGTGCAGTAGTCCGGGATATCCGCCAGAATTTCCGCCATCTTGTTCCGGTCGGACTCGCCCAGCTTGAACAAGTCCACCTCGTCCACCTGAACCATGGTATGCTCCGCCATCATGGGCAGGTTTTCCACGGCGTCGGCGAAGGTCTGCAAATCGAAGGTCTCGCTGTTCATCCGGTGGAAATTGAAGGATTCCGTCAGCGCGTCCAGCAGCTGCTTTTTCATCTGCTCCACGTAGTGGTGCAGCAGAAAGACCTCTTCCCCATGGAAAATGTACAGCCGCCCCAAGTCCTTGTTTTTCAGCTGGGTTTTCAGTTCCTGTAAATTGCCCCCGGGGGCTGGTTTTTTTGCCATGGTTTCACCTTCTGATGGTAATTGTTCCGTCCCGGTCTGTCCGGTACACCGTGCAGCCGAAATCTTCCAGCCGCTGCAGGGTCTCCGCCGCCGGGTGTCCGTAGAGATTGTCCCTTCCTGCGCTGATGCAGACCGTCTGCGGTTGGGCAGCGGCAAGCAGATCCTCGCAGGTAGAGTTTTTGGAGCCGTGATGTCCGGCAATCAGCACGTCCACCTCCGGGATTTTCCCGGCGTGGAGCAGCATCCGCTCACCGTAGGCGCTCCGGTCTCCCGTTATGAGTATATCACAGTTTTCCGTATCAAACAAGACGCACAGGCTGTTTTCGTTTTCGCTTCCATGGGAATCGGCGGCGAAAATGTGCAGATTTGTTTTCCCGTAGGTCAAAATCAAATCCTGTTCAGCGTACACGACCTCCGCATTACCAGGTACCGGCATACCTTCCTCCGGCGGGAGAATGAGGACATCCGCTTTCACCCGGCTCAAAAGATTTTCCGCCGCGCCGGTGTGATCCCGGTCGCCATGGGTCAGAATCAGGCCGTCCAGCCGGGAGATCCCCTGACTCAGGAGCGTTTCGGCGGCAATGTCCGCAGTTTCGGTGTCGCTGTCCCCGCCGCAGTCCACCATGTACGTCCGGCCTTCGCTTTGCAGCAGAATGCACTGCCCCTGCCCCACATCCAGCACCGTTATCCGGGTGCTGTCCAGCATCGGCTCCGCCCAGGATGCCAGAAGCGCCAGACACAGCCCCAGCGTGCCGCAGCAGAGCAGAACGCCCGGGCGGCGATTCCGGCTCAGAAGGAACACCAGCAGCAATACATACATGGCCACCAGCCAGATGGTAATGTAAGGGCTTCTGGTATACACCGCCGCCAGGGGAAAGCCCGCCAGTAACTTTGCGATCAACAGAACATAGCGAATCGGCCACGCGGCGATTTTTCCAAGAATCATCGCCCCGCCCGTCCAGAACGCACCCACCAGACTGACCGCCACAAGCCCATAGAAAATGAAGCTGATGACCCACAGAGTGAGCAGATTGGTCACCACGCCAACAAGACTGACGGTGCCAAAATACCATGCGCTCAGCGGCGTTGTGAAAATCATGGCGCTGAGGGTGATGGACACGGAAGCAGTAAACCAGCGAATCAACGTGGGTCTGACGCCCTTCCCTTTGCTGTCCGGGAACAGAGAAACCAGCCACTTGCGGATGCCCGGCGCAAAGAGATAAATCCCCGCCACGCTGGCCACGGACAGTTGAAAACCCACGGACGTGATGACCAGCGGGTTGCCAATCAGCATCACCACGGCGGCAAAGGCCAGCGCCGCAGGGCCGTCGTATTCCTTATTCAGCAGCAGCGCCGCCAGCATCAGTCCGCACATAATGCACGAACGGCTGACCGACGGGGTAAAGCCCGCCACCGCCGCAAAAAGCAGCAGCGTTGGAAAACCCACAAGGGCAGTCAGAAACCGCTTCCGGAAAGTAACGGCAGTAAGCAAAGCGAACAGAATCGACACATGCAGTCCGGAAACAGCCGCCACATGGCGAATCCCGCTGATTTTCAGGCTGGTATCTACCGCATAACTCAGGCTTGTGGTATCGCCCAGCAGAAGCGCCCGGGCAAAGGGAGCGGCATCCTGCGGAATGCAGGTCTGCAAAATTGCCTGAATCCGATGCCGCAGCCGCGCCGGGAAGTCCCGCCACGATGCGCCTGCATGGGGCGAAACGGAAACCTCGTCCACCTGATACGCCAGCAGGAAAATGCCGTTGCCCGCGTGATAGGTTCTGTTCTCCTTCGGCGTGGTGGCACGAAAGCGGAACTGGCCGGAGACGGTGTCCCCGGGTTCCAGCGTTTTGTCCAAGTCCAGATACACCCGAAGGCGGTAGGACTTTCCTTCCAGCTGCACCGTGCCGTCCACGCCGATACCGTATGCCGTTTCATAGCTGTAGTCCGACACCCGGATGACTGCGTTTGCCGTTTTTCCGTCCATCGTTCCGGCGGCATTCAGATAAAAGCCGTCGTACAGAATGAACCAGCCCATTCCCATGGCAAAGCCAAGAAGAACTGCGGCAATTCGCCGGAATAATGCGAACTTTCTCCCCGCAATCGCCGCGAAAAGCGTCAGAAACCCGACAGCTGCGGCCAAAATGACACGCGAACTTCCCGTAATAACATACGCGCACAGGCAGCAGGCCGCGCCGAAGCCCAGAGAAAACCATACCAGTTTACGCATCCTGCCGCCTCCTTATCGTTGGAAAAGGCGCCGCCTTTGCGGCAGCGCCTTGAAAATGTTATTTCAGCTTGGAAACCACGTAATCGTCCACGATGGCAAGGGCGTTGTCCACCTTGGTGACGTCCTTGCCGCCGCCCATGGCGGAGTCGGGCTTGCCGCCGCCGCTGCCGCCGCAGCAGCAGCATACCTGCTTCACCAGGTCGCCGGCCTTGATGCCCCGGGCAATGGCGTCCTTGCCACAGACGGCCAGGAAGGTGATCTTGCCCTCGTTGACCGTGGCAAGCACAGCAACCACGGAAGCATCCTTATCTCGCAGCACGTCGCCCATCTGGCGGAGTCTGCCGGTGTCGGCGTTGGGAACGCTGGCGGTGATGACCTTCAGGCCATCCACATTGTGGGAGCCGAAGAGAATGCGGTCGATCTCGCCCACGGTCTCCTTGGCCTTGTACGCCTCGATGGTACGCCGCAGCTCCCGGAGTTCCTCCAGCTGCGCCTGAATCCGGGTGCCCAGCTCGATGGGCTTGGTCTTCAGCTTGGCAGCCGCTTCCAGAAGCATGGTCTGGTTCCGCTCCATTCTTTCCAGGCACGCCTTGCCGGTAATGGCCTCGATCCGGCGGACGCCGGAGGCGACGGAGCATTCGCTCTCGATCTCAAAGGGGCCGACCTTCGCGGTGTTGTCCAGATGGGTGCCGCCGCACAGCTCGATGGAGTAGTTGCCCATGTTGACCACACGAACCGTGCTGCCGTACTTCTCGCTGAACAGCGCGGTGGCCCCCATGGCCTTGGCCTCGTCAACGGGCATCTCCCGGGTCACGATGTTGTAGCCCTCCAAAATGGAATTCTGGACGATGGCGTTGACCTTCACCAGCTCCTCCGGCGTCAGCGCGGAATAGTGGGTGAAGTCGAAGCGCAGCCGGTCAGGCTCCACGTAGGAACCCGCCTGATGGACATGGTCGCCCAGCACCGTCTGCAGCGCCTTTTGCAGCAGGTGGGTGGCGGAGTGGGCGCGCATGATGGCCTTGCGGCGCTCCACGTCAATGGAGGCCACCACAATATCGTCCACCTTGATGGAGCCGGTGACCATCTTGCCGTGATGCAGGTACTTGCCGCCCTTGTCCTTCTGGACGTCGGACACCACGAAGCGGCTGTTGCCCATGAGGATCACGCCCTGGTCGGCGATCTGACCGCCCATTTCGGCGTAGAAGGGGGTCTTGTCCAGAACAATGATGCCCTTTTCGCCGCCGGCAATGGTGCCGGAGACCTCATCGCCCACGCACACCGCCAGAACCTTGGCGTCGCAGTTATTCTGGGTGTAGCCGACAAAAGTGGTGGGGGTGTTGTCCAGCCCCAGGTCGATGCCTGCCCAGGCCAGATCGCCCAGCGCCTTCCGGGCTTCCCGGGCGCGAACCTTCTGCTCCTGCATCAGCTGAGCAAATGCCGCCTGATCCAGAGTCATATCCTCGTCGGCCACCATTTCCAGGGTCAGGTCAATGGGGAAGCCGTAGGTATCGTACAGCTTGAAGGCGTCGGCGCCGGAGAATTCCGTCTCGCCCTTGGCCTTGTGCTCCGCCAGCATGTTGGAGAAGATCGCCATGCCGCCGTCGATGGTGCGGGCGAAGTTCTCTTCCTCCACCTTTACAACCTTGGTGATATAGTCGCAGCGCTCCCGCAGATAGGTGTAGTGGACCTCGTTTTCCTCGACGACAGTCTCCACGATCTGATAGAGGAAGGGGTGGTTGACGCCCAGCAGCTTGCCGTGGCGGG
>HF988076.1:17926-19259 GCA_000434635.1 Firmicutes bacterium CAG:110 | reverse complement strand
GCAGCAGACGGCGCAGGACGTAGCCGCGGCCCTCGTTGCTGGGAAGCACACCGTCGGCGATCATGAAGGTGGAAGCGCGGATATGGTCGGTGATGACCCGCAGAGACACGTCCATCTTCACGCTCTGGCCGTAAGTTGCGCCGGTCAGCTCAGTGACCTTGTGGGTGATGTTCATGACGGTATCCACATCGAACAGGGAGTCCACGTCCTGACAGACCACCGCCAGACGCTCCAGACCCATGCCGGTGTCGATGTTCTTCTGGGCCAGCTCGGTATAGTTGCCGTGGCCGTCGTTGTCGAACTGGGAGAAGACGTTGTTCCAGACCTCCATGTAGCGGTCACAGTCGCAGCCGACGGTGCAGCCGGGCTTGCCGCAGCCGTACTTTTCGCCACGGTCGTAGTAAATTTCCGAGCAGGGGCCGCAGGGGCCGGAACCATGCTCCCAGAAATTGTCCTCCTTGCCGAAGCGGAAAATACGCTCGGCGGGGACGCCCACTTCCTTGTTCCAGATCTCGAACGCCTCGTCGTCGTTTTCGTAGATGGAGGGGTACAGCCGGTTCTCGTCCAGACCGACCACCTTGGTCAGGAACTCCCAGCTCCATGCAATGGCCTCGTGCTTGAAGTAATCGCCGAAGGAGAAGTTGCCCAGCATCTCAAAATAGGTGCCGTGGCGGGCGGTCTTGCCGATATTCTCGATGTCGCCGGTACGGATGCACTTCTGGCAGGTGCAGACCCGATGACGGGGCGGCTCCACCTCACCCTTGAAATAGGGCTTCATGGGCGCCATGCCGGAGTTGATCAGCAGCAATGACGCATCGTTCTGGGGGATCAGAGAAAAGCTGGGCAGGCGCAGGTGACCCTTGCTTTCAAAGAAAGAAAGGAACATTTCGCGCAGTTCATTTACGCCGTAAGGCTTGGGATTCATTGGTTTCTACCTCCATAAAAATTGTCGGAGCTGAAAGCGAATTCTTCACTTCCAACTAAAAACGCCGCCCCCAAACAATAGGGGCGACGTAAATCGCGGTACCACCCTAATTCGCCTGAAAATCAGGCATCTTAGCTGCTCTGTAACGGGAGCGCCCGTCCCGGTCATCCCGGGCGACGCGGGAAATGGCTTGCGGGAGTTCATCCGGGGGCTTGCACCTTCTCCCCCTCGCTGAAGGACTACGTTTCCGCTTGGTTTCCGCAATGTCTTTCCATATCGTCGATATTTTATCACAAAAAGGGAAAAAGTCAAGGCTCATTTCCCATTTTTCCGGGCGGTTTCCCGGAAAAAGTCAAATTGTCTGTCCGGGAAGCCGAAAACCTGCGGAACCGGCGGCTGCCGATTCCG
>HF988076.1:4422-17902 GCA_000434635.1 Firmicutes bacterium CAG:110 | reverse complement strand
CCGGCGGCTGCCGATTCCGCAGAGGTTTCCGAATCAGATTTTCTCCTCCAGCCAGCAGCGCATTTCCTCCCGGCCTTCCTCGCTCATGGGGAAGGTGCATTCGCCCTCCATGGTGCTCTTTTCATAGCAGTAAAGGCCGTGCCAGTACTCCACATGGATGGCGCTCTGGGCGAAATCCACCTCTTTCGGGTTCGCCATGACCACCTTCGGCTCTGCCCGGAAACGGAACAGCCCCTTGGAGCCGGTAAAAATGTTGTTCATGGCGAAGGTGTGCAGGGTGGGCAAAAACAGCTCTGCCATGCCCTTACTCCCGGGTCAGCTCTTCCATTTCATCCAGCAGCTCGCCGAACAGCGCCAGCGCCTGATTCACAGGCTCCGGGCTGGTCATATCCACGCCCGCGCCCTTCAGCAGATCAATGGGGGACTTGGAGCAGCCGCCAGAGAGGAAGCCGAGGTAATCCTTCACGGCCGGTGCGCCCTCCCGCAGGATACGGCGGGACAGGGCAATGGCGGCGGAATAGCCGGTGGCGTACTGGAAGACGTAGTAGTTGTAGTAGAAGTGGGGGATGCGCGCCCACTCCATGGCGATATTGTCGTCCACCACCATGTCCGGGCCGTAGTACAGCTCGTTCAGGCGCTTGTACTCGGCGCACAGGACGTCCGCCGTCAGGGTCTGTCCCTCAGCTGCCATCTTTCCGATGTTCAGCTCAAACTCGGCGAACATGGTCTGACGGTACAGCGTTCCCTTGAACTGGTCGAGGAAATGGTTGATGAGGTACGCCCGCTCCTTCTTATCCGTGGTCTTGCCCAGCAGATATTCCATCAGCAGCGCCTCGTTGCAGGTAGAGGCCACCTCTGCCACGAAGATCACGTAGTCCGCATCGATGGGGTTCTGGTGCTTGTTGGACAGGTAGGAGTGCAGAGCGTGACCCATCTCATGGGCCAGCGTGAACTGGCTGTCCAGCGTTCCGGTGTAGTTCAGCAGGACGTAGGGATGCACCACCGTCCCGGCGGAATACGCGCCGCTGCGCTTGCCCTCGTTCTGGTACACGTCGATCCAGCGATGGTCGAAGCCGTTTTTCAGAATGGTGCGGTAATCGTCGCCCAGAGGCGCCAGCGCGTCGTAAACGGTCTGCTTGGCCTGCTCATAGGGAATGTGCTTGTCCACATCTTTCAGCAGGGGGGTGTACACATCGTAGAAATGCAGCTCATCCACGCCCAGCAGCTTCTTGCGCAGACGGACATAGCGGTGCATTTTGTCCATGTTCTGGTGGACTGTCTCGATGAGGTTCTTGTACACGGAGGTAGGGACGTTGGTCGCGTCCAGAGACGCTTCAAAGGCCGTGTCGTACTTCCGCGCCTCGGCGAAGAATTTCAGCTGCTTGTTCTGAGCATTGAGAAGGGCGGCAGTGGTGGTCTTGAACGCAGCCAGCGTACCGTAAAGATTTTCATAGGCGCTCTGACGCAGCACTCGGTCGCTGCTCTCCTCCAGGCTGACGAAGGTTCCCTGGGTCAGCGGATGCTTGTTTCCCTTGGCGTCCACGGCGTCGGGGAATTTCAGGTCTGCATCGGCGAGGGAGCCGTAAATGGTGTCGGGTGCCTGAGACATTTCGCCCGCCGACGCCAGCAGCTTTTCCTCCGCGGCGGAGAGGGTATGCGCCTTGCGGCGGCGCAGGTTGGTCAGATAGCGGCGGTAACGCTCCAGCTTGGGACAGTCGGCATAGAACTGCGCCAGCTTCTCATCAGAAATCGCCATGATCTCCGGCGTATCAAAGCTGCACGCCGCGTTCAGTGCTACTGCAACGCCCATAAACTTTCCGGCCATGGCCTGATAGGTGGCGTTCCGGGTATCCTCGTCCGCCCGGCGCATACAATAGCTGCCCAGCAGATCTCCCTTGGCATTGACCTGCTCAAAGACTTCCATGTAAGCATACAGCGTCTCGCCGCTCTCACCCAGACGTCCCGCGAAGGAAGCCAGCGTCTTCTGGCTCTCCGCCAGCGCCGCCAGTTCCGCTTCCCATGCTTCGTCGGTGGGGTACAGATCTTCAATGGCCCACTTGTCCTCTGCCGGGATCTGGTCGCGGCTGGGAATTTTTTTGATTTCTTCCATAATGAACCCTCCTGGTTTTTTCTGCTATTATACCACACTATCCAAAAAAATCAACGCCGCTTGCAAAGATCGGCAAATTATGCTAAAGTTAGCCTCGGTGATGCATATGAAGAAAAATCGCGTTCGCGGCAGTCTGAGTCTGCTGCTGGGTACAACCATCTGGGGCTTTGGCTTTATCGCCCAGAGCGTGGGCATGGATCACATCGGCCCCTTTACCTTTCAGGCCGTGCGGTGCCTGCTTGCCGTGCTGTTTCTGATTCCCTGCGCGTTTGTGCTGGATATCGGCAAATGCAGCTTCCGGGAATCCGTGGCAAAGTGGAAGAACCCGACGCTGTGGCGGGTGGGACTGATCTGCGGCTGCGCCCTGTTCGTCGCGTCCAGCCTGCAGCAGATCGGCATCGTCTACACCGACGCCGGAAAGGCGGGGTTCATTACCGCCATGTACATCGTGCTGGTGCCGGTATTGGGGCTGTTCCTCGGGAAAAAGCCGCCCAGAACCACCGTTTTCAGCGTTGCGCTGGCGGTGGTGGGGCTGTATCTGCTCAGCTGCATGGGCGTTTCCCAGATCAACAAGGGCGACCTGTACCTGATGGGCTGCGCGCTGGCCTTTTCCGTGCAGATCACCTGCATCGACCGGCTGGCGGGGAACTTAGACGGTCTGCGCATGAACTGCATTCAGGCGCTGGTGGTTACGGTGCTTTCCGTGCCGTTCATTCTGCTGACGAAGGAAACCGTCGTTTTTTCTGACATTACCGCCTGCTGGTTCCCGCTGGTCTTTTCCGGCGTTCTGTCCATGGGCGTTGCCTATACGCTGCAAATCGTCGGGCAGCAGGGTCTGGAACCCACCACGGCATCGTTAATTATGAGTCTGGAATCCGTCTTTGCCGCTCTGGGCGGCTGGCTGATCCTCCACCAGACCATGACGCCTTGGGAGCTGCTGGGCTGCGGTCTGGTGTTCGCCGGTGTGGTTCTTTCTCAGCTTCCCGTTGGGATTTTCGCGAAAAAGTCATAAAACAGCATAGAATATGGGGGGCTGCCGGCGGCAGCCCCCCCATATTTTCGTTTACATCTCCTGACGCCCTTCCAGTGCTCTGGAAAGGGTCACCTCGTCGGCATATTCCAGTTGGCTGCCCACCGGCACGCCGTAGGCAAGCCGGGTCACCTTGACCTCCATGGGTCTCAGCAGTCGGGATATGTACATGGCGGTAGCCTCGCCCTCGGTGTCCGGGTTCGTCGCCATGATGACCTCTCTGACCTCTCCCCCGGCTACCCGGCGGAGAAGCTCCTTGATCCTGATGTCGTCCTGCGACACATGGTTCAGGGGCGAAATAACGCCGTGAAGCACATGGTAAACGCCCCGGAACTCCCGGCTGCGCTCCATGGCAATGACGTCCTTCGGCTCGGCCACAACGCATATGACGCTTTTGTCCCGGGTATCGTCATCGCAGATGGGGCAAACTTCCCGGTCGGTCAGATTCTGGCAGACGGGGCAGGTGTGTACCTGTTTTTTTGCCTCCAGAATGGCGTTGGAAAATTCCTCCGCATCCTCCATGGGCAGGCTCAGCACATGGAAAGCAAGTCTCTGCGCCGTTTTGCCGCCGATGCCCGGAAGCTTTGCAAACTGGTCGGCAAGATTTTGCAGCGCAGCGGGAAAAAACTGCATAACTTCTCCTTAGAACAGGCCGCCCAGATTCAGGCCGCCGGTGAGACGGGACATGTTGTTCGCCGCTTCGGCATCCGCCGCCCGCATGGCTTCGTTGACCGCGGCAATGACCATATCCTGCAGCATTTCCACATCGTCGGGGTCTACCGCTTCCGGCTTGATCTCAATGCCGACCAGTTCATGCTTGCCGTTGACGGTGGCCGTGACCATGCCGCCGCCGGACGCCGCGGTGAAGGTTTTGGCCTCCTGCTCCGCCTGCATCCGGAGCATTTCCTGCTGCATCTTCTGCGCCTGCTTCATCATAGCCGCCTGATTCATTCCGCCGGGCATACCCCGGAATCCGCCTTTTGCCATAATATGATTCTCCTATCTTGAAAAATTCACATGAAATTATCGTTTGATCGTTACAATATCGCTGTGCGCCCTGCCGAAGTTCATCAGCTGCTCCATTCTGGGGTTCGCGGCAGGCTTTGCCGACATATCCACCGTTGCCGCCTTCACCGGATGGGACAGCATTGCTGTTGCCTTCCGGGAGACGACCTCCAGAATTTCCGGTCTGTCCAACATCTGCGCCGTAAAGCTGTTGCTGCACCGAAGCTCCAACCTGTCCCCCACCAGCGCGCCCTGAACCGGCGCGTTGGGAGTCACCACAAAGAATCCCGAAACAGGGGGCTTCAGCTCCTTGCGAACCGCCGCCACCAAGTCCGACCAGAAGCCGACCGGGGCTTCGCTTTCCGCCACCGGCGGCGTATCCTCTGCCGGGGGTGCGTCGGCATCGTCCGGCATAGGCGGGCGGTCGTCCTCATATTCGTCCTTCTCCGACGCGGCCTTGTCCGCCTTCGCGGGAGCCGCCGGGACAAACGCGCCGCTCTTCACCTGCTCTTCCAGCCGGGTGAGACGGGCGTTCAGGGCTTTGGTATCCAGGCTCAGCTCCGGCTGGCACAGCTCCACAATGCACAGCTCCGCGTCCATGCGGCGGCTGGCGCTCCGGGTGAAACCGGCCATCGTCTCCTGAAGCCGCTCCATCATGCGCACCAGCTCGGCGCTGGTCAGCGCCTTCGTCAGTTCCAGCGCTTCCTTGTCCGACGCCACGCCGGAAAGCATGGTGATCCCGGCGTTTCCGGCGGTTTTCAGCACCAGAAGATCCCGGGTCAGGCAGGCCATTTCGTCCAGCATGGCGCTTAAGTCCTTGCCCTCGGTATAGAGCCGGTTGAACAGCTCCAAAGCGTTTTTCGTATCGTGGGCGGCAATATAGCCCATCATTTCCCCGCATTTCCGTTCCCCGGCAATGCCCAGACAGGCGTACACCCGCTCTGCCGTCAGCTCTCCCGTGGTCGCGGAGGCGCACTGGTCAAGCAGACTCAGGCCGTCCCGCATTCCGCCATCCGCAAGGCGGGCGATCACCCGCGCCGCGCCGTCGTCAAGATCAATGTTCTCCTGATAAGCGACGTATTGCAGCCGCGCTGCGATGTCCTCCTGACTGATGCGCCGGAAGGAAAAGCGTTGGCACCGGGACAGAATCGTCGCCGGAACCTTGTGCAGCTCCGTGGTCGCGAGAATGAACAGCAGATGCTCCGGCGGCTCCTCGATGATCTTCAGCAGCGCGTTGAAGGCCGAAATGGAGAGCATATGCACCTCGTCGATGATATACACCCGCATTTTCACCTGAGACGGCGTATAAATGGCGTCGTCCCGCAGGTCGCGGACGTTGTCTACGCCGTTGTTGGACGCGGCGTCGATCTCCAGCACGTCCATGCAGGAGCCGGAATCGATGGCCTTGCAGGCTTCGCAGACGTTGCAGGGGTTACCGTGGTCGGGATTCAGGCAGTTGACCGCCTTCGCCAGAATCTTGGCGCAGCTGGTCTTGCCCGTGCCCCGGGAGCCGGTGAACAGATACGCATGGCTCATTTTCCCGGTCATGATCTGGGTTTTCAGGGTCTGCGTCACCGCCATCTGCCCGGAAACGTCGTCAAAGGTCTGGGGGCGGTATTTGCGGTATAACGCCTGATAAGCCGACATTGTGCTTCTCCTTTCTGCAAAAGTCCATTGCGAGCCTAAAAAGCCATCCGGCTCATAACAAGATCGCACACCCACATTTGAACAAGGCGAATACCCGAACCTGACACAGTTAGCTCAAGAACGGCAACCCCGCGGCACACGAGAAGATCCGCTTAATGCTGCTTGGTTCCCCACCTGACATGGTTCACGGGATCTCGTTGCGCAAGACCAATCTATCAACACCACTTGCGCAGGTCAGACAATATTCAAACTTGCCCGGGTGTGGGAATTCATCCCTGCTGTAGCGGATTGCAGGTACAGGGCACCGCTATCTCCCCGACTAGTGCGACCTTGTTATAAGCCGGACAGCTCAATACAAGGAAATTTTGAAATTTGTGAAATTGCAATCAGTTGAGCTTCGACTCGATGAAGTCGGCCAGCTCTTTGAAGGTGGTGATCTGCTGATCCTCCAGATCCAGCTCCACGCCCAGCTCGGACTCCAGATCCATAATCATCTCAACGATATCCAGAGAATCGATGCCCAGACTTTCAAAGGTAGCATCGGGAGTGATCTCGGCGGGGTCCAGCTCCAGCTGCTTGGCCGCGTAGTTAACCAGTTTCTCGTACATGTGTAAGTCCTCCTCTCAGTATTTTCTGCGGAACTATCTTATCGTATTCTATTACAGGAACCCGCGTTTGTCAATGCCCTGTTTTTACCCAACCGCCATCCCTGCGGCATAGGCCGTCGCCCATGCGATCTGCAGGTTGAAGCCGCCGGTGTAAGCGTCGCAGTCAATGACCTCCCCGGCGAAATACAGCCCGGTCACGCGCTTGGATTCCATGGTTTTGGGGTCGATTTCCGATACCTTCACGCCGCCGCTGGTGATGATCGCCTCGGACACGGGGCGCTTGCCGGTGATGTCAATGGGGAAGGCTTTTAGCAGCTCCACCAGTGCGCGGCGCTTCTGCTTCGTCAGGGAATTGGCCTGCATTTCCGGGGAAATATCCAGTCTGCGCAGCACCACGGGGATCATGCTCCGGGGCAGCAAGTCCACCAGAGCGTTTTCCATGCTCCGGTTCTGATACTGCTCCAAATCCCGCAGGATGCGGGCTTCCAGCTTTTCACTTTCCAGCGCGGGCTTCAAATCCAGCACCAGACGGCAGCCGTCTCCTTTCAGGTGGCAGCTCGCCGACAGCACCGTGGGGCCGGAAATGCCAAAGTGGGTAAACAGCAGCTCGCCAAAGTCCTTGTACAGCACCTTTCCCTTGGCGTTCAGCAGCTTGACCCCCACGTTCCGCAGGCTCAGCCCCTGCATTTCCCGACAGTCGTTTCCCGCCGTCTCCAGCGGCACCAGACTTCCCTCCGGGGGGATGATCGTGTGTCCCAGAGCGGCGGCGATGCTGTAGCCGTCGCCGGTGGAGCCTGTGGCGGGGTAGGAAGCGCCGCCGGTCGCGAGAATCACCCAATTTGCGGCAATTTCCTCATTTTGCGTCCTCACCCCGGTAACATGCCCGTCTTGGGTGAGAATATCCCTGACACGGGCAGTTTTCACGGTGATTTTCTGCCTGTGCAGCTCCGATTGCAGGCAGTCCAGAACGGACTGGGATTTGTCCGTCACCGGGAATACCCGGTTTCCCCGCTCGGTTTTCAGGCGGCAGCCACGTTCCTCAAAAAAGGCCCTCGTCTTTTCCGGCGGGAACGCCGTCATGGCGCTGTAGAGAAACCGCCCGTTCCGGGGGACGTTCTGCAAAACCTCCTGGCCGGTGCAGTTATTGGTCACGTTGCAGCGGCCCTTGCCGGTGATCAGCAGTTTTCTGCCCAAACGGTCGTTTTTTTCCAGAAGCAGCACATTCTGCCCCCGTTTTGCCGCCGTAATGGCCGCGAACATGCCCGCCGCGCCGCCGCCGATCACGATACCGTCATAGCGCATCAGCCGTCCACCCGCTTCTCATACACGTCGTATTCTTCCCAGATACGCTCCAGATTGGCGAAGGTTTTGGAGAGTTCCTTCTCCTTCTGGGCGGCAATGGCGACGATCAATGCGTTGACGATACTCAGCGGCGCCACAAGGGAGTCCACCAGACTGACCATATCGCTTTTGGCGATCAGCACATGGTCGCAGCTGCTGCCTAAGGGGGACAGCTTGCTGTCCGTAATGCCGATGACCGTCGCCCCGGCAGAACGGCAGTATTTCGCGCCCTTGGTTGTGGTGGAGGAGTATCGGGGGAAGGAAAAGGCGATGACCACATCACTGCTGTTCACGCTGACGATCTTTTCAAACATCTCCCCCGCCCCGAAGCCGGAAACGACATGGACGTTGTTGAACATATAATTTAAGTAGTACCCCAGAAAATTCGCCAGCGGCTCCACGGAACGGACGCCCAGAATGTACACCCGTTTTGCCTTTAGAATGGCGTTCACGGCGGCGGAAAATTCCTCCCGGCTCACCATCTCCTCCGTCTGGCGGATTTTCTCCATGTCGGAACGAAGCACCGTGGAGACCACGTCCTGATCGCCCAGACGGTCATTGGCGACCTCGATGCGCTGCACGGAGGTCAGGCGGTTGAGCACCATTTCCTGCATGGCCTTCTGCATACTGGGGTAGCCGTCAAAGCCCAGATCAACGGCAAACCGAACCACCGTGGATTCCGACACGCCCACCGTCTTTCCCAGACGGTTAGCCGTCATGAACGCGGCCTTGTCATAGTCCTCCGTAATGTAACGCGCGATCCGCTTCTGCCCCTTGGAGAAGGTAGGTTCCATCTCCCGCAGAGTGGACAATATATCGTAACTCATAGCTGCCTCCTTGTGCGGCGCTGTATCGTTTTTTATGGCCATCGGTCAGGGCAATCGCCCGTTTCTGCCGAAAAGCCGCCTTATGTTATACTAGCAAAATCGGCGGCATTTTGCAAGAGACAACCGCAAAAAATGCAGGAATATTTCAAATAGTGCCGGATGTTCCCGGTGTCCGCACCAATCCTGCAACCTCCGCCTCCGTCAAATAGCGCCATTTCCCCAGCGAGAGATCTCCCAAACGGAGACTTCCCTCCTGAATGCGGCGCAGCCGGGTGCAGTGCATTCCGGCGGCATCGCACATCCGCCGCACCTGCCGGTTGCGGCCTTCGTGGATGGTCACCCGGAATTTTGCCGACTGCCCCTCCGCCTTCAGCAGCTTCACCTTCGGCGGGCGGATGGTGTAGCCGTCCAGCGTGATGGGCTTCGCCAGACGGCGTTCCCCGCCGGGCGTGTAGCCGGTGACCCAGACGTCATAGGTCTTCTCCACCTCATGCTTCGGGTGCATCAGGGCGTTGGCGAACGCGCCGTCATTGGTCAGAAGCAGAAGCCCCTCGGAATCCATGTCCAGCCGCCCGACGGGGTACACACGCACGCCGCAGTCCGCCACAAGACCGGCCACGTCCGGCCGTCCCTTCTCGTCGGACAGAGTCGTTACATAGCCACGGGGCTTATTCAATAAGATGTACACGTTCTTTTCCCGGACGGCCAGCGGCTGTCCCGCCACCCGGATATCGTCGGTTTCCGGGTCGGCGCAGTCCCCCAGCGAAGCGGTGACGCCGTTGACGGTCACCTGCCCCGCCCGGATCAGCTCCTCCGCCTTCCGCCGGGAAGCCATGCCCCGGGCGGAGAGTATTTTCTGCAAACGTTCTGTCACGGTTCTTCCTCCCCGCATGGTCGTCCGGGAGCGGCATGTCAGCCGCTCCCCCTGTGGAATAGTTTCTTCCAGAAGCTCTTTTCCTCCGGCTGGGTCTGCTCGATGGTCGCGCCGTAGACGACCGGGACTTTTCCCACGGCCTTGCCCTCGATCAGCACATACACGACCCCCGCGTCCGCCCCTTCTACTGCCGGAGCATAGATGAATCCCGGGCCGGGCAGCGCCAGACAGGGGTGTTCCTCCGGCGCGACGGAATAGTCAAAGTCCTCCGCCGCCAGTACCTCCACCCGCCGTTTCTCGCCGCCCACGACTTCCACGGTTCCCACCCGGTCGCCCTGATTCACGATACGCCCAATGGCGTACCGGGAGAAGCCTTCTTCCATCAGCGCGGCATGGTCAGACCAGTCGCTGGGGTCGTCGATGGTCACGGCGATGATCCGCCGCCCGTCTCTCGTGGCGCTGGACACCAGAATCCGTCCGGCGGCCTTGGTAAAGCCGGTTTTCACCCCGTCGGCGCCCGCTACCCGCCACAGCAGCTTATTGTGATTGGTCAGATACCGATCCCCCACCTTGACGTTTTTGGCGGAAACGGTCTTGTAGAAAATGGGATTCTCCATGGCGTAGGCCGCCAAAGTTCCCAAATCCTTCGCCGTGGAATAATGGCCGGGGCTGTCTAAGCCGTTTGGATTTTCAAAGTGCGTCCCGGTCAGGCCGAGATTGTGTGCCTTGTCGTTCATCAGCTCCGCGAAGCCCTCCACAGTGCCGCCGCAGTAAATGGCCAGCGCCACGGCGGCATCGTTGCCGGAGGACAGCATCAGCCCGTAAAGCAGCTCCTGCAAGGTGAGTACCTCCCCCTCTTTCAGGTACATGGAGGAACCCTCAATGCCCACCGCTTCCTTGGGAATGCGCATTCTGTCCAGGACGTTACACTGCTCGCAAACGATCAGCGCCGTCATGATTTTGGTGGTGCTGGCGATCAGGCTCCGCTCCGTGGGATTTTTCTCGTAAAGTACTCGCCCACTGACGGCATCCACCGCATACGCCCGCCGGGCGGACACGGCACCCGCCCCCACAGGCAAAAACAGGACGGCGGCCAGCAATGCAGCCGCCGTCCCGGCGAAAAATCGTCTCATTTCTTCTCACCCGTGGCTATTGTGTCCCATTATGGGGAAACTATGCACCACGGACGTCCGCGCAAATCAGTCTTTCTTTTTGGAATCCAGATAGGCGGTGAGCTTGTCCAGCGTGTCCGGCACCATTTCCACAATGCGGTCGGCAGTGGAGCTGGCAGGCTCCGCCACGGGCATCATGCGCACATTGCCGTCCTTGACAATGAGGAAGCAGATGGGCGTCACCTTGACGCCGCCGCCCACGCCGCCGCCAAAGGGATTGTCGCCGGCCGCCGTCTTCTTGGTGAAGTCGGAACCGCCGCCGCCAAAGCCGACACTGACCTTGGACACGGGGATGATGGTCACGCCGTCGGGCGTGGAGATGGGTTCGCCGATGACGGAATTCACGTCCACCATCTCACGAATCTTCTGAATGGTACTTTCAAGCATATTGGGAATCTGGCTCATGGGTAGCACCGCCTTTTCGTTTTTTCTGAAGTTTTAGGAATTCTCTCAGCGCCCGGATGCCGTACACGATGGCAAGACCCAGAAGTCTTCCCAGCGTAATGGTCAGATCCAGCCGCGCAATGACCAGTATTTTGGACGCGGTAAAGTCGCACTCGACCTCCACATCCCGTTTTTTTATCACGAACAGCCGTTCCAGCTGGGGCATCAGATTGCCCACCGCCGCCCAGGCTCTTCCGTAATTGACCGCGAGGTCGCAGGGGTCGCCCCCAGCCAGTATCAGCTTCAGCTCCAAGCGATTCACCCGCAGCTTCCGCCGAAAATCTCCCAGAAAGTTCAGTGCGACCTTCACCAATGGCAAAAAATCCAGCAAACTGCCGCCCTTTTCTTTCTTATCCGCCGCAGGCTCCTGCTTGGGGGGCTGGGGCGGCTTTGGGAGAGGTTCTTCCTGTTTTTTTGGCTGTTCCGCCGGTTTTTTCACAGGTTTCGGCTTTTTCTCCTTCTTTTTTCGGGGGAACAGGGTCAGCCGGACGGGGCCTATCACGACGCGCAGCAGCGCTCCCTCCCCGCTGTACCGGGCGCTGACGCCCAGGGGCAGGATTCCCAGAAGGAATATCACGCCCAGCGCAATCCACCAGCCCATTATGCGTCCTCCCCGGTGGGGGGCTGCTCGGGCAGCTCCACCGGCTCGCCGAATGTGATCTTCTCAATGGGGGGCAGCTCTTCCAGAGAGCTGAGGCCGAAGGTGCGCAAAAAATCCGACGTCGTCTTATACTGAATCGGACGACCCGGAACATTCAGACGTCCCGCCTCCTCGATGAGCTTTTTGTTCAGCAGCGCCGCCACGGAATAGGCGCTGTCCACGCCGCGAATCTGCTCCACCATGGCCTTCGTCGCCGGCTGGTAGTAAGCGATGATGGTCAGGGTCTCCAGCTGAGAAGAAGACAGCTTGGGAGGCTTTCTTGTTTCCAGCGCCTTCGTCACATAGTCCGCCATTTCTCCGGAGGACACCATCTGGTAGCCCTTTTCCAGCTTGAGAATGCGGATTCCCCGGCGCTCAAAGGCATATTTATCCGCCAGATCGTCGGCAGCCTTTTCCACATCCGACGCGTCCGTTTCCAGCGCGGCGGCGAGTCTGGCAATATCGATCCGCTCGCCCGCGGCAAAGAGAATGGCCTCAATGGCACGCTGTAGCTGTTCCGATTCCATCAGGTCATCTCCTCTCTTGGGTGCTTGTCCAGCAGACGGACGTTGGGGTTTTCCCCGCCGGGGTCGTCCTCCAGCGTCACGGAGTTCGTCTTACACAAATCCAGAATGGCGAGAAAAGTCGCCACGACCTCCGAGCGGCTCCGGCTGCCCCGGAACAGATTTTTCAGCCGTTCCACGCCCCGTAGCAGCAGCTGACGCAGCACCTCGCCGGTTTTCCGGCCGATGGGGTACGGCTCTTTTCCCACGATGCCCCGGAAATTCGCCGTGGGCGGGGGCAGCTGGCGCTGACTGCGCTCGGCAATGATGTCCAGCGCCCGAAGCAGGTCGATCACGTCGTGCTGATAGCGGTAGCCCTGCTCTCTGCGCAAAGGTTCCGGCTCTTTGGTGAACAGGCACCGGCCGATCTCGTTTCTCGGCTCCAGCACCGCCACGGCCTGCCGGATCTGCTCCATGGCTTCCCTGCGCTTGCGCTCCACCAGCGACTGGCGCAGCAGGTCAAGCTCGCTTTCCGCCTCGGCCTGTTCCGCCGCTGACAGGAGCATTTTGGTTTTGATCAGCATCAGATGGGACGCCATGGTGATGAACTCGCTGGCGATCTCCATGTCCATCCGCTTCATTTCGTCCAGATATCCCAGATACTGCTCCAGAATTGCGGAAATGGACACATCCTGAATTTCGATTTTATTCTTGCTCAGCAGCTCAAAAATAACATCCAGCGGCCCCTCAAAATCCTCCAGAACGTCGGATTTGGTATGGACGATGCCCTCCAGACGGTATTGCGGTTCTCCCATAGCGGCTTCCTTTGCTAAAACTAAATCAATACATACTTGCAGACATTATAGCATTCTTTTCCCCCGGGCGCAACCCTAATATTCCATTAACTTTCATGAACTTTCTTTCAGAAAATGTTGCAATTTTCGATTTTATGTGGTATCATGTTTGTAACCGAAATTCGGAGGGATGAGAAGTGGCAAAACGGAATCGTTATCGTGAGATGGAGAGTTTGATGACCAGGGTCATTATTGGCGACGCGCTGGTGTTTGCGCTGTACCTGCTTTGCGCCGGTCTTGGCTGGACCGTTCTGAAGGTGACCTCCGCCATTATCGCCATTCTAGGTTCCCTTTTATGCCTTGGCTGGCTGGTCATCACCGGCGAGTTCTCCCGCCGCCGGAGTCTGTGGATGGTAACTGGCTTCATCGCGATCGTTCTGTGCGTGCTGGTGTCCCTGCTTCTTGGCTATCCCGGCCCTGCGCCT
>HF988076.1:0-4366 GCA_000434635.1 Firmicutes bacterium CAG:110 | reverse complement strand
GCTTCGGCTGCCGCTTTTTTATCTTCCCTGTTGAAGAATTACCTATAGAACGTATTCCCCCCGATAAACTCCCGCACCAGACTGGTGGGGGGAATTTCGTCGTCCACGTCCGCTTCCTGAATGTAGTTGAGAATTTTGACGATGTTGCGCACCTCGTCGTAGCATTCGTCCTCCGGCTGAACTGCGGTGAGCAGGGGGAAAATGTGCTTTTTCAGCACCGCCAGTTCGTACAGTGTGGAGCTGTTGAAAATCACGTCGGCATTCTCCTGATAGGGGAAAATCCACCGCTTTTCCCCCCGCTGCACGCTGTCCCACATGGCAAGCGTATGCTGCACCGACGCCCCCCGGGTCTCGTAGTCCCGGACAATGCGCCGCAGGAGCCGCAGATAACTGGTGGGAATCCGGTTGTGATTGTCCAGATTCAAGGGCAGCAGCGGGCTGACGTAAAGGCGGAAAATCAGCTTTTTATCCACGCTTTCCGGCAGCATGGCGGGGTTCAGACCGTGAAGCCCCTCCACAATGATGACGGAATCCGCTTCCAGACGCAGCCGCTTGCCCCGCCACTCCCGTTTTCCGGTAAGGAAGTTGAAGGATGGAAGCTCCACTTCCCCGCCCGCCAGCAGCGACGCCATGTCCTCCCGGAACAGGGCGCAGTCAATGGTGTTGATATGCTCCAAATCCAGTTTACCGTCAGGGCCGGGGGCAATTTTGTCCCGGTCTATGTAATAGTCGTCCAGACTCATGAGAATGGGCTTTTTCCCATGGACGCGGAGCTGGGTGGCAAGACGGTTCGCCGAGGTTGTCTTGCCCGAGGAGCTGGGGCCAGCCAGCAGCACGGCCTTCGCCCCCCGCTGGCACACCTGATCGGCCACCTGAGAAAACCGCTTTTCGTGCAGGGCTTCGTTGACCCGGATCAGCTCCCGGATGCGGCCGGAATTCGTCAGGTCGTTGAGGTCGGCCACCGTCTGGCACTCCATCAGCTCGCCCCAGCGCTCGCCCTCGTTAAACACGCTGAAAAAGTTGGGCATAGGCGGCACCTTGGCACAGATCTCCGGATTGCCGTCATCCGGATAGACGAACACGAAGCCGCCGTCCGCCGGGAGAATGTCCCACACTGCCAGATATCCGGTGGAGGGCATCATCTCGCCGTAGTAATAGTCGGCGAAGTCTCCGTAGGCGTACTCGTCGAAATAATCCACCGTCCGCCAGGAAAGAAGCCTTGCCTTGTCGGTCTGCCCTTCCTCCCGGAACCGGTCGATGGCCTTTTGCAGTTTTACCCGGCGGCGGATCAGGGGAATGTCCTGCCCCACCAGCTCACTGACCCGCGCTTTCAGGGTCGAAGCGGAAAAATCCTTTGCCCCCGCAACGCTGATGTACACGCTGGAGCCCAGCGTGCAGGTCATTTTTGCCGTCGCCTCCGGCCACAGCTGCCGCATGGCAAGGAAAATCGTGAACTGCGCCGTGCGGATATAGCACTCCTTGCCCGCCGGGTCGGCGTAGCGGAGCAGGCGGATTTCGCCGTTGGACGCCGTCATCGCCCGGCGCATGGACTGGCGGTCGGCCTCCGCCTCTTTCTGCCGCACGGGAATATAATTTAATGTAAAGACCTCACCGGCGATCTTCGCGGCAAGGGGCCTTTCCGTCAGCGTACTGCCATCCAGCCCCAGCTGCTTCACCAGTTCCAGCAAACTCTGTCCCGGCTGGGGCAGTACCTTCCGTCCGTCCATTGTCAAATCCATAACGTTACCTCCTTAGGGAAATTGCACAAAACGTGTGCTATATTATAGCACACGTTTATGTTTTCTGCAAGATTTATTTTGATTTCGCCTTGCACCGCCGCAGCAGCAGATATCCCACCACGCCGATGATAAGCAGCGCCGCCATCCACGCCGGTCTTGTCCAAGCGGGGGTGGTAACAAAAATGGCCGTAGGGCCGTCCGCGCCGCCGATGATGCCGATGGCCGCCGCGCTCCCGTTCTGCACAAGCTCGCGGTGCAGAATGAAATAGCCAATCAGGGAAACGACGCCGTCGTACAACAGCCGCACGCCCCCGATCGCCCCGATTCCCAGAAACAGAAAGCGCCAGGGGCTTTTCCGGTAGGCATAGTCCTTCATCTGCTCGTTGAGATCGGCAGCTGCTTTCGCCGGGGTGCCAAGCTCGGCGTAGATTTCCTCGTCGGTCTGCCCCGCCTCCCGGCGGGCGGCTATGGAGCTTTGGAAGTCGCTCATGACCCTGGCCTTTATCTTCAGGGGCAGGTTCAGACGCCGCTCCACCGCGTTCACATAGTTCTTCATTTTCTTTTCCGCCTGCGTCATGACTCTCTTCCTCCCTGCAAAAATGCGTTTACCGTATCATCAAATTCCCGCCAGACGCGCTGTCTGCGGAGATTTTCCGCCTGCCCAGCGTCCGTGGCTTCGTAGATTTTCTTCGGTGCCGTGCGCCCCTCCCCCGTTGACCATTGGGAGCGGATCATGCCGTCATCCTCAAGGCGGTACAGGATCGGATACAGCGTCCCTTCCTTCAGGCAGAACCGCCCCTGAGAGGATTTTTTCAGCTCTGACAGCAGCTCGTAGCCGTAGGCGGGCTTCTCGCAGATCAGCTTCAGCACCAGCATTTCAAGCACGCCCTTTTTTAATTGCTGGGCAAATCTGTCCTCCATCGGCTCTCCTCCTATTTAGTATTGCTAAGTATTTGTAATATAACATTATTTCCTGGTTTTGTCAAGCAGCAAAAAGGACTTGCTCATTTGGGCAAGTCCTTTTCATAATTTATCCCAATATTGTCAGTGTGGTTCCCGGGTAGTAGTGCGCCAGAATTTCCGGGCAGGTGCTTCCCGTGACCGCCATGGCGTCCGCGCCGTACTGACTCATGCCCACCCGGTGGCCGTAGCCTCTGGTGGTGATGGTGACGGTATCCTCGGTGGTGGATATGGAAAACGCCGTGGAACGCAGACCCAGCGCGGAGCGAAGAGAAGTCCCCTTATAGGTTGTCCCGCCGATGACAATGGTATCGACACCGCCGCCATCGGTGTAGGCCACGTCCCGGAACCAGCTTCCCGGGCTGCCGCTGAGCTTGACACCAAGGGCATCCTGAAACGCTCCCGCCGAAAAGCGCACCGTATCCGTGTAATGCGCCGCCTTTTCCTCGCCGGGGCTGGCTACAGCTTGTAAGTAAGGGAACTCCGTTCCCCACACCGCCGCGGCGTCCTCGGTACTGCCGCCGGAACAGGAAAAATACGTCGCTTCGATCAGCTCCCCCTCGTAGGTCAGCACCCAGCCGGAGGTAGCGGCCACGGCGGCGCGTACCTTTTCCAGACCTTCCTCCGTACCGCCCTGAGACAGGTAGTCTTCGTCCCCGATGTAGCCCTGACAGCACGCGCTGCGGGTGCATACGGAGCAATCGCCATGCTTGCCGCCGGTCTCCCACGCCTTCCGGGCGTACGTCCGGGCAACCACGGACTGGGCTTCCAGTGCTTCTTCCTCGAAGGATACCGGCATTTCCGCCAGCACCACCCCGACAAGGTAGCCGTCCATATCCATCTGGGAAACCGTGCCGTCCTCCTGCCTGACCAGCACAGGAAGCCGCACAGTCTCCTGCGCCGTGGGTTGTACGGTATGCGCCGTTGTTTCAGGCGTCGTCTCCGGCGGAGTATCCGTCTGGCGCGCCGCAATGCTCAGCACGATCCCCGGCACCACCAAACCCATGACGGCGGCGATCAGAATATCCTTTGCCAATGTTCTCATTGGTATCCCCTCCCGGAGATATGGTAGCACAGCGGGAGGAAAGAATGCTGTCAGAACATACACAAAGAAATGCAGTCCGCAGACAAAGTCTGCGGACTGCATTCGGTGGTTGGAAACTCGGGAAAAGCAATTCAATGACTCTTATTGTGGCAGGAACCGCACGCGGCACAGCCGGCGCAGTTGCCGCCGCAGGAGGACTTTCCCTGTTTTTTGTCGTGTACCATGCTGCGGATAATCAGAGTAACCACTGCCAGAAGGACGAGACTGATAAGAACTGTACCGATATTCGCGCTGATCCATTGCAGCATAAAAATCACTCCATTTCAGAACATTGAAGCTTGGAGCCAGACGTATCGTCTGGCTCCAAAACGATCAGACTTTAGAAAGCTTGGTGGCTTCCTTGTAGGGCTTGAACAGCATGTACAGCATACCAGCCAGAGCAGCCAGAGCGAAGATCAGGCCGATCACGCTGGCGTGTCCGAGGAACAGGTTGCCGAACTGGTTGATCATCAGGGCGATCAGGTAAGCGAAGCCGCACTGATAGCCGATGGCGAACCAGGTCCACTTGGCGTTGTTCATCTCACGCTTGATGGCGCCGATGGCCGCGAAGCAGGGGGCGCAC
>HF988075.1:2549-5617 GCA_000434635.1 Firmicutes bacterium CAG:110 | reverse complement strand
GCTCCTTTTGGAGCCGCCGGACTGATTCGTTTTATGGGAAGTGCTTAGTACATTCCACCGGCCTGACCTGCGGCAGCGGCTGCTGCGGCGTCGGCGGCGGGATCGGGCTTATCCACGACCAGAGACTCGGTGGTCAGCACGCAGCCCGCGATGGAAGCGGCGTTCTCCAGAGCGGAACGGGTCACCTTGGTGGGATCGACGATGCCTGCGGGGATCATGTCCACGTACTCCTCGGTGTAGGCGTTGTAGCCGTAGCCGACCTTTCCGGAGGTGCGGATCTTCTCGTAGACGACGCTGCCGTCTACACCGGCGTTCTCGGCGATCTGACGGATGGGGGCCTGCAGAGCGGCGGCAATGATCCGTGCGCCGGTCTTCTCGTCGCCGTGCAGCGTGGAGATCAGCTTCTCCACAGCGGGGATGGCGTTGACCTGAGCAGTACCGCCGCCGGCCACGATGCCCTCTTCCACAGCGGCGCGGGCAGCGTTCAGAGCGTCCTCGACCCGCAGCTTCTGCTCCTTCATGGCGACCTCGGTCTGAGCGCCGACCTTAATGACGGCCACGCCGCCGGACAGCTTCGCCAGACGCTCCTGGAGCTTCTCGCGGTCGTAGTCGGAGGTGGTGGTGGCAATGGCGGAGCGGATCATGTGGGCACGATCCTGGATGGCCTCGGGAGCGCCGTCGCCATCGACGATGGTGGTGGTGTCCTTGGTGACAACGATCTGACGGCAATGACCCAGATCTTCCATCTTGGCGTCAGGCAGCTCCATGTTCAGCTGGCTGGAAATGACGGTGCCGCCGGTGAGCACGGCGATATCCTGCAGCATTTCCTTGCGGCGGTCGCCGAAGCCGGGAGCCTTCACGCAGACCACGTTGAAGCGACCCTGCAGACGGTTCAGCAGCAGCGTTGCCAGAGCGTCGCCTTCCACGTCCTCAGCAATGATCATCAGCTTGCGGCCGGACTTGACGATGGGCTCCAGAATGGGCAGGATCTCCTGAATGGAGGAAATCTTCTTATCGGTGATCAGGACGTAAGCGTCGTCCAGAACGGCCTCCATCTTGTCGGTGTCGGTGACCATGTAGGGGGAGATATAGCCACGGTCGAACTGCATACCCTCGACCACGTCCAGACCGGTCTCGGCGGTCTTGCTCTCCTCGATGGTGATGACGCCTTCCTTGCCGACCTTCTCCATGGCCTCGGCGATCAGCTTGCCGATGGTCTCGTCGCCGGAGGACACGGTGCCGACACGGGCGATGGCGGCGGAGTCGGACACGGGAACGGAGTTAGATTTGATGGCCTCAACGGCAGCGGCAACAGCCTTGTCGATGCCCTTGCGCATGACCATGGGGTTCGCGCCGGCGGACAGATTCTTCAGGCCCTCACGGGTGATGGCCTGTGCCAGCAGGGTGGCGGTGGTGGTGCCGTCACCGGCCACGTCGTTGGTCTTGGTGGCGACTTCCCGGATGAGCTGTGCGCCCATGTTCTCAAAGGCGTCCTCCAGCTCCACTTCCTTGGCGATGGTCACGCCGTCGTTGGTGATGAGGGGCGCGCCGTACTTCTTGCCCAGAACCACATTGCGGCCCTTGGGACCCAGGGTAACCTTAACGGTATTGGCCAGCTGGTCAATGCCGGACTGCAGCTTCTTGCGGGCTTCTTCGCCGTAAACAATCATCTTGGACATGATAATCTTCCTCCTTAGTCAGTGACGACGGCCAGAATGTCGTCCTGCTTGACAAACTTGTAATCTTCCTTGTCGATGGTCACATCGGTGCCGGTGAACTTACCGACGACGACCTTCTCACCGGCCTTGACGGTCATGGTGACGTCCTTGGTGCCGGGGCCGACGGAAACGACTTCGTAGATCATGGGCTTTTCCTTGTTGGTGGTAGCCAGAACAATGCCGGAGACGGTGGTCTCGGGCGCCTCGTGGGCTTTCAGCAGAACGTTATCTGCCATGGGCTTGAGTTTCATTTTGAATTCCTCCATACATATAAGCATTTAGACGACGGGTATCGGGCGAACCCTGCCCGCCTGTATCTACGCGGTTTAGCACTCACTTGTTCTGAGTGCTAATATAATAGCGCAGCTTGGCAAAAAAAGCAAGAGGGAAAATGCAATATTCCGTAAATATTTTATGAACTGGGAAAGAACGGTAAAAGAGAGAAGAAAATGTCGTGCATTTCCCCGGAACATTGCGCCGTTTTCGCTGGTATTCCCGTTTCTGAGGAACGTAAAATGGTTCCATATCAACAAGGGAGGACGGGCAATGCAATGTCAGAAGCTGAAAACCTACATGGAGACCGGACGGGTGGTTTTTCTCCCGGCTCGTTCCATCCGCCCCAATCCGGCGCAGCCCCGGAAAATTTTCCGCCCGGAGGCGTTGGACGAGCTGTCCGATTCCATCCGGCAGCACGGAATCCTGCAGCCGCTGTCCGTCCGCCGCAGCGGAAACGGCTATGAGCTGATCGCGGGGGAGCGCCGTCTGCGGGCGGCGGAGCTGGCGGGGATCACGGACATCCCCTGCATCATCATGAGCATGGACGACCGGGAATCCGGCATGGCGGCCATGGTGGAAAATTTGCAGCGGCAGGACTTGGATTTCATCGAGGAAGCCATGGGCATTTCCCGGTTGCTGGAGGACTGGAACATGAGTCAGGAGCAGGCGGCGCGGCTTCTGGGCAAAAGCCAGAGCGCGGTGGCCAACAAGCTGCGGCTGCTGAAGCACAGCGAGCCGGTGCTGCTTGCCCTGCGGGAGGCGGGACTGACGGAGCGCCATGCCCGGGCGCTTCTGAAGCTGCCTACGGAGGAGTGTAAGCTCGCGGCGGTGAAGGAGATCGTCCGGCAGGGCATGAGCGTGGCGCGGACGGAAAAGTATGTGGAAACGCTCCTGTCTGCCCGGGCGGACAGGCCGTCAAGAGCCAACGTGGGCGCGTTTCTCAACAACCTGACCCAGTCCCTGCAAAAAATCCAGCTGTCCGGCATTCCCGCCGTATCGGAACGCCGGGAGACGGACAGCCAGATCGTGCTGACCATTACAATTCCAAAATAAATACCGGGCGCACCGAAAGGT
>HF988075.1:0-2433 GCA_000434635.1 Firmicutes bacterium CAG:110 | reverse complement strand
CTTGACGAGAACCACCACGCCAACGGTGACGCCGCCCAGAATGACGAGATAGGGGGACTTTGCCAGCACCCACACCAGCAGGTCAAGCAGCCCGTTGCCGACGCCCTTCACGCTGCTCACGAAGCCGCCGCTGATCCGCTCCCACACGGTGGGTTCTTCAACGGGGGTGTACTCCTGCACTTCGTCGATGGATAAGTAGATGGTGGCGTAATCCACCTGATTGTCGTACAGCCGCAGCTGGGAAGCACGGTTTTCCAGCTCGTAGCGCACGTCCGTCAGGCGGCTTTCGATCTCCAGCAGGTCGGCCATGGTCTCGGCCTGCTCCATCAGCTCCAGAAGCCGGGCTTCCTCGGTTTGCAGCGCCTTAACGCGGCTTTCGGTCGCGACGTAGCTCAGGGTGATGTCCTCCCGGCTCAGGTTGGTGGATACCACGTTGGCAATGCCGGACATTTCCTCGGTGAATTCGTCCACCCGCTGGGCAGGGATACGGATGGTGAGACTGGCGCTGCGGTAGCGGCGGGAGGAATACATGCTGCCGTTATAGCTGTCCTGATCCTCCACGTAGCCGCCCAGACCGGAGATCTTTCCGTTCAGGGCTTCCATCAGAGCGTCCAGATCTTCGGTCTCGGCGGACATATTCACGGTGATGATCCATTTGCGGCCTTCCGGCAGCACGGTGGAATCGGTGTCGCCCGTCAGTCCGCCGTCTTCCGATTTGGCGCTCTCCATATCATAGTAAGCGCCATTCGCCGCCTCGGCGGGGGCAGCTGCGGCTGCGTCGAAGGCCTGGGTGGATTTGCTTGCGCCGCCGCATCCGGCCAGCAGAGCGGCAAGCATACACAGGGTCACGAGAATTGCGGTCATCTTTTTCATTTGAGTTACCTCCTTGTTGTTATGTGCTTCTGTCCATATACTCGACAAACTGCGGCGAAGGTTTCAGAAAATGGAAAATTTGCCGAAAAATTTTTCTTCTTTTGTTCAGTATAGCATCCGGCAGGCGGGAATGCAAGCATATATTGTGTACTTCGCCCAGAAAAGGGGTTGCATCCGGCCTTCTTTTTCGTTATAATAGGAGGACGAACGGAGGTAGACACAATGGCAAAGCTTTATTTCAAGTACGGCGCCATGGGTTCCAGCAAGACGGCTCAGGCGCTGATCACCAAGTACAACTACGAGGAAAACGACTTGAACGTCTGGCTCATCAAGCCCGGCACTGACACCCGGGACGGCGCGAAGATTCTGCGCAGCCGCATCGGTCTGGAATCCCCGGCGGACGTCATCGCCCCGGGAACGGACATATACCTGCTGTTTCAGGACACCCAGGAGGGCAAGTGCGACGTCATTATCGTGGATGAATGCCAGTTCCTGACGGAAAGCCAGATCGACCAGCTCCGCGCACTTGTCAATGACTACAACATTCCGGTGATGTGCTTCGGCCTGCGCACGGACTTCCAGACCCGCCTGTTTCCCGGCAGCCGCCGCCTGATGGAGGTGGCGGACACCATTCAGGAGATCAAGACCATCTGCGACTGCGGCGCGAAGGCTACGGTGAACGCCCGTATCGACGGCGACGGTCACATCATCACCCAGGGCGCGCAGGTGGTGCTGGGCGGCAACGACAGCTACATTGCCATGTGTCACAAGTGCTACATCCGGGGCATCCGGGAGCACCGGGTCATCCGGCTCCACGGACGCAACTGAATCATATACAGAAGGAGAATCATCATGGAACTGAAAGACATTCTTGCCAAGTGCGACCACACCCTGCTGACCCAGACCGCCACCTGGGCGGAGATCAAAGGCGTCTGCGACGACGGTATGAAGTATCACACCGCCTCCGTCTGCATCCCCGCGTCCTACGTGAAGCAGGCGAAGGAGTACGTTGGGGACAAACTGCCCATCTGCACCGTCATCGGCTTCCCCAACGGCTACGACACCACCGCCGCCAAGTGCTTCATGGCCTCCGACGCCGTGGCGAACGGCGCGGACGAGGTGGACATGGTCATCAACATCGGCTGGGCGAAGGACGGCCTGTGGGAGAAGATCACGGAGGAGATCGCAGCCGTGAAGACCGCCTGCAATGGGAAGCTCTTAAAGGTCATCATCGAGACCTGCCTGCTCACCGACGAGGAAAAGATCGCCCTGTGCAAGTGCGTCTCCGACTCCGGCGCGGACTACATCAAGACCTCCACGGGCTTTTCCAAGGCCGGTGCGACCTTCCACGACGTGGAGCTGTTCGCCGCGCACGTTGCGCCCCATGTGAAGATCAAGGCCGCCGGCGGCATTTCCAGCCTTGCCGACGCGGAGAAGTTCATTATGCTGGGCGCGTCCCGTCTGGGAACCTCCCGCATTGTCAAGATCGCAAAGGGATTGGAGGGCAGCGGCTACTAAGGCAACACCGCACAATTGCGTCTGCGAGTCTCAGCCGTCTTT
>HF988074.1:38060-39545 GCA_000434635.1 Firmicutes bacterium CAG:110 | reverse complement strand
GGAGGAAATGCGGGAGAATTCCCGCCGCCTCAATGAGACCCTTGCCAGCTTCAATATCGACGCCCATATCATCAACGTCACCCGTGGCCCCAGCGTCACCCGCTACGAGGTGGAGCTTGACAAGGGCGTCCGGCTGAATAAAATCACCGGCTGCGCCGATGATATTGCCCTGAGTCTGGGCGCGTCCGGCGTCCGCATCGCCGCCGTTCCCGGAAAGATCTCCGTGGTTGGCATCGAGGTGCCGAACCGGGCGGTCACGACGGTCTCCCTGCGGGAGGTTATCGATTCCACCGAGTTTGCCAAGGCAAAATCCAAGACCTCCATTGCGCTGGGCAAGAGCATTGACGGAAGCTGCATCGTGGGTAACATTGCCAAAATGCCCCATCTGCTGATTGCCGGTACCACCGGTTCCGGTAAATCCGTGTGCATGAACTCCATTATTATCAGCCTACTGTACAAGGCAGGTCCCGACGATGTGAAGCTCATCATGGTTGACCCCAAGATGGTGGAGCTGGGCATTTACAACGGCATTCCCCATCTGCTGATCCCTGTGGTCACCGACCCCAAGAAGGCTGCGGGCAGTCTGCAATGGGCGGTGACGGAAATGCTTCGCCGCTACAGAATGATGTCCGACATGGGCGTCCGGGATCTGGAATCCTACAACAGCATCGTTACCGCCGAGGAGGACGGCCAGAAGCTCCCTCAGGTGGTCATTATCATCGACGAGCTGGCGGATCTGATGATGGTCGCCGCCAAGGAGGTGGAGGACTCCATCTGCCGCATTGCACAGATGGGCCGTGCCGCCGGTATGCACCTGATCATCGCCACCCAGCGTCCCTCCGCCAACGTTATCACCGGTTTGATGAAGGCGAATATTCCGTCCCGAATCGCTTTTTCCGTTGCCTCCGCCATGGAATCCCGCATCATTCTGGATACCATGGGCGCGGAAAAGCTGGTGGGCAAGGGCGATATGCTGTACGCCCCCATCGGCTGCGGCAAGCCGCTGCGTGTGCAGGGCTGTTTTGTTACCGACACCGAGGTCGAGGCCGTGGCCGGGTATGTCAAGGACAACTACACGGCGGATTACAGCCAGCAGGTGCTGGACGAGATCGAGAAAAAAGCCCAGCAGACCGGCAAAAAGCCGGCGAGCGTCTCCGACCCCGACCCCACCGACGAGGAGCTGGAGGGCGACGAAATGCTGCCCGCCGCCGTCGATGTGATTCTGGAGACTGGACAGGCTTCCGTCTCCATGCTCCAGCGCCGTCTGAAGCTGGGCTATGCCCGCGCGGCGCGAATCGTGGACGAGATGGAGGAAAAGGGCATTGTCGGCCCCTTCCAGGGCAGCAAGCCGAGAGCCATTCTGATCACCAAGGAACAATGGGCGTCCATGAAGGGCGGCCAGACGGAACAGATGGGCTTTGACGATCTGGACTCCGTGCCGGATGAACTGATGTAATGATTTAAAACGCCCGGACGAAAAACGTC
>HF988074.1:37746-38030 GCA_000434635.1 Firmicutes bacterium CAG:110 | reverse complement strand
GGGCGTTTGACTATTACAGCACATACAAGATTTAATCAGCATGGAAGTCCGCCTGTTCCACCCGATAGTACCGAAATATTCCTTCTTCTTTGACGAAGCGAAATCCCACCTTTTCAAGAACGTGCTGACTGCGTGTGTTCTTAAGAACAGCATCGGCGTTGACCGCAAGCATCCCCAGCTTCTCAAAAGCGTATTTGATCGCCAGCTTTTCCGCTTGCGTCCCATAACCTTTGCCCTTCACGGAATCATTTTGCATGTGAATACTCAGCGTACACTCTTTCCTG
>HF988074.1:28905-37724 GCA_000434635.1 Firmicutes bacterium CAG:110 | reverse complement strand
TTCCTGTCGCGGTCTATTTGCTTTAGCTGCAACTCCCCAATCACCTCGGCATCAAGCATAATTGCGAATACAACCCTCGACACATCCTGCTTCGATTCAAAATACCGGTTTACAGCATCTTCGTTATAGGTGTATGGCTTGAACAGCTTCATATCCATATAAATGGATGCGTCATTTGTCCACCCTTTATAAAGGTCGTGACATAACTCCCTTGTCATGATCTGTAGGCTGATCTGTCCCATTTAATCTTCTCCGATTCCGATTTGCAGGTATGGGCGCTTTTACGGAGCCAGCCGGACTGCCACGTCCAGAATGGCGTTTGCGGCGCTTTCCTTGGATTGCAGCGGAAGCTCAGTGGTTTCGCTCCGGGTAATGATCGTGATTACATTCGTGTCAACCCCGAAGCCAGCGCCGGACTGCTTGAGATTGTTGGCGCATATCATGTCCACGTTCTTCTTTACGAGCTTTTCCCGGCTGTTTTCCACCATGTTCTGGGTCTCCATGGAAAAACCGCAGATGACTTGTCCCGGGACGCGGTTCTCACCAAGATATTTCAGAATGTCCCGGGTGCGTTTCAGGGGGATGGACATGTCGCCCTCGGACTTTTTGACCTTGTTGTCGCTGTAATTTGCCGGGGTGTAGTCCGCCACCGCCGCCGCTTTGAAAATAAAGTCGGATTTTGGGGCGTTGGCGGCCACGGCTTCAAACATATCCTGAGCGGAAACGACGGGAACTACGGTCACAAAGGGCGGGGGGGCGATGGCCGTGGGGCCGGAAACCAGAGTCACGTCCGCGCCCCGGAGCATGGCCATTCTGGCGATGGCGTAGCCCATTTTCCCGGTGGAATGGTTGGTCAGATACCGGACGGGGTCGATGGCCTCCTGGGTCGGCCCGGCGGTGACAAGCACCTTTTTCCCGGCAAGATCGTGAGGGAAGGCCAGCTGACGCAGGATATATTGCAGAATTTCCTCCGGCTCCGGCAGCTTGCCCTTGCCCACGGCACCGCAGGCAAGACGTCCGCTGGCAGGCTCAATGACCTCCCAGCCGTAATGGCGCAGAAGCGCCAGATTGTCCTGTGTCACGGGATTTTCGTACATATTGGTGTTCATGGCGGGGGCGATGAGTTTGGGGCAGCGGCAGGCGAGAATCGTGGTGGTGAGCATATCGTCCGCCAGCCCGTGGGCGAGCTTCGCGCATACGTTGGCCGTGGCCGGGGCGACGATCACAAGATCCGTCCGTTCCGCCAGAGCGATATGCTCCACCTGATGGGAGAAATTCCGGTCGAAGGTGTTCACCATCGTCCGGCGGCCGGTGAGCTGCTCGAAGGTCAGGGGTGTGACGAATTGGGTGGCGTTTTCGGTCATGACGACCTCCACCGCGGCGTGCTGCTTGACAAGGGCGGAGGCCAGCGCGGCGGCTTTATAGGCGGCGATTCCGCCGGTAACGCCCAGAAGGACGGTTTTTCCTTTCAGCATAGGGAACCCTCCAGAATAGAAAATTGCTTACGCTCATTATATCCCGATTTTGAATCGCTGTAAAGATGATTTTTTTCTTGTATTTTCCGCCGCACCCTGCTATAATACCCTCGGAGTGAAAGCTCCCAAATTTGCGCTGTATCTTCATAAGAAGAACGGCAGCAGGAGGTAATTTCATATGGAAAAAAGGAAAATGAACACCCGGTACATGGCGACCCTCGCTATGTTCTGCGGTGTTCTGCTGGTCATGGGCGTTACCGGAATCGGTTTCATTCCACTTCCGGTGATCAAGGCCACAACCATGCACATCCCAGTCATTCTGGGCGCGGTTTTGCTCGGCCCCGGCGCGGGCGCTGTCCTTGGGGGCGTGTTCGGGCTGTGCTCCATCTGGGCAAATACCACCAGTCCCGGACTGCTGGCATTTGCGTTTTCGCCCTTTATGACCACGGAGGGTCTGCCGGGGGTGCTGAAAAGCCTGTGGATCGCACTGGGGTGCCGGATTCTGTTCGGCGCGATTGCGGGATGGCTGTGGAAGCTCTTTAAGAAGCTTACGAAGCAGGACTTTGCGGCGCTGCCCCTGACGGCAGTGATTTCCACGCTGTGCCACACAATTCTCGTCATGGGCAGCATTTATGTGCTGCTTGCCCAGCAGTACGCACAGGCGAAAAACGTGGCCATTACCGCCGTTTTTGGACTTGTGATGGGTACGGTCACGGCGTCCGGAATCCCGGAGGCCATCATTGCCGCCATTCTGGTGACCGTCATCGGAAAGGCGCTGCTGCACCTTTCGGAGCGGATGAAAAAACGTTAAGGAGAGATCGTTATGCTGCTTGCCATTGACATCGGTAATACCAATCTGGTCATCGGCTGTATTGAAAATGATAAAATTCTGTTCAAAGCCCGCATTGCCACCGACGCCATCCGCACCTCCGACCAGTATGGCGTGGAGATCAAAAACATGATGGAAGCCTTCGGCGTGCAGGTAAAGGAAATCGACGACTGCATCATTTCCTCCGTCGTGCCGCCGGTGTTCAATTCGGTCAAAACCGGCGTCATCAAGGTTATCCGGAAGCAGCCCATGGTGGTCGGCCCCGGGCTGAAAACCGGGCTGAACATCCACATGGACGTTCCCAGTCAGGTAGGCAGCGACCGCATCGTCATTGCCGTGGCCGCCCTCGCGGAGTACGAAGCGCCCATGATTCTGATGGATTTGGGAACGGCTACCACCATCGAGGTGGTGGAGCCGAACAATATGTATCTGGGCGGCATCATTTTTCCGGGCGTCCGGGTTTCGCTGGACGCGCTGACCAGCCGCACCGCTCAGCTTCCCGGCATCAGTCTGGACAAGCCGAAGCACGTCATCGGAAAGAACACAGTGGACTGTATGCGCAGCGGCATGATGTACGGCACCGCCGCCATGCTGGACGGACTGGTGGAGCGAATCGAAGCAGAGCTGGGACACAAGTCCACACTCATTGCCACCGGCGGCCTTGCCCAGTTTATCACACCGCTGTGCAAACGGGAGATCATTCTGGAGAAAGACCTGCTTTTGAAGGGCCTGAACGTCATTTACAAGAAAAATAAGCGGTAACGGAAAGCCGGCAGCCCTGTGCTGTCGGCTTTTGCATGGCCAAAAACCTTTTGCGGCGGGGTGCTAATATTGCGCCCCGCCGCATAGTCTTTGGCAGGAGTGATGCAAATGATGTGCGCATGGAAACAGCTGCTGTCCGTCTTGCCGCCAAGACTTCGGCCGGAGGTGGACAGGTTGGGGAAAAACGCTTTGCAGGAGCTGCGGCTTCGGCTGGGGATGCCGCCGGAGCTGGTTTTGAGCGGGGAAAGCCGCTGGCTGGGGTGCTGTGTCAGCAGGGAAGACCTGAATTACTGCATCAACGCCGCCAGCCGGTATTCTCCATGGGCGGCGGCGACAACAGCGCAGGGGTATCTTACCGCCCCCGGGGGACACCGCATTGGTCTGTGCGGCGAGGTAGTCTGCAAAGATGGCATTGTGACTGGCATCCGGGAAATCAGCTCCCTGTGCATCCGTGTCGCGAGAGATTTTCCGGGAATCGCCAAGCGGGCGGCGGACGCTCCCGGCTCCATTCTGATTCTGGGTGCGCCCGGGTGGGGAAAAACCACCCTTTTGCGGGATCTGATTCGGCAGATCGGAGAAAAACAGTGCGTCAGCGTGGTGGACGAGCGGGGCGAGCTGTTCCCGGAGGGGCTGGAACGGGGGAAGAAGACGGACGTTCTCACCGGCTGCCCCAAGTCCCCGGGAATCGACATGGTGCTCAGAACCATGGGGCCGGACTGCATCGCCGTGGACGAGATCACGGCGGAGGCGGACGCCCGGGCGCTTCTCCGGGCGGCGAACTGCGGGGTGCGGCTGCTGGCAACTGCCCACGGCACGTCGGCGGCAGACTTGCGGCGCAGGTCGGTCTACCGTCCGCTGGCGGAAAGTGGGGTGTTCAAAACGCTTCTGATTTTACGGCAGGACAAGTCCTTCCGGGCGGAGAGGGCGGCGCTATGAGCTACAGATGGTTTGGCGCGGCGCTGGTCATCGCGGGCTGCGGCGGTTTCGGGTTTTCCATCGCTTCCGGGTACAAGCGGGAGGAAGGAATCCTCCGGCAGCTGCTCAGGGCGCTGAATTACATGGAGTGGGAGCTTCAATACCGCCTGACGCCCCTGCCGGAGCTTTGCCGTCAGGCGGGGAAGGAAACGAGGGGGACACTCCGGGAAGTGTTTTTCAATCTTGCGCGGGAGCTGGAATGGCAGACCTCCCCGGACGCGGCCAGCTGCATGACCGCCGCGCTGAAACGCAGTCACGAGCTGCCCCGGCGGATACGGGGAATCATGAAGCAGCTGGGGCATACCCTTGGCCGGTTCGATCTTCCGGGGCAGAAGCAGGGCTTAGAGGAAGTGCGGGAATCATGCCGCATGGAGCTGGAAGCTCTGGGGAAGAACCGGGAAACACGTCTTCGCAGCTACGGGACGCTGGGATTATGCGCCGGTGCGGCGCTGGCGATTTTGTTTCTATGAGTATGGACATTGACCTGATTTTCAAAATTGCTGCCATTGGCATCATCGTTTCTATCCTCAATCAGGTGCTTTCCCGTTCCGGCCGGGAGGAGCAGGCCACTATGACCAGCTTAGCGGGGCTGGTGGTCGTGCTGATGATGCTGGCGCAGAAGATCGCCGATCTGTTTGATCTGGTGAAGACCCTGTTTGAATTCTGATGAGCCTGTTCTGGAAGGCCGCGGCGGCGGTGCTGCTGGCGGTGGTGCTGGGGCTTTCGTTGGGAAAGCAAAAGGATATTGGGGTTCTTCTGACCATGGCGGTGTGCTGCATGGTCGCCATGATCGCCATTTCCTACTTGGAGCCGGTGCTGGACTTCCTGCGTGAGCTGGAAACGCTGGGAGACCTGCAGGGGGACATGCTGGGCATTCTCTTAAAAGCGGTGGGCATCGGGCTGGTGTCGGAAATTGCCGGACTGGTCTGTACCGACGCGGGAAACGGCTCTCTTGGAAAAACGCTGCAAATGCTTGGTTCGGCGGTGATTTTATACTTGTCCCTTCCCATTTTCACCGCCATGCTGGAACTGATACGGGAGATTTTACGAGAATTATGAGCAAACTGATTTTGGCAGTGGCGTTGATATTTGCGCTGGCGATACCTGCTTCCGCTGTGGAATTTACGGCTCCACAGGTGCCGGAGAAAGGGGCGGAGCTGATGCCGGAGGACACCGGCTCCTTTGCCGCCGGGCTGATGGAGCTGCTTCGGGACGCGGTTCTGGGACTTCGGCCGGATTTGAAGGAAGCGTCCAAGGTCAGCCTTGGGGTGATCGCGGCGGTGATGATGGTATCATTGCTCCAATCCTTTTCCGGAAGCGTGAAGACCGTCGCAAACCTCGCGGGAGCCACGGCCATTGCGGCGGGGCTGCTGCTGAGCGCAAATTCCCTGATTCGTCTGGGGTCGCAGACCGTGACGGAAATCAGCGAGTACGGAAAGCTGCTGCTTCCCGTCATGACGGCGGCCATGGCGGCGCAGGGCGGGGCGGCGTCCTCCACGGCGCTGTACGCCGGGACGGCGGTGTTCGACTCGGTGCTGAGCTCCCTGATTTCCCGGATGCTCGGCCCCATGGTGTACCTGTTTCTGGCGCTGTCGGCGGCAAACGGCGCAATCGGGGAGAATATTCTGGGAAAATTGCGGGATTTGGTCAAAAACGTCGTCAGCTGGAGCCTGAAAACCATATTGACGGTGTTCACGACCTATATGACCGTCACCGGCGTGGTCAGCGGCACTACCGACGCGGCGGCGCTGAAAGCAACGAAGGTCACCATTTCCTCCGTAGTTCCCGTGGTGGGCGGAATTTTGTCCGACGCCTCGGAAGCGGTGCTGGTCAGCGCGGGGCTAATGAAAAACGCGGCGGGCATTTATGGAATTCTGGCGGTGCTGGCGGTATTCCTAAGTCCGTTTCTGAAAATCGGCGTCCACTATCTGATATTGAAACTGACAGCCGCCGTATGCGGCATCTTCGGAGAAAAGGGACTGACGGAGCTGATCGGGGATTTTTCCACAGCTATGGGACTGCTGCTCGCCATGACCGGCTCGGAGTGCCTGCTGCTGCTCATCAGCACGGTGTGTTTTCTGAAAGGAGTGGGATAATGGAGGCGCTTCGGCAATATGTTATTTCTGTGGTAGCTGCCGCCATGCTCTGCGGCATTGTGGTCAGGCTGTTCCCCAATGGAAGCGGCAAGCAGGTGGGGAAGCTGATCTGCGGGCTGTTTCTGGCGTACACTGTTCTGAGTCCCATTTCGAGGGTGGATTTTTCCAAATTGCCGGACTTTTCCCTGCGGTGCATGGATGACGCGGAGGACGCCGCCGCGATGGGAGAAAATCTCGCGCGGGATTCCATGGCGGATATCATAAAGGAAGAAACGGAAGCATATATCTTGGACAAAGCCGCAGACCTCCACGCGAACCTGCGCGTTGAGGTCGCTGTCGGCGAAGACAATCTCCCGGCGGCAGTCACGATCTCCGGGGAGGCGTCCCCTTACGCCCGGCGGCAGATACAGGCCATGATCGCAAATGATCTGGGTATTTCAAAGGAGAATCAGAAATGGATTGGGTAACGCTGAGAAGCAGGGGAAAGGAGCTGGTCAGGAAATACCGCTATGTCCTTTTGGTGGTGCTGGCAGGGCTTTTTCTCATGGCGCTGCCCGACGGAAAAAACACAAAAGCAGCCCCGGAACACGCCGCTGCGGAAACGGAACCCCGGCAGGATCTGCAAACCGGGCTGGAAGAAATTCTCAGCCAGATACAGGGCGCGGGCAGGGTGCGGGTGCTTCTGACCCAGCGGGAAGGGGAGCGGACGGTATACCAGACGGACGAGGATTCCACGTCCTCCGGCATCCGGTCGGACACGGTTTTGCTCAATGGCTCTGACCGTTCTCAGACCGGGCTTGTGCAGCAGGTCAATCCCCCTACTTATCTCGGCGCGGTCATCGTATGCCAGGGGGCGGACAGCGCGTCCGTCCGGCTTGCCATCGTAGAGGCGGTCGGCAGCGTCACCGGGCTGTCCACCGACAAAATAACCGTTTTGAAAATGAAATGAATGGAGGCATTTTTATGAAGGTATGGAAGAAGAATCTGATTGCGGCGGCGATTTTGGTGACGGTATGCGCAGGCATCTACGTCAACTGGCGCTACACCGAGGATCAGGCGGCGGTAAATCTCACGGATACGCTGGACACGGAAAAGGTCATGTCCGACGACAATCTGGTGCTCAGCGAAGACATGGCGGCCATCTCCGCCGGGGAAGACGTGGCGACCACCTCCACCGACTACTTTGCCGCCGTCCGCCTGTCCCGGCAGCAGGCGAGGGACAACGCCGTGAATCTGCTTCAGGAAGCCATGTCCTACAGCGAAAGCTCCAAGGAAGCGGAGTCCGCGGTAGAGCTGGAACAGATCGTGCAGACGGCGCTGAGCGAAGCCCAGATCGAGAGCCTGATCATCGCGAAGGGCTATGCCGACTGCGTGGCCTACATGTCCGGCGAGGGCATTTCCATTGCGGTGGCTTCTCCCGAGGGCGGCTTGCAGCGGGAGGACGTGGCCGTCATCGCGGACATCGTCATGGCGCAGTCCGACTATTCTCTGAACGATATCCGTGTTGTGGAAGTGCAATAAAAGTAAGCCCCGGATGAATGCCATCCGGGGCAGTTTTGTAAATCCATACTTTGCACGCAGAAAACAGTTGTATTTTTCTGGATTTGTGGTACAATAAACAAAAGTATGTCAAGCCCACGGGTATGACAAACATTTAGGAGGTAAAACCTTATGGCTGAATATAAGCAGTACATCACCCAGATTCAGGAAAATGGCAGCGTCATGATCTCTGAGGACGTGGTAGCGACCATCGTGGCCCATGCCCTGTCCGAGGTGGAGGGCGTCGGTTCTCTGGGCATCAAGCCCGGCGTCAGCATCGCAGACTTTGCCAATAAAAAGAATTGGGGCAAGGGGCTGAAGATCCTGATCGCGGAGGATAACACCCTTACCATCGAGTGCGGCATTATGGTCTGCTACGGCTACAGCGTCGTGGACGTGGCGAAGGACGTGCAGGCGGCAGTGACCGCCAGCGTGGAGTCCATCACCGGCACGAAGGTCGAGAGCGTCTCCGTCAACGTCTGCGGCATCGTCCACAAGTAAGGTCGGGCGGTATGAAAAGAGGCGACGCCAGAGAACTGGCAGTACATCTGATTTACGGCCGGGCGTTTACCGGCGAGGAGCCGGAGCAGGTGGTTTCCACCCGTCTGGACAAGGAATATTACGGAAAACTGGCCGAAGAAAATGAGGTATATGCCCAGCGCCCTGACCGGTTCCAGCTGCGCTATATCGATTCGGTGGTCACCGGCGTTGCCAACCGGGAGGACGAGCTGGACGATGTGATCCGGCAGTTTTCCATCGGCTGGGACATCAGCCGCATTTCCAAGCTCGCCCGGTGCATTCTCCGGCTGGCGATTTACGAAATCCTATACGTAGACGACGTTCCCACCGGCGTTGCGGTAGCCGAAGCGGTGCGCATTGCGAAAAAATACGACGGCGACGATACCGGCGCGTTTATCAACGGAATCTTAGGCAGCTTTGTCCGCAGCCGGAACACGGAGGCGGCAGCCCCCCAAGAGGAAGTCCAATGAGCGTCATCGGCATCGACACCAGCAATTACACCACCTCCATCGCCTTTTTTGACGGTGAGGGGGGAGAAAATTGCTCCCGCCTTCTGCCCGTCAGGCAGGGGGAGCTGGGTCTGCGTCAGTCCGACGCGGTATTTGCCCATATCAAAAGCCTGCC
>HF988074.1:25750-28867 GCA_000434635.1 Firmicutes bacterium CAG:110 | reverse complement strand
TGCCGGAGCTTTCCGGCAGGCTGTTTTCCCATATTCAGAAGGACGCCATCACGGCGGTGGGCGTCAGCACCCGTCCCCGGGCGGTGGAGGGGAGCTATATGCCCTGCTTCATGGTTGGCTACTCCCATGCAAAGCTGTTGTCGGACGCTCTGGGCGTGCCGCTGGCGGAGGTTTCCCACCAGCAGGGACACGTGGCCGCGTCATTGTGGAGCGCAGGACGGCTGGATTTGATGGAGAAAACCCATCTTGCATGGCATTTGTCCGGTGGTACCACGGAGCTGCTTCTGGTAGAGCCGGAGGGCAGAAATGTGAAGTGTACCCGCATCGGCGGCACCACGGACATTTCCGCCGGTCAGCTGATCGACCGGACGGGGCAGCTTTTGGAGCTGCCGTTCCCATCGGGCAAGCAACTGGACAGCCTCAGCCGGGAAGCGACGGGGAAGGATGTGTTCCGCGTCAAGTGCAGGAACAGCGAATTTTCCCTTTCCGGCGTGCAGAATAAGGTGCAGCAGTTCCATGCCGCCAGCGCTGACCCTGCCGAGACTGCGGCTTACGCTCTGCGGTGCGTTGCGGGCGCGGTATATCAGGCGACGGTTCAGGCGCTGGAAGCCTATCCGGGGCTGAGCGTGGTGTTTTCCGGGGGCGTTGCGTCCAATTCCATGCTCCGGGAGCTGACGGCACCGCTCCATCCCGTTTTTGCACAGCCGCAGTTTTCCACGGACAACGCCATGGGCGTCGCCGTGCTGACAAAACGACTGACGGAGGAATAACATGGCTCAGAACGTTCTGTCCATCACCCAGTTAACCGAATACATCCGCGGACGGCTGGACGACGACCCCTTTTTGGGGCAGGTGGCCGTCCGGGGCGAGATCAGCAATTATAAGGTCTACCCATCGGGGCACCACTATTTTACGCTGAAAGACGAAGGGGCGGCATTGAAGTGCGTCATGTTCAAGGGCAATGCCATGCGCCTGCGCTTCCGGCCTGACAACGGCATGAAGGTCATTGCCATGGGCAAGGTCACGGTCTACCCCAGAGACGGGGCGTATCAGCTGTACTGCGCCGCCATGGCCATGGACGGCGTGGGTGACCTGTACGCCGCCTTTGAGCAGCTGAAGAAAAAGCTGGCGGCGCAGGGGTTATTTGACCCAGCCCACAAAAAGCCGCTGCCCAAATGCCCCGGCACCATCGGCATCGTCACCAGTTCCGCCGGTGCGGCGGTGCATGATATGCTCCGCATTCTCAGAAAACGGTATCCGCTGACAAAGGTGCGGCTGCTGCCTGTGCGGGTGCAGGGCGCGGAAGCGCCGGGGGAGATCGCCGCGGCCATCCGGTATGCCAACCGCTACAGGCTGGCCGACCTGCTGATCGTGGGTCGGGGCGGCGGCTCCATTGAAGATCTGTGGGCATTCAACGACGAACTGGTCGCCCATGCCATTTATGAATCGGAGATTCCCGTGATCTCCGCCGTGGGACACGAGCCGGATGTGACCATTTCCGACTACGTGGCCGATCTTCGTGCGGCGACGCCCTCCAACGCGGCAGAGCTTGCCGTGCCGGATCAGGACGCTTTGCGGCAGAATCTGGACGCCATGTCCAGCGCCATGGCGTCCGCTCTGAGCCGCCAGTTGAAGGCGGCGCGGCAGCATCTGAACGTGTTGTCCCAGTCTCCTGCGCTGCGAAGCCCCACGGGATACATCGAGCAGCGGGAGAAGAGCCTGGAGCTGCTGAAAAACCGCCTGATCGCGGCGCAGAATCAGAGCATCACCCGGAAAAATCAACGCTACATTGCCGCCGTTTCCAAGCTGGACGCCATGAGTCCCCTGAAAGTGCTGACCCGGGGCTATTCCATGGCACAGACGGAAGCGGGGGAGGTACTCCGCTTCGTTCGGCAGGTGGAGCTGGGAGAGCGCATCAGCGTCCTGCTGAGCGATGGAAAACTGTCCGCAACCGTAATGGATAAAAAGGAGGAAGCGCGATGAATCCGCAGAACAAAACCTTTGAGGAGTCCATGGCACGTCTGGAGCAGATTGTCCGGGCAATGGAACGGGGAGACGTGGCTCTGGAGGAGTCCTTAAAGCTCTTTCAGGAAGGCACCGAGCTGGTGCGAAGCTGCCAGAAGCTGCTGGACGACGCCCAGCTTCAGGTGAAGAAGATCATGACCGCCCCGGACGGCAGCCCAGTGGAGGAGGACTTTCAGGATGAGCCTTGACGCTAGAAGCCGGGAATACCGGGAGTACGTGGAAGCCTATCTGAAGGATTTCTACGCACAGTTCCACGACGCGCCCCAGAAAGATCTCTACAAGGCCATGGAATACAGCCTGCTTGGGGGCGGCAAGCGTCTGCGGCCGATTTTTGCCTTTGAGTTCTGCCGCCTGTGCGGGCGGGACTGGAAGGACGCCGCGCCTTTCGCCGCCGCCGTGGAGATGATCCATACATACAGCCTGATTCATGACGATCTGCCCTGCATGGACAACGACGACTACCGTCGGGGACGGCTGACGAACCACAAGATTTTCGGCGAGGGGATGGCCGTTCTGGCGGGGGACGCCCTGCTGACGGACGCCTTCATGGTTGCATCCAAGGCCAGACTGGCAAAGCCGGAGGACATGGCGACGGCCATCGGCCTGCTGGCGGAGTGCGCCGGTTCCCCCGGCATGGTGGGCGGTCAGGTGCTGGACATCATGAGTCAGGAGCGGGAGCTGAGCGAGCAGGAGGTTCTGGACATTCAGTCCCGGAAGACCGGCGCGCTTATCAACGCTGCCTGCGCCCTTGGTGCGATTGCCGGCGGTGGGTCGGAGGAGCAGTTTGAGGCTGCCTGTCAGTTTGCTGCAGGGCTGGGGCTGGCGTTCCAGATCCGGGACGATATGCTGGACGTGATCGGCACCCAGTCGGAGCTGGGAAAAGCCACCGGCATGGACGGGGAGAAGAACACCTTCGTCCGCCTGTATGGTCTTGAAAAGTGCGAAGAACTGGTGAGAAAATACACGGATTACGCCATTTCCGCACTGTCCGCGTTTGAAGATACGGAATACATCACCGCCCTAGCCCACAGTCTGACCACCCGGCGCGTGTAAAAACCATAGGATAAAGTTTGCCCCCGGCCATACGGCCGG
>HF988074.1:4701-25740 GCA_000434635.1 Firmicutes bacterium CAG:110 | reverse complement strand
CCCCCGGCCATACGGCCGGGGGCAATTTTGTGTGTCATTCCAGCATTTCGGTGATCTCCGCCATCCGCTCAATGGGAAAGGGCGGGCTGCCGATGGGCTTCATGGCGATGGACATGAGCTTGACGGGATTATCGTCCGCCGCGACCCGGTTGGAGCTGAACGCGCCGCACCGGCGGCAGCGGTGGATGATCGCCCATTCGCCGTTTTTCCGAACCCACACCGCCACCGGCTCCATCAGTCCGCCGCAGTCCGATTCCCGGTCACCCGGCTCGATGTCCAGATGCACGGAACACAGGCAGTTGGGGCAATGGTTCCGGTGGTCGCTCCCCGCGCCCGCCGGGACGACGGGATATCCGCAGTTCCGGCAGGTGAAGCTTTCGTCGCAGGGGTGGGTTTTATAATAGCCTTTTTCGTGCTGTTTTCTTTTATTTTCCCGGTTCATTGTGGGAATTCCTCCTAAAAGTATTTATTGAAAATTCTTTTGGGAGGTTTGCGGAATTGTGACTGCCAACCTCCCGGTCAGATCACAATATCCATTTGATTACGATTAAACAAACAATTACCTCATTATTTCATATTTTTAGATGCGCATTCAGCGCGGGATATTGGATTACCGGATGTCCTCGTCGTCGAACTTGTCGCCGCACTCAGGGCAGAATTTGGGCGGATGCTTGGGGTCTTCCGGCTCCCAGCCGCACTTGTCGCAGCGGTACAGCGGCTCGGACGCGGGCTTCTTCGCGCCGCATTCGGAGCAGAACTTGCCCTTGTTGACTGCGCCGCAGGAGCAGACCCAGCCGTCGGCGGGCTTGGAAGCGCCGCACTCCATACAGAATTTGCCCGTATTCACCGCGCCGCAGGAGCATTTCCAAGTGTTTGCACCGGCCGCGGGTGCAGCGGGGGCGGCAGGAGCGGAAGCAGCGGGCTGCTGCTGACCCATCTGGAACAGGGAAGCAGCGTTGAAACCACCGGCGGACTGCGCCATGTTCATGCCCATGAAGCCCATCATCGCACCGTTTTTGTTTCCGGCGGCGGTCTTCATTGCCTCGGCCTGTGCCTGCACCATGTGCGCCGCCGCCATGTTGGTGTTACGGAAAACGGCGGACTTTTGCAGCTCCTTGATGGTGGCCTCGTCCTCAGCGGAGGCGGTCACGGAGTTGACGCCCACGGCGACGATGGCCAGACCCCGGGTTGCACCCCACTTGCCGGACAGGACTTCGTTCATAGCCTGGGCCAGCTCCATGGTGTGGCCGGGCAGGGCGGAATACCGGATGCCCAGAGCGGAGATGCGGGCGAACGCAGGCTGCAAAGCAGTGAGAAACTCGGATTTCAGCTGGCTGTCCAGCTGGTCGCGGGTGTAGTCCTGAGATACGTTGCCGCAGACGTTCTTGTAGAACAGCATGGGGTCGGCGATCTTATAGGAATATTCACCGTTGCAGCGGATGGAAACGTCCATATCCAGACCGATGTTGTTGTCCACAACACGGAAGGGGATGGGAGCGGGGGTGCCATACTTGTTGCCAACCAGTTCCTTCAGGTTGAAGAAGTACACCCGCTGATCCTTGGCGGTATCTCCGCCGAAGGCGAAGCGGCGCTTGAGGGTTTCCCAGCTGCCTTCCAGACCTTCCAGACCGCCCTGGAAAATGGTGGGTTCGCTGGAGGAATTCCAAGTGTATTCGCCCGCTTCGGCGGCGAACTCCACGATCTTGCCCTGCTCCACGATCATCATGCACTGCCCTTCGTTTACCGCGACGACAGAGCCGTTGGAAATGATGTTGTCAGAGCCTTTGGTGTTGCTGTTGCGGGAGGAGGTGCGCTTTTTGCCCTTGGTGACCAGAACGTTGGCCGCCATGCTGTCACAGTAGAAATACTCTTTCCACTGATCGGCAAGGACGCCGCCTGCCGATCCCAATGCTGCTTTGATCAGACCCATAATGCTTTCTCCTTATGTAAAAAATTTTTTGATATCAAAACTTTCCGCCGCCGCCACCGTGGCTGCTGCCGCTGGAGGAAGTGTGGACGGAGCTGCCGCCACCGCCGGAGCTGCTGCTTTCCTGCTGGATGCGGGTTTTGGTGACGTTGCTGTACAGGAACAGATCCCGATTGGTGCGCAAGTGGTAGGAGCTGTCATTCAGGTAGCTGCCCGCACTGCGCTGGGGGCGCTTGGTGTTCATGCAGGCGCGCATGATGAGGACGGTGATCCCGCCGATGACCGCGCCGATCACAATGGAAATCAAAATATTTACGCGCTGGGACTGGCCTTCATAATAGACGACATCTTCCTGATCGCCGTGGTAATAGTCGCCCGAGGTATCCGCATAACCGTCAATGGGAGAGCCGTCACTGTAGGCGGAAAAATAGGTGGGCAGAGCAGCCAGAAACGCGTCAAAGGCGCCATAATAATCGCCGTTTTTCAGGTACGGAAGGGCGCTTTCGCCGACCTGCTGGATGCCATAGTCCGTCAGAGCGTAGATGGCGTTTCCCTTGGTGGAAATGTACCAGTCCCGTTCCTCCATGGACAGAAGGAATATCACGCCGTCATCTGCATAGCCGTTGTAATCGTAATAATCGTCGGCATAGTCCTGAGGACGTTTTCCGTCCAGACTGTCCACCGTCAGGATGACCACGTCCATTCCGTATTCTTCCCGGAGTGCCAGCGCCTTTTCTTCCAGCGCCGCTTCCTCCGAGGAGGACATGAGGTCGGCGTTGTCAATGACGTATTGCTGCTCTGCGCCGACGCTCAGGAACAGGGAGGGGAGAAGCAGCAGGCACAGGATCAGGCAAATCAGTTTGTGTTTCATACTGTTTCCCTCCTTAAAGCATCAGAAGCTGCACCAGCGACGCAAGCAGCGCGACACCGGCGGTGACTCCGGCAAACCATGCGGCTGTCTTCTTGGGGCAGATGGGGAACGCGCCGGTCATTTTGCCGGTCTGGCCGTTCATGGCGAAGGTGTAGATTTTGTCCTTGTATTTCGTGTTCAGAATCCACACGGGGAAGAAGACGTAGCGTGCCCTGTTGTGCTTGATATTCAGCTGCCGGGAGGTGGGAACCACAGAGGAATAGCCGACAAAGGTGCTTTGCAGCCGGTCGTCCATGGCGGCGTCTACCCGCTGACGAACCCGCGGTTCGCCGTTTTCCGAGGGAACGTCGTACTTGTCGGCGAGATAACCGGTCAGATACGCCATGTCGAAGGACGTAAGCTGTTTGTAATCAAACGGCTCAATGGACTCCATGAAAGCGTCCTCCATTTTGGTGGAGCCGTCCATGGGAATGCCCACGAAATCCGCCGCCGCGTCCCGCTTCAGCAGGAAATGGTCGGTTTTGGTATATTCATATTTGGAATCCGACCATGTATGTATCCGTGTGGCCTTGTAGCTGCCGCTGAAATCCGCGGCGCAGTCATACAGCCAGAAGGGGACGTACATTCCGGTGATCTTTTCCAGCCGCTGTTCCGAGGTAAAACCCTTGGGAAGAAGGGGCTTGCCCTTGCACAGACGGAGAAAGGCGGCCTTGGCGTCCTCCTTGTTTTTCTGGAAGGGGATGACGCCGTCGGGCTTTAGGCCGCCGCTGAGACGGGCGGGCATAATGGTGGGATTTTCGCAGTAGGGACAGAAGGAAGCCGCCGTGTTCTCGTCGCAGAGGATTTCTCCGCCGCAGGAGGGACACTGGAAGACACGCAGGGTGCTTTCCTCATCCTCGCTGAATTGCTCCGTCTGTTCCTGCTCCCACTGAAATTCCTCGCCGCCCTGGGGGTTCTGGCTTTCGTTGAACGCCCGGACGGTGTCGATGTCAAAGGTGTTGCCGCAGTACTCGCAGGTCAGCTTCTGGGCGTCCGGCCCAAAGTGCAGACCGGCGTTGCAGCATGGGCATTTGTATTCCAGGACGCGGGTTTGTTCCTCCATGGTTTTCTCCTCCAATCATTCTCTCAGATATTGTAGGGCGCAATCCACAAATACGGCCGCGCCTGTGGAAAGGACGCTCTCGTCGAACTTTACCTTTGGATGGTGCTGGGGGTAAACATAGCCCTTGGACGGCTCGCCCGCCGCCAGCGCCAGCATCAGGGACGGGACTTCATGACTGACGTAGGCAAAATCCTCCGAGCCGCCGCCCCGGGCAGGTTTGCCGCCGCTGAGTTCTGCCGTGGTGAACGCGCGGTTTGCGCCCAGCAGGTCTTTGAGATACCCCGTGACTTTTTCCGAAAGGTCTTTGTCGTTGACAAGGGTGGGGCAACCGCTGCCGAAGCTGACCTCGGCGCCGGCACGGAAGGCTTCCGCCACATTTTTCGCAATGGCGGTCATGCGCTCTTTCAGATAGGCGCGGGTCTTCTCGTCATAGGTGCGGATGGTGCCGCCCATGGTCGCCGTGTCAGGGATAACGTTCCCGGCTTCTCCCGCGTGGAAGGTGCCGATGGTCAGGACTGCCTCGTCAGACGCGGACAGCTCCCGGGCGTGTATCTCCTGAAGGGCAATGAGAATATGTGCCGCCGCCGTCAGGGGGTCAATGCCGTTCTGGGGTGCGGAGCCGTGACAGCCCTTGCCATGCACTCGGATGGTGAAATAGTCCGCCGCAGGGGCGCTGACGCCGGGGGCGGAGACCACCACTGTCCCGGCCGGAAGCGGCATTCCCGCCGCAACGTGAATCATCAGGGCTGCGTCGGGTCTGGGATTTTCCAGCACGCCGGAGGCAATCATGTCCTTGCTACCCTCGAAAATTTCCTCCGCAGGCTGGAACATGAGCTTGACCATCCCGTCCAGTTCCGATTCGTGGGCTTTCAGAATTTTCGCCGCGCCCAGCAGCATGGCGGTGTGCATATCATGGCCGCAGGCGTGCATCCGTCCGTTTTTGCAGGCGAAATCCACGTCGGCTTCCTCGGCAATGGGCAGGGCGTCCATATCCGCCCGAAGCAGCAGAACTTTCCCGCCGGGCTTGCCAACGGTTGTAACAAGTCCCGCTTTTCCACACTCATGGACGGCATAACCCATCTCCGTAAGTGCAGATTTTACATAAGGCTTCGTTTCCGTCAGGTCAAATCCGGTTTCCGCGTGGGTGTGAAGCCACAGACGATGGGCTTTGATCTCCTCCTGAAGCGCTTTGGCTTCGCGTAAAATTTGTTCCTTCGTCATATAAATCAGCCCCTTTCATCTTTAGTATGCCTCGCTACAGAGAAAAGTCCTCATTGTCGTACTTGGAAAAATCCACAGCCTTGGGCTTGGGCGGGATGCGCTTGCAGGGGTCATATTTGAATTTGCGGCACTGGTCGTCCACCGTTTTCAGTCCCTTTTTGGCGCACAGGATCTGCCCGCCGCCCAGACGGGCGCCGTTTGCGCAGTAGGCGCAGGAACGTTCTATTTTCTTGCGAAACAGCATGGCGGCATCCTCCCAACAATCGTTCTTGTATTATACACCAAATACTCTGGAAAAGCTACCCCTTTTTTGAAGCTTTATCACCAGCGCCCCGACGGACAGCACCCCGAAGGGAAGCCAGATGCCGTATGCTATCAGCGCGGCAAGGGCGAGAGAAAAAAGCGTTTGCAGCAGCTTCCCCCAAAAGTACGGTTTTAAGGAAAGTCCCGCCGTGACGGACACGGTCTGCATGGTGACGCACAGGCCGCCGAAGGCCAGTATCCCCGAACAGATGCAGAACCGGGCGGAAACGTCCGTGACGGCCAGCAGCTCACAGCAGCCGTTGGAAAGCTCCAGAATCCCCGTGACCGCGACCTGTACTGCCGCTGGGAGAATCCAGAAAATCCACCGTTTCAGAAATGCCAGCAGAACCCGGAAAAGCACTACCCAGCCGCATACCGTTGCCATGACCGTAATCGCGGTGTTCAGGGCGGAAGCGGGGGAGTGGGGACTTGTCTTCGTCAGCCTGACGGGGGCGGCGGGTTTCCCCGGAATCAGCAGCGCCGCAAACAACGCGCCCACGATGTGGATGCCCCACAGCGCCCACGCCATCCACCGGCGGGGGAACATGGCCGCCGCCATGCCGAACAGGAACGCAGGCCCCGCGTTGCTGCAAAAAGAAAGCAGCCGTTCAGCCTCCGGTTTTGTCAGCTGCCCGCTGCGGAATGCGGCGGCGACGTTCTGCGCCCCCACGGGATACCCGCCCAGAAACGCCGGAATCAGCAGGGATTCCGCCCCATCCGGCATTCCGAACAGCCGCCCCAAAGGCCGCAGAACCGCCAAAGAGCTGCCAAGCAGGGAGCTTGTCAGCAGAATGGACAGCACAAAAAAGGGAAACAGCGAGGGGATAACCGTCCGCAGGCACAGCTCGATGCCCTGACGCGCCCCATCGATCGCCGTTCTTCCATCCAAAATCAGCGCCAGCATTCCAAAACTCACACAAATTCCTGTCCAGAAATTTCTCCGTTTCACCAGACCTCACCTCGGAAGAATCTATGCAAATCGGCCGCTGTCCATTCATATGCTTTTCCCAAGGGGGCTGGTTTCATGGGGAAGGGACGAATGATTTTGCAGCGGCTGGCGGATGGGGCTGACCTTTCCGCAGAGCCGCTGCCGGGGCAGCCCATTGTGGAGATCGCCGGCGACCGCCGGGTGCTGATCGAAAACCACTTCGGCGTCAAAGAGTACAGCCGGGAGAAAATCGGAGTCAAGGTGAAATACGGTCTGGTCTGTGTCTGCGGCTGTGATCTGGAACTGATCCGCATGACGAAGGAGCAGCTGATCATTTCCGGCAGAATCGACGCGGTAACGCTGATCCGGAGGGGGTAACATGGATATCTGGAAGTCTCTGGACGGGATGGTGGAGGCGGAGCTGACCAGCGCGGAACCGGGGGCAGCGCTGGAAGCAGCCAATGCCCGGGGCATCCCGCTTTATGACGTGATACAGGTCGGCGACCTGACCGCCCGGTTCCGGGTACGCAGGCGGGATTACCGGACGCTGGAAGCCCTCAGCGAAAAGCGGGGAGAGACGCTGCGTCTGCGCCGCCGGATGGGCGCGTACTGGACGCTGAAACGGCTCCTGGCACGGCCTATGCTTCTGTGCGGGCTGGCGGTGTTTCTGGCAGCGGCAATTTTTCTGCCCACCCGCATTTTTTTCGTGCGGGTGGAGGGCAACGTGAACACGCCCACCCGGCTTATTCTGGACGCCGCGGGAGAAAGCGGCATCCGCTTCGGCGCTTCCCGGCGGGCGGTGCGAAGCGAAAAAATGAAGAACGCTCTGCTGTCGGCGCTTCCCCAGCTGCAATGGGCGGGGGTGAACACCTCCGGATGTGTGGCCACCGTTTCCGTGCGGGAGCGGACAGACCCGGAGGTGACGGAGCAGGATTCGGCGGTGAGCAGCATTGTGGCCTCCCGGGACGGCTTCATCGTCTCCGCCACGGTGACCCGGGGCAATTTTTTGTGTCGCGTGGGGCAGTCAGTGAAGGCAGGGCAGGTTCTGATCTCCGGGTACACCGACTGCGGTATCTGCATTCAGGCGACGAGAGCGGAGGGGGAGATTTACGCCCAGACAAGCCGCGATTTTGCCGCCGTAACCCCGGTAAAGTGGACGGCTCGGGGGGAGCAGACCGCTGTCAGGCGAAAATGCAGCCTCATCATCGGAAAAAAACGTATAAATTTATGGAAAGACAGTGGAATTTTGCAGGGCAGTTGTGGTAGAATGGATAAGCGATATGAACTGACCCTGCCGGGCGGCTTTCGTTTGCCGGTCACGCTGTGCGTGGAGGAATATACTTTCTACGATGGGGAAATGATGACTCTGGAGCCGGACGCGGCGGAAGCGGCGCTTTCCAAATTCGCTCAGAGCGCCCTGACCCAGCAGATGGTGGCCGGGCGGATTTCAAGCCGGGAGGAATCGATCACGCAGTCGGAGGATAAGTACCTGCTGGAAGGGACATACGCCTGCGTGGAAATGATTGGCCGGGTCCGCAGAGAACAGATTGGAGATACAAATGGGAAAAGTGGTTGAACGAATCGTCAACGCCGAGCGGGTGGAAGACCTGATCACGGTGTTTGGCTCTTTTGACGAAAATATCAAACGAATCGAGGAAGCCCTGAACGTCCGGGTGGTGAACCGGGGGACAGACCTCCGGGTCTCCGGGGACGAGGAAATGGCGGATAAGGCCGTGCGCACGCTGGAGGGGCTGCTGTCTCTGGCCGCCAAGGGCGAGACCATCGACGAGCAGCGGGTGCGTTACCTTATTACGCTGGTCAACGAGGGCAACGACGCCCAAGTGGCGCAGATGGCGAAGGATGTGGTGTGCATCACCGCCAAGGGAAAACCCATCAAGGCCAAGACCGTAGGTCAGCAGAACTACATGAAGGCCATCATGAAGAATACCATCACCATCGGCGTCGGCCCCGCGGGTACCGGCAAGACCTATCTGGCAGTCGCCGCCGCCGTGGCTGCCTTCCGGGAGCGCACGGTGAACCGCATTATCCTCACCCGCCCGGCGGTGGAAGCGGGGGAGCGGCTGGGCTTCCTGCCCGGCGACTTGCAGAACAAGGTAGACCCCTATCTGCGGCCGCTGTATGACGCGCTGTACGATATGCTGGGGGCGGAGACCTTCCAGAAATATCAGGAGCGCGGCTCCATCGAGGTCGCGCCGCTGGCCTATATGCGCGGCCGCACGCTGGACGACAGCTTCATCATTCTGGACGAAGCCCAGAACACCACCCGGGAGCAGATGAAAATGTTCCTGACCCGTCTTGGCTTCGGCTCGAAAATCGTCATCACCGGCGACGTGACCCAGATTGACCTGCCAGACGACAAGGTTTCCGGCCTGAAGGACGCCGTGCGGGTGCTGGACGGGGTGAAGGACATCGCCATCTGCCGCCTGACCGCCGCGGACGTGGTGCGCCACGCGCTGGTGCAGGAGATCATCAGCGCTTACGAGCGCTCCGCCCAGAAAAAGGAAGTCAAAAAACCGACCCGTCAGATTCAGGGCCGTTACCATCAGAGGAAGAATTGACATGAGACATAAAATCAACATCGTATTTGAGCAGCTGAGCCTGCAAAAATTTGCCATCAAAAGCATCATCCGCACGTGCATCAACGCGGTTCTGGACGCAGAGGGCATCAATGTCCCCTGCGAAATCAACGTCCTTGTGACGGATGACGCAGGCATTCAGGTGGTCAACCGGGAGAGCCGCCACATGGACAAGCCTACGGACGTGCTGAGCTTCCCCATGTTCCAGCTCATCGCCGGGGAACCGCCCACGGACTGGACGGACTTTCAGGACCCGGAGACCGGGCTGGTGCCGCTGGGGGATATGTGCATTTCTCTGGAACGGGCGATCGCGCAGGCCAAAGAGTTCGGCCATTCCACCCGCCGGGAGGTGGGGTATCTCACCATCCACTCCATGCTCCATCTGCTGGGCTATGACCATCTGGACGAGGGCGAGGAAAAGAAGAAAATGCGCGGCAGAGAGGAAGCCATTGCCGCGTCCATCCCCAACATGAGCCGGGACTGAGGAGAAAAGAAAATGAAAACGAAATCCGCTATGATCACCATTGCCGGGCGCCCCAACGTGGGCAAGTCCACCCTGACCAATTATCTGGTGGGCGAGAAGATCGCCATCGTATCCAACAAGCCCCAGACCACCCGCAACCGCATCTGCGGCATCGTGACGAGAGGGGACACCCAGTTCGTGTTTGTGGACACTCCCGGCTACCACCGGGCAAGGACAAAGCTGGGCGATTACATGGTAAATGTCGCGAGAGAATCCATTTCCGACGTGGATTTGACCATCCTCGTGGTGGAGCCGATCGCGTCCATCGGGCCGCAGGAGGAAGGGCTGATCGACAAGATCAAGAGCAGCCATTGCCCCGCCATTCTCGCCATCAACAAAATCGACACCGTGGAAAAGGACGCCCTCTTGGAGGTTATTGCCGTCTATTCTCAGGCGGCGGCCTTTGACGCCATCATCCCCATTTCCGCCAAAACCGGCGACGGGGTGGAGGATCTGCTGGAAACCTGCGGCAAATACGCCGAAGAAAGCCCCTTCCTGTTCCCGGAGGACGTGACCACCGACCAGCCCGAGCGGCAGGTGATGGCGGAGATCATCCGGGAAAAGCTGCTGTGGTGCCTTGACCGGGAGGTTCCCCACGGAACCGCCGTGGAAATTACAAAATTCTCCGAGCGGGACAGCGGCATCATCGACATTGACGCCACCATCTACTGCGAAAAGGCCAGCCATAAGGGCATCATCATCGGCAAAAACGGCGCCATGCTGAAAAAGATATCCTCCATGGCGCGGGCGGACTGCGAAAAATTCATGGGAACGAAGGTGTTCCTGACCACCTGGGTCAAGGTGAAGGAAAACTGGCGGGACAGTGATTTTCTTGTGCGCAATTTCGGCTACAGCGAATAATTTCCAGTGGTAAATTCCCAAAGTGCGGCAAACCCTACTTTCAGGAGGGATGTCTATGAACGCTTTGGATTACTGGCAGCTGTTTCTCGAGACCGGCGCACCGGAAATGTATCTCATGTACTGCAAGCACAAATCGGAGGAAACCCATGTATTTGACGATTCAGGGCATCGTCCTGAGAGTTACGGACTACAATGACAAGGACGCCTTGCTGACCATGCTGACCCGCCGCCATGGCAGACTGACCGTGAAGGCGCGGGGACTGCGGCGGAAAAACAGTCCGCTGATCGCCCCGTGCCAGCTGCTTGCCTACGGGGAATTCACGCTGTTTGAATACCGGGGACAGTACACCATCAACGAAGCCCAGTCCATCGAGCTGTTTACGCCCCTGCGCCGGGACTTGACCAAGCTGTCTCTGGGTACGTATTTTGCTCAGGTTTCGGAGGTCCTTTCTCAGGAGGATATGCCGAACCCGGAGCTGCAATCGCTGCTGCTCAACTGCCTGTACGCCCTTTCCAAGCTCGACCTTCCGGAAAGTCAGGTCAAGGCCGTGTTCGAGCTGCGCGCCGCCTGCCTGTCCGGCTATACCCCCGACCTCACCGGCTGCCATGTCTGCGGCAGCCAGACGCCGGAACGGTTCGACCTGTCGGCGGGTATGCTGGAATGCCGGAATTGCCGAAGCCCTGAGTCGAACGGCATCCGGATGCCGGTGCCGCCATCCGTGCTGGAAGCCATGCGTTACATCTGCTATTGCGACAGCAAGAAGCTGTTTTCCTTTCAGGCGGGGGAGGATACCTTACAGCAGCTTTCCGAGGTGACGGAGGCGTACCTCGCCACCCAGCTGGAACGGGGCTTTTCCACGCTGGATTTCTACAAATCGCTACTTATATAGGAGATAACCATGTCAGAATTATACGAAAAATCTCTGCGAAAACTGGAACTCGATCAGGTTTTGCAGCTTCTTGCCGAATGTGCCGGCAGCGAGGGCGGCAAGGAAGCCTGCCTGTCGCTGCGGCCTTCTTCCGACTTGGAGGAAGTGGAGCTGATGCTGAATCAGACCACCGCGGCCTCCGACCTGTGTACCCGGAAGGGCAACCCCGTTTTCGGGGACGTGACCGACTGTTCCGCGTCTCTGGAGCGGGCAGACCGGGGCGGCAGCTTGCAGCCCGTGGAGCTGCTGCGTATTGCGGGCATTCTCCGCTGCGCCCGGAATATCAAGGGCTACGTCGCCGAGGACGACAAGGTGACGGTGCTGGATGCCCTGTTTCAGGCGCTCAGCCCCAACAAATATCTGGAGGACAAGATTTTCGGCGCGATTCTTTCTGAGGAAGAAATTGCGGACAACGCCTCCCCGGAGCTGTCCGACATCCGCCGCCATATGCGCATTCAGGCGGGGAAGATCCGGGACAGCCTGCAAAAAGTCATTTCCTCCCCAGCCTATTCCAAATTCCTGCGGGAGCCGATCATCACCATCCGTCAGGGGCGGTACGTGGTTCCTGTGAAAAGCGAGTGCAAAAACGACGTGCCCGGACTGGTGCATGACGTGTCCGCCACGGGTTCTACATACTTTGTGGAGCCAATGTCCGCCGTCAACGCCAACAACGCCCTGCGGGAGCTGGAATTAAAGGAAAAGAAGGAAATCGAGCGGATTCTGGCGGAGCTGTCCAGCGAGGCCGCTGGCTACCGGGAAGCCATTGACCTGAATTACCGGATGCTGGTGCAGTTGGACGTGATCTTTGCCAAGGCCAAGCTTGCCTACCGGATGCGCGCATGGGCGCCCATTATGAACGATCAGGGCAGGGTGGAGCTGCGTAACGCGCGGCATCCGCTCATCGACCCCAAAACCGTGGTGCCGATCTCTCTGCGGCTGGGTACGGATTTCGATACCATGATCATCACCGGCCCCAACACCGGCGGCAAAACCGTCACGTTGAAAACCGTGGGTCTGCTGACACTGATGGCGGAGTGCGGCCTGCATGTCCCCGCCGGGGACGGAAGCGTGCTGTCCACCTTCGATGCCATTCTCGCCGATATCGGCGACGAGCAGTCTATCGCCCAGAGCCTGTCCACCTTTTCCAGCCACATGCGCACCATTGTGGACGTGGTCGCCCAGTGCGACGACCGGACGCTGGTGCTGTTCGACGAGTTGGGCGCGGGCACCGACCCGGCGGAGGGCGCGGCGCTGGCTACCGCCATCATCGAATTCTGTCGGAAGCTGGGCAGCCGGGTGGTTGCGACGACCCATTACGCCGAATTGAAGCTCTACGCCATGCGCACGAAAGGCGTCATCAACGCCTCCTGCGAGTTCGACGTGGAGACCCTTCGACCCACCTACAAGCTGCTCATTGGCATTCCCGGCAAGTCCAATGCCTTTGCCATTTCCCGGAAGCTGGGACTTTCGGAGGAAATTCTGAAGGAAGCCGACGATTTGGTGGACAAGTCCGACAAGGATTTTGAGGACGTGCTGTCCCAGCTGGAGCAGCAGCGCCAGCAGATGGAGCTTGCCCGTCAGGAAGCCGAGCGCCTGAAGCAGGAGACGGCGAAGATCAAGCAGCAGAACGAGGAATATCAGGAGCAGCTCCGCAAAGAAAAGGAAAAGGCCGTGGAGTCCGCCCGCCGGGAAGCCCAGCACATCATCGACGAAGCCCGTGCCGCCGCAAACATTGCTTCCGAGGAACTGAAAGCCATGCGCAAGCAGCTGGCCGACAGCGCCGACGTCAGCGGCATCAATCAACGTCAGGCCGAACTGCGCCGGAACCTCAACGAGGTGGAGGACAAGCTCCGTGCCTCCCAGCCCAAGAAGGAGCGCCCCAAGCCCACCCGTGGCATTCTGGTGGGGGATACCGTGGAGCTCCTGAAACTGGGGACCAAGGCCAGCGTCCTTGCCATCAACAAGGATGGCAGTTACCAGCTGCAAGCAGGCATATTAAAGCTCACTGCGAAGCCCGATGAAATTTACCTTCTGGAAAACGAAAACCCCTACAAGGCCAAGGGCGGCCATCCTGCCCACTCCGGCCGGGAGATGAAGATGACCGCCATGCCGGCGGAGGTCGATCTGCGGGGCATGGACACGGTGGAGGCCATCTGCGTCCTGGAACGGTATCTGGACGAGGCCATGCGGGCAAACCTGAGTACCGTCCGCATCATCCACGGCAAGGGAACCGGCGCACTGCGTGCCGCCGTCCAGCAGTCCTTGAAAAAGAATAAGTTCATCAAGAGCTTTCGTCTGGGCGTCTACGGCGAGGGCGAGGACGGCGTGACCATAGCAGAATTCCGTTAAATCGGGAATGAAAAACACTTTTCTCAATACGAGGAGGCGGCTTTCTTTCGATTTTCTTAAGGTATTGTGAAAAAAGAACGAAAAACAGTTGACATTTTCGGTAAAAATAGCTATCATATATTTAGGGTGTATCTGAAAACTGCCAAAACGCCCAAGCAGCGGCTCTTTTTGCCCTGTGCTTCCCCATTTTCCCTTGAAATACAGCAAGTATTCCTGCGGAAAAATGGCTTGCCCAGGGCAAAAATCCCTCGCTGTTGGTCATTTCGCCAGCTTTCAGATGCACCCTAGACCCGTCGTATCCGCGTGGATATGGTGAAAAGGAGTGTATGGAAATGTTCAATAAAGAAGTGGTGGTTCGTTGTGAATCCGGCCTGCATAACCGACAGGCGACCTACTTCGTACAGAAGGCCAACGAATTTGAAAGCAGCATCTGGCTGGAATCCGGCAGCCGCAGGATGAACGCCAAAAGCTTGCTGGGTATCATGTCTCTGGGTGTCGTGACCGGTACTACCGTGACCCTGAGCGCCTCCGGACCCGATGCCGAAGCCGCCGTCAACGCGCTGGATGAACTGCTCCAGAGGGACGTGTATTAAGACATTTACATAGGGTGTATCTGAACACTGTCAAAACGCCCGGACAGCGGCTCTTTTTGCCCTGTGCCGCGCCATTTTCCCTTGAAATACAGCAAGTATTCCTGCGGAAAAATGGCTTGCTCAGAGCAAAAATCCCTCGCTGCCGGTCATTTCGCCAGTATTCAGATACACCCTACTTAACCGCCTCAATGCCCCAAATGCATTGGGGCGGTACTTTTTTGACGCTCGTGAGGGGAAGACAATGACCTTTGATGAACTGAAAGAAAAAGCCCTGTCCCTGCCCTATGCCCCCGGCGTGTACATCATGCGGGACAAGACGGACAAGGTCATCTACGTGGGCAAGGCGAAGAAGCTGAAAAACCGGGTCAGCCAGTATTTTCAGGACACGGCGTCCCACACCCCCAAGACCCGGCTGATGGTGAGCAAAATCCACCATTTTGACGTCATTGTCGCTGCTTCCGAATTTGAAGCGCTGGTGCTGGAATGCTCCCTCATCAAGCGCTACATGCCGAAATACAACATCCTTCTGAAAGACGACAAGGGCTACCCCTACCTAAGGCTTAACATGAAGGACATTTACCCGGTCATCACCATGGTCAGCAAACCGGCGGACGACGGCGCGGACTATTACGGCCCCTACGGCGGCAGAGCCGTGACACACGATGTGATGGAGGCCATCCGGCTGACCCTCAAGCTGCCCGGCTGCCACAAGCAGTTTCCCAGGGACATCGGCAAGGAGCGCCCCTGCCTGAACTACCACATGAATCAGTGCGCCGGGTGGTGTCAGGAGAACAAAAGCTGCACCGAGTACCGGGAGACCATGCTGCAGGCGCGGGAGCTATTGAAGGGAAATTACAAGGCGGTGGCCGAGCAGCTGCGGGGACAGATGCTCTCCGCCGCGGACAATCTGGAATTTGAGCTGGCGGCCAGCCTCCGCGACCGGCTGAACGCGGTGGAAAACCTGGGGCAGAAGCAGCTTGTAACGGCCGGTACTCTCGCGGACACCGACGTGGTCGGCTACGGGGAGACCGAAGCCAAGGCGTGCTTTGCCGTGCTGCATTTTTCCGGCGGCAATCTGCTGGACAAGGACTACGAAGTGTTTTCCAGACCCGACGACAAGCTGGAAGCCGTTTCCAGCCTGCTCAAGCAGTTCTATCTCAGCCGCGGCATCGCCCCCAAGCGGGTTCTGCTGCCCTTTGAGATCGACGACGGCGAGCTGTTCGCCGAGCTGCTGGAACAGCAATACGGGCGGCGGCCGAAGCTCCACGTCCCCCAGCGGGGCGACAATCTGCGTCTGGTGGAGCTGGCCTGCAAAAATGCCTTTGAGGAAGCTGAGCGTGTCACCGGCAGGGAAGAGCGGGTCAGCGCGACGCTGACGCTTCTTGGAAAAATGCTGGCCATTCCCGCCCCGAAACGGATGGAATCCTTCGATATTTCCAACATTTCCGGCACGGACATCGTTGCCAGCATGGTGGTATTTCAGGAGGGAAAGCCGAAGAAAAGCGACTACAAGCGCTTCAAGGTGGAGGGGCTGACCGATCAGGACGACTACGCCTCCATGCGTCAGGTCGTGACCCGGCGGTTTGTCCACTATAAGGCGGGGGACAAGGGCTTTGACGAAGCCCCCGACCTGCTGCTCATCGACGGCGGCGTGACTCACGCGAAGGTGGCCGTGGCTGCGCTTCAGGAGCTGAACCTGTCCTTCCCGGTGTTCGGCATGGTGAAGGACGACCGGCACCGCACCCGTGCGCTGGTGACGCCGGAGGGAGAGGAGATCCGCATTGACAACAATCAGGCGATTTTCTCCCTCATCGGCCAGATTCAGGAGGAGGCCCACCGCTTCGCCATCACTTACCACCGCCAGCTCAGGAGCAAGCGTCTGCGGTATTCCGAGCTGGACGGCATTCCCGGCATCGGGGCAAAGCGGAAGCAGGAGCTGCTGCGGCAGTTCAAATCCCTCTCCGCCATCGGACAGGCGACACTCCCGGAGCTGGAACGCCTGCTCCCCAAAGACGCCGCCGCCGCGGTATATCATCATTTTCATGACGGGAACGCGCAGGAGTAACGATTATGGAGCATAGGCGTTATGGGAAATTACGTTTAGGGGATTATAAATTTACACTGGCAGGTATTGGCGGCATGGTTCTGCTTGCAGTTGCGTGCTTTGTCCTTGACTGCGGTTTGTGCTATTCCGTTTATCTTATCAGCTTCGCTGCTGTATGGGTCGCGCTGATCGTGTGGCCATATCTGGAACGTTTTACAGTTGAAGACCATTTGATTGTGTCGCGCCGGTTTCGTCATGTGTCTGAAATCGTTCTTCCTCCTGACAGCGTGCTGGTTTTTACGCAGGCAGACATCCGCGACACATTCAGCGTACAGTCGTATTTTCTGAAAGGGAAGTATGCTGTTTCGATTCTTTCCGGCATTTCACTGGAGAATATCCTGCAAACGCTTCATGCCAATCGTGCGAGGAAATACACAAATGCCTCGATTGAAAATTCCTTTTCCTACCATTTCCTGTATAGTTTTGTATATGAGCAGGACACATTTGCACAAATTGTGAAACAGGGTGTGTCAAGAGTTGTAATTCCGGAATCGTTGACCGACCAGTTTGACATTAAAACTTTGAAATGTGACGTGGATGTATTGATTGACCTTGATTATTGACGAAATGGGGGGGCGGCGATCTGATACCTTTCCGGGGATACGAATATTGGACAGGCTACCCGGCCGTTGGTTGGGAATCCAGCAAATATAACCACAAAATCGAACACTATATTATAGACATGTATCAGGCATGGACAGAGTCACCGCATTTATAAAAAAGACACAAAAAGGGGGAATACTATGCGTGTCATCACAGGAAAAGCCCGTGGGGTTCAGCTGAAAACTCCCGACGGTATGCTGACCCGCCCTACCACTGACCGGGTGAAGGAGGCGCTGTTCAGCGTTATCCAATTTGACATTCCGGGGGCAAGGGTGCTTGACCTGTTCGGCGGCACCGGACAGCTGGGCATCGAGGCGCTGAGCCGGGGCGCGAAAAGCGCCGTGTTCGTGGACGCCCGGGAGGACGCCTGCAAACTCATCCGGGAAAACCTGAAACGCACCCGGCTTCAGGAAAATGCCCGGGTCGTCCGCAGTGATTATCTGGATTATCTTTCCAGATGCCGGGAACAATATGATATTATCTTCCTTGACCCACCTTACGCGGAAGTTTTTTTGGAAAATTCCTTAAATCGCATCACCGAAATTGACATTTTGCATTCAGGTGGTATAATAGTAGCAGAGCGCCCGCTGGGGAAGGAATTGCCCTGGGACTACCCGGGCTACACCCGGTCGCGGGATTATCAGTATGGAAAGATTCTGCTGACGTTTTATCGGAAAGACGGCGGCAGTCAGGAAACAATATGAAGGTTGCGATTTATCCGGGCAGCTTTGACCCGGTCACCAGCGGTCATCTGAATATCATTCGCCGTGGCGCGAATATTTTTGATAAACTCATCGTGTGTGTCATGGTCAACGCGGGGAAAAATCCCATGTTCACGCTGGAGGAACGGGTGGAGCTGATCCGCCGGGTCACCAGCGACCTGCCCAACGTGGAGGTGGACTGTTCCGCCGAGCTGCTTGCGGACTATGCCCGCCGCCGGGGGAGCTGCGTTATCCTCAAGGGACTGCGCGCCGGCTCCGACTTTGAGAACGAATTTCAGATGGCACTGATCAACCGCAAGATCAACCCGGAGCTTGACACCATGTTCCTGACGGCTTCCAGCGAGTATATGTTCCTCAGCTCCAGTCTGGTGAAGGAGCTGGCCAGCTATGGCGCGGATCTTTCGGATTTCCTGCCCGCAGAGATCATTCCGGACTTTCAGAGGCGAATTGAGCAACGAAGACTATCCCTTCAAGGAGGAAAATGAACATGAGCGATCGTAATAGCGAAGATATCATTGGCGCATTGTACGACATGGTGCAGGATGCCCGGTCCATGCCTCTGGCAGCCGACAAGTGCATTCTGGAACGGGATAAGGTTCTGGATATGCTGGATGAGATCATCGCCCAGCTGCCTGCCGAGCTGAAGCAGTCGAGAACCATTGTGGAATCCCGCAATGAGCTGATCTCCCAGGCACGCCGGGAGGCGGAGAACATCGTGCGTCAGGCGCAGGAACAGTCGAAGCAGATGGTCACCAAGGAGGCCATCTATGTCGAGGCCAAGAAGCGCAGTGAGGAGCTGGTGGGTCAGACCCAGGCGAAGATCGAGCAGCTGCGCAAGGCCGGAAACGCCTATATGGACGATTCCCTGCGTCAGACGGAGGAGGTTGTCTCCAAGGCACTGGCGGAGATTCGGGAGACGCGGATGAAGTTCCGCACCGTCACCGAAGCGCAGCAGCAGCGCAAGACCCCCAATGTGGACGTAGAAGTGTAAGGCTTTTCAAATTAAAAACTGCACCGGGATGGGCTTTGCCCATCCCGGCTTTTCGTTTTCCCGGCATTTTGGCGAGCCGGGGAAATGTTTGTCCGGCGGTAGACCCCTGATCCGATGATGGTAAAGGGACAGGTTCTTTTCCTCTCCGGAACCGAATATGCTTGAGCGAAAGGGGAGAGGGGAATGGTTGCAAACAAGAGAATCACCGGCAGAGCGACATCCTTGCCTGTCGGGCTTGCGATCGGAGCGGCGTGCAGCCTTGCCGCGACGCTGATCCTGACAGCGATACTGGCAAAGCTGGTGGAAGCCGAGACACTTCCGGTGGAGAAGATCGGCTACGGCATTATGGTGCTGCTGATTGTATCGTCTTTTGCCGGGGCTATGATTTCCTTCGGTCGAATCAAACGGCAGCGGATGCTGGTGTGCATCGTGTCCGGGGTGATCTATTTCGCCATGCTGATGTCCATCACGGCGCTGTTCTTCGGTGGGCAGTACAGCGCCGTAGGGACGACCGCGCTGCTGGTTCTGGCGGGCAGCGGAGCCGCCGCACTGCTGGGACTGCGGCAGGGCAGGGGAGCAAAACGAACAAAAATTAAGGTGCCCCATCGTTAATCTGTACAAATGGTAATGGTGGGTAAATGAAATTTACCCACCATAGGTAGAATGCAGGAAAAATTGCAGAATCAATATTTAGTACGTAATTCTTAAGTTTCCCGCAATATGTTGTCAAATAGTTGAAAATGGTAAAGAAAAATAACAGTCTGGTTTACGTGGTTTACATAAAAATGTTAACATAAATCTTGTCATAATCCACAAAAATTCCTGATTTTGCTAAAAACAGCTTGAATTTTTGTAAATTCTGGAGTATAGTATGAGTGTATTTAATAAAGGTTCAGTTATACCTGTGCCATGTACACCTCTGCTGATTCCATACCAAAGGAGGTAACCCGTCTCATGGCACAGCTTTTCCGTCGGAGTATGCCCGCCTGGTGGCGCAAGTACTGCTTCTTGTTTCTTGCATTCTGCTGGATAGCCGGACTTTTGTCCGGCGCTTCTGCCTGTCTCGCGGCAGGGGATTCCCTGAATTCTCTGATGCGCGGCGCCGCAGCGCGGCCCGTGTCGATCGTATCCCTGTTGGGCGTGACCATGTTTCCTTTCCTACTTTCCGCTTTTGCGGTTTATATTTCCGAGCCGTGGCTGCTTCTGATCGTGAGCTTTGGGGATGCGTTCGTGCTTTCCTTTGTTTCTCTCGGCGTGGTGCAGTGCAGCGGCTCCGCCGGATGGCTTGTCCGGTGGCTTCTCGTTTTCAGTGCCAGCCTTGCTTCGCCGCTTATGTACCTGTACTGGCTGCGGCACCTGACGGGGCGCAGGCGCTTTGACGGTCTTGAGGCCGCCTGCGTGCTCTGCTTATGCGCACTGATCGGAAGCGTTGATTTTCGCTTGGTTTCGCCGCTTCTGGCGAGATTGATACACGGGTAGAAAGGACATATTGGTACGCTCATTCATGCTGGACTTGATTCATGCTTATGAAACTTACCTGACGAAGGTAAAGCAGGCATCCGCCAACACGGTCTGCTCCTACATGCGGGACATTCGGCAGTTCACCGAGTGGCTGCAGGAAAGCGAGCATACGGACATTCTGGATGCCACCCAACTGAATATCAGTGACTACCTGAGTCATCAGCGCGTGGAAGGAAAGTCCGGTGCTACGATTTCCCGGACGCTGGCAAGTCTGAAAAATTTCTATGCCTATGTCATTTCCACCGGCTTTCTGGAAGAATCCCCCGTCAGCGGGGAGATTCACGTGGACAGAGGAGAGAAGAAGCTGCCCCAGATCCTCACAGGCAAGGAAGTGGAGCTTCTGCTGGCGCAGCCCTCTGGCGTGGATGCCAAGGGACTGCGGGACAAGGCCATGCTGGAAGTCATGTACGCCACCGGCATCCGTGTCACGGAGCTGATCGACCTGAACGTGGAGGACGTCAATCTGGAGCTGGGCATTCTCAAGTGTACCAGCGCCAAGAAATCGCGCGTCATTCCGCTGTATCCCGCTGCCCTCCGGGCGCTGAGCGTGTACTTAAAGGAAGTCCGGCTGCTCATGGTGGACGACCCCAGAGAGCAGGCGCTGTTCGTCAACGTGGGCGGCGCGCGGATGAGCCGTCAGGGCTTCTGGAAAATTCTCAAGAGCTATCAGGAGAAGGCGGGCATCGAGAAGGACATTACGCCCCACACCCTGCGGCATAGCTTCGCGGTGCATCTGCTGGAAAACGGCGCCGACCTCGGCTCTTTGCAGGAGCTGATGGGTCACAGCGATATTTCCTCTACTCAGATGTATACCCACATGGTCAATCAGAAGCTGAAATCCGTCTATGAAAAGTGCCATCCCAAAGCGTAAAAGGCCAGCCGAAGCGGCTGGCC
>HF988074.1:3841-4682 GCA_000434635.1 Firmicutes bacterium CAG:110 | reverse complement strand
CGGCTGGCCTTCAGACTGTTTCCAATGGATAACGGCCTGATACTAGTTTTCGATAAAACGGTTAAAAACCGTTTTATTCGGCTGCTGCTTCAGCTGCCACCGGCGGCCTGCGAAGAATTCGCAGGATAAAATGATGTTAACCATTTTATCGAGAAATAGTATGAAATCGGAATTTACGGAGAGAAATGACGGAGAAGATATGGAGACCGGAATGAAAACACTGACGCCTGATCTTGCGGAAAGGAAACGGATTCTAAAAGATATCTGCCGAAACCACCCGCAATGGAAGATACGGATCGCTCTCGCTACCGTACTGTTCATCGTTGCAGTCGGAGTCTTAGGCGGGACCATAGGCCTGCTGATTAGGCATCCTACTTCGGTGGATGGAATCATGGCTTTTATTGGAAGCGCCATATGCATTGCGTGTGTGCCTTTTTTCTGTGGATTGTCCGTCAAGAATACGGCAAAATATCGGTGTGCGTTTCCGTATACCAGCTATGCAAACGCATCATTGCTGCTGGGCGAAGATACCTTGGAGTATGCATTTTGGAGGGTAGGCCCCCAGGAGCCAGCGGCCTACAGCAGCAAACGTGCGGTTTATAGGGAGGAAGATAAATTCGTTTATAGAATCCGTAAAACCGATATCCATTCCATTGATGTCAAGGGAGATATCTGTAGAATCGAAGGAAGCGGAATCGTTCAGATGCCGGAATGGGCAGAAGAAGATGCAACGGTAAAAAGAGAAAGCAAGACGTTTTCTTTTATAATGGCGTTTGAGCAGCGAAATGCAGAGCAAATCCTTGCAGAATGGATGAAGTAAAATGGCCAGCCGTTCCGGCTG
>HF988074.1:862-3831 GCA_000434635.1 Firmicutes bacterium CAG:110 | reverse complement strand
AAAATGGCCAGCCGTTCCGGCTGGCCTTGTTTCTTGTTGACAATCCATGATATAGTAGTAGGCGAAAGGTCGTGATTCCTATGAAAAAGAAGAAATGGCTGCTTCTGCTCATTCCGGCGGTTCTGCTTCTGGCGGCGGCGCTTTTTTGGTTTCTGTATCTGTCGCCCAGAATGACGCTGTCCAACGCCGCTGATGACGCTCTTTCCAAGCTGGAACAGCGGCTGGCGGAAAGCCCCGTCCCGATTCTTGCCAAGGGGTATGATGAAAGCGGGAGGAATAGCACCTCGCTGGAGCTGACCGTTTCCGATGGCGTTCAGTACGACATGCAGGTTCAGACCGATCTGACCTCCAATCAGATCCTCGCCGATGGTACGATCCGGATAGACGGAAAGGCGCTGAATCTGTCGGCCTATCTGGACAAAGAGTTCGCTGCCATCACCTCCGAAGATCTCTTCAAGGGCGGCTATTACGGCATCACCTATGACACGTTTTCTTCGGACGTCCGCTCGTTTCCGCTGCTTTCCCGGCTGATTCCCAGTGCGACCCTAAGCAAGCTGGATTCCTCCGTGGAGAAGCTGCAGGTGTATATGAACCGCACCCGGCAGATTCCCCAGCTTCCGGAGGTGCAGGAAGAGGACATTCACAAGCTGATACTGGGTTTGCTGGTGCTGAAAATTGACGTCCACAAGGAGACGCTGACGGTGGACGGACAGAGTCTGGAATGCCTTCGCTTTGATTACAGTGCCACCGGCGAACAGGCGGGGACGCTCCTTGGCTATCTGATGGACACCGGCGGACTTTCTCAGGGGGACATTAACGCTTCGTTTTATCTCTATGACAAGACGTTGGTCGCCGTCCGCTGTGACGGCAGGGCAGGGGAGAACCGGGCAGCCCTCAGACTGGATTTAGGGCTGGACGCGGCGCAGGGCGACGTGTCCATTGCGGTCGAAAAGTTGGAAAACGGGGAAAAGTCCGCGTTTTCCTATAAGATCGGCGCACGGGGAGCAGACGGCGTGCACACCGAAACCGCCGCATTCGGCACTCAGTCTATTTCCTGCGAATGGAAGCCGAAGACCGGGGACATGGTGCTGACGCTTCCGGGGAAATCGCCCATTTCCCTGAATCTTTCTCAGGCGCAGGACGGTTTCCAAATCCAGACAAAGGATTTTGCGGCCCTGATCGGCATTAACAGCCAGAAGGGCTTCGACAGCACCATGACCGTCCGCAAAGGTTCTGCCATCACTACGCCGAAGTACAAGAATCTGGACGAATGGTCGCTGGACGACCTGCTGGTTCTGCTGGGCAGCATCGGCGGCCTGCTCGGCTTCAAATAATTGTCACGAAAAAATCCGCACCCCATCGTGAACGGGGTGCGGATTTATGTATTTTGGTGAAGCTTAAATTCCGGTCATAGCCGCCAGAACATCCACTTCCATCTTCTGGATGCTCTTCTTCATAGCCAAGCCCTCGCTGATATCCACATCGGTAAAATCGCCCATGTGGGTGCAGACGATGCGGTTGGTCTTGCCCTGAAGCAGCAGCTCTACGGCGAGATAGCCCATCTTGGTGGCGTTGACGCGGTCGCGTCCGGTGGGGGAGCCGCCGCGCTGAATGTGACCCAGAACGGTCACGCGGGGGTCGAGGTCGATGGCGTCCTTGATCTTCGCCGCAATGTCGGCGGCAGAGCCAGCACCCTCGGCAACGACGATCATGTAATGGGTGAAGCCGTTGAACCGCGCCTGACGAATCTTCTCGATCACGTCCCGCTCGAAATCGATAGGCTCCTCGGGAACCAGAACAGCAGTTGCGCCCACGGCCAGACCGACGTACATGGCCAGATATCCGGCGTTGCGGCCCATGACCTCCACGACGGAGCAGCGCTCGTGGGACTGCATGGTGTCCCGCAGCTTATCGATGCACTCAATGGCGGTGTTGGCGGCGGTGTCGAAACCGATGCAGTAGTTGGTGCAGGAGATATCGTTGTCGATGGTGCCGGGAATGCCGATGACGTTGATGCCGTACTTGCTCAGCGCCTGCGCGCCCCGGAAGGTGCCGTCGCCGCCGATGGCGATGATGCTGTCCAGCCCTAGGAACTTGCAGGTGGACACTGCCCGGCGCTGACCTTCCTCGGTCATGAATTCCTGACTGCGGGCAGTATACAAAATGGTGCCGCCCCGATTGATCGTATGGGAAACGCTCTTTTCATCCAGACGAACGATATCGCCGGTGATGAGACCGTTCCAGCCCCGGCGGATACCGTAGCATTCCAATCCACGATACAGCGCAGTACGGACGACCGCACGGACACAAGGGTTCATACCGGGCGCGTCTCCGCCGGAAGTCAGCACACCGATTCTCTTTACGCTCATAATGATTCCTCCTGATTGGGTTAATACATGACCATATTTTACAGAGTTTTTCTGGAAAAGTAAAGAGACTTTTTTGTAAATTTTCGGGACTGGGAGGATACGTGAGGGTCGGCGAGTGCGGGAGTGTGCAGATGTGAAGACTGCGTCATTTGAGCACGAGATTTTCCGACTATAAATATTTTAGCTCCTATGTTGACGAGTAGATTTTTCTGGTGTATATTTTAAATAGAAGGGGTTCCGATGCAGATAAACAAGTAATCAGACAAGTCATGCGAGATAAAAGTGTTACGGCTTCTTTCTATGGCAAAAGCAATCGGAAAGCAGAAGGCAAACGAAGTCAGTTCCAGACTGACGAACCCTAATATGTCTTTCGACAAGGCGGTTGAAATGCTGAGCGTTCTAGGCTATGAGGTAGTCATTCAAGAGCGTAGACCGGGTGCCAGAAGGGCAGAGCAGAGCGTGATTGACCAGAAGGAGGGCTGAAATATGTGGGTGATTTTGATTATTCTTTTCCCCGTTTTTGTGCTAATGGAGCTTCTGAAACATAAATAGATCTCCTGCAATAGCGGGAGCCAAACCAGAGAACTGCCTGCGCATTTC
>HF988074.1:0-816 GCA_000434635.1 Firmicutes bacterium CAG:110 | reverse complement strand
GCAGCTCTTTGTATCAAGGTAATATCGTGCATTTTTCCTTTGTATTCTGCCTAAATCCACGCGGCCGGAACAGGCAAATTTCATTTCCTTTACCAAAATCGCCGAAAAACAGAAAAACCGTATTGACAATCCAAAAGAAAGTGGTACTATACACCTAACATTTCGTCAAATGCTTTGAGCAGGACACGACTTCCCCGGATCACCGCTTTCAGAGAGCCGTTGGCTGGTGCAAAACGGCAGCAAGGAACGGGCAGGCCATCCCCTGTGAGCAGCCGCGGTGAAAGGCGCTTGCGCCGAGTAATTGCAGCCGGCATCCCTCCGTTAACGGGGAACGCTCTCCGATTTTCGGGCAGCGGTTGAGAGGCCGGTTTTCCGGCAAGCAAAGTGGTAACGCGGAAGTTGAAATTCCAGGCGGGCATTTGTCCCCGGATCAGCCTTCGTCTTTGCATCGGGACTCCCATCAGGGAGACCTGCGGCAAGGACGAGGGCTTCTTTTTTGCTCCCGGCATTGGCGAATGGCAAAGCTTTTAGGAAAGAAAGGGAAATCACATGAACACACTTGTAATCGTGCTGATCGCGGCGGTCGCTCTTGTCGCAGCCTATGCGCTCTATGGCCGCTGGCTGGCTAAGAAATGGGGCATCGACCCCAAAGCGCAGACACCCGCCGTTAAGTACAACGACGGCAAGGATTACGTCCCCACCAACGGCTGGACGGTTTTCAGCCATCAGTTTTCCTCCATCGCGGGCGCAGGCCCTGTCACCGGCGCCATTCAGGCCGCCGCGTTCGGCTGGCTGCCGGTGCTGCTGTGGGTGCTG
>HF988073.1:4121-9438 GCA_000434635.1 Firmicutes bacterium CAG:110 | reverse complement strand
TTCAATTTGCGCAATTTATTGTACATTATCCGCCAATGGGGAAAGGTTGTCGTAGCTATCTGTCAAATCCGTATCGTAGATAGCGCAATAGTGTTTCGTCATGGCAAGAGTGCTGTGCCCAAGCAGTTTTTGGAGCACAAAGGCATCCCCGCCGCAATCCACAAGGTACTTTCGGGCAAAGGTGTGGCGGAACAGGTGGATGCTTGTTCGGGAAACGCCCCGCCGATGGTTATACTTTTTAATTGCACAAGCCAAAGCGTTTTCAGACATCATTTCCCCGTAAACCGTACAGAACAAATAGTCTTCAGGTGCGCCGCCACGAATGACCATATATTCCGATAGAATCTTTACCATTTGGCTGCACAGCGGAACCGATTGCAATTTTCCTGTTTTGGTGTGGCGGTAGATGACCCGCTTATCTGTCAGAGAAACATCTCTGTTTTGAATGCTGCGAATGGTTCCTGCACGGCAGCCGGAATTGATTAAGAAGTTCACAATCACCCAATTCCGGAATTCGCAGTCCTTTGCTGGCTTTTTCAAAAGGGCGATCAGTTCTTCGTCTGCGTAAGACCCTTTTACGGTTTCCTTGTCCTGAATATTGGGAAGACTTAAATCCGTGTAGCCCTCTCCTCTGCACCATTTCAGGAATGTTCGGAATACTCTTGCATAGCTGCTGATTGTATTGGGGGACACGCCGCTTTTACGAAGGGAAACAAGCATGGAATCCAGATCGTCCTTCGTCAGTTCGTCAAAAGTCTTCGTCATGTCCAGGTGGTAGCTCAGAGCGTGGAAGTGTCGGTTATAAGTAAGAATTGTCTTATCCGTCACCCCCCTTGCCGCTTGCGTTTTCACAAACCGTGGAAATGCCTCTTCAATTCTCCAACTTTTTTGCGTCATTTGAATCCGCATTTTTGCCATAAATTAGACCCACTGCCTTTCTCCAAAATTGAGGTTCAGGCAGTAGGTCTGACACAAGGAGTCAGAGTATGCAAAATCCCCTAGAAGCGCTAGAGCTTCTAGGGGATTTGGTGACCCGCCGGGGATTCGAACCCCGGACCCACTGCTTAAAAGGCAGTTGCTCTGCCAACTGAGCTAGCGGATCAGATTTGGCTGGGATGGCCGGATTTGAACCGACGAATGCCAGAGTCAAAGTCTGGTGCCTTACCGCTTGGCGACATCCCAATGTTGGCGCGGCGCCCCTCGGCCGGACACACAGAGCATTATAACATGCTTTGCACCGTTTGGCAATCCTTTTTTTGCGAATTTTGCGGTTTCCGACCTTCTTTCTTCCCCGATGGCCGTCCCGGAAGATTGGGACTTGAAACCTTCGCCGTTTTGCGCCATAATAACAGCAAATCCCGAATCTGGAGGAACCTTCATGAACATTCAAGATTGGACACTGTACTATGACAACTTCGGGCCTTTGTCCTGTCAGGCGCCCTGCACCATGTACAGCGTGCTCTATGACCACGGAAAAATCCCCGACCCCTTCTACGGCACAAATGAGCGGGAGCTGCAATATCTGGCCGAAAAGGACTGCGTCTTTGAATCCGTCTTTTCCGCCCCGCCCGCTCTGCTCACGCGGGAACATATCGAGCTGGTATTTCATGGGCTTGACACCATCTGCCATATTTACCTGAACGGCACCCTGCTGGGCAAGGTCAAAAATATGCACCGGGAGTACGTCTACGAGGTCAAGCCCCTGCTGACAGCCGGGGAAAACACCCTCCGGCTGGAATTCAAGTCCCCCCGGCGCTACTTCGCCCAACAGCAGCACAAGCACTACCTGTACATGAACGACGGCGACACCCTCCCCGGCGCCGCCCATCTGCGCAAGGCCATGTACCAGTCCGGCTGGGACTGGGGTCCCACATTGCCGGACATGGGCATTTTCCGGGGCGTGGAGCTGAAGGGCTGGAACGTGGACCGTTTCGACGGCGTGGCCGTCCGCCAGCACCACGAAAACGGCAGCGTCTCGGTGGAGCTGGACGTGACCACCAAATGTCACGCCGGGTGCGAGATCTACGCAGACTTCGACGGCAAGCGCGTTATCCTGAAAAACGGCCACGGCATTATCCAAGTGGATAACCCGAAGCTGTGGTGGGCAAGGGGCTACGGCGACCAGCCCCTTTATGATCTGGATGTGGAGCTGGTCTGCGGCGGCGAAGTCATTGACCGCTGCCACAAGCAGCTCGGCCTGCGAACCCTCACCGTCAGCACGGAGCCGGACGCGGACGGCAAGGGCAGCGAATTCTGCTTTGTGCTGAACGGCGTGAAAATTTTCTCCATGGGCGCGAATCTGGTTCCCATGGACAATTTGCTCAGCCGCATCACCGACCAGCGGTGGGAAACCATCGTCCGTCAGGCTGTGGACGCCAACTTCAACACCCTGCGGGTCTGGGGCGGCGGGTACTACCCCGACAGCCGCTTCTACGAGCTGTGCGATCAATACGGCCTGCTGGTGTGGCAGGACTTCATGGTCGCCTGCGCCAACATCTATCTGACGTCGGAGATGGCCGAGGAGTTCACGCAGGAAGCCATCTGCAACCTGAAGCGGCTGCACCATCACGCCTCCCTCGCCCTGCTGTGCGGCAACAACGAGATGGAAAGCGGTGTCATCAACTGGGGTTCCCGGGACAACCAGCTGGTGCGGGACGATTACACCCGCCTGTACGGCCATCTGCTGCCGGAGCTGTGCGAGACTTATGCGCCGGACACCTACTACTGGCCGTCCAGTCCCTCCTCCGGCGGCGGTTTTGACGACCCGGACAACCCCGCCAAGGGCGACACCCACTACTGGGAGGTCTGGCACGGCGGCGTCCCCTTCACCACCTACCGTCAGAAACGCTTCCGCTTCTGCTCCGAGTATGGCTTCGAGAGCTTCCCCTCCATGAAGACCATCCGCACATTCGCCCGGGAGGAAGACATGAACTGCTTCTCCCGCGTCATGGAGAACCATCAGAAGTGCCGGGGCGGCAACGGGAAGATCCTGCGGTATCTGGCGGACAATTACCTGTATCCTGCCGCTTTCGAGAATCTGGTGTACGCGTCCCAGCTGCTGCAGGCGGACGCCATCAAATACGGCGTGGAGCACTTCCGCCGTCAGCGGGGGTACTGCATGGGCTCTACCTACTGGCAGTTCAACGACTGCTGGCCGGTGGCCTCCTGGTCCAGCGTGGACTGCTTCGGGCGCTACAAAGCACTGCACTACGCCGCCCGGAAGTTCTACGCCCCCGTGGCCATGGGCCTGTTTCTGGAAAACGGGGCGCTCACCGTCAACATTGCCAACGAGGCCCGCGCCGGTTTCCGCGGACACATTCATCTGGCCATGTGCCGGGGGAATCTGACCGTGCTGGACGGGCTTCGCCGGGATGTGGAGGTGGAAGCACTGTCCTCCCGAGATGTGCTGACCTACCGCGTGGACAGCCGCGACCCCTACGACACCTTCCTGTATGCCGACCTGTACGATGAGCAGGGCCGCTTCCTTATGCGTCAGGTGGAACTGCTGGTGCCTGCCAAGCATTTCCAGTGGCGCAAGCCGGCGTTTGACGTCCGGATCGCCCCCGTCCCCGGTGGGGCGGAAATTTCCGTTCAGGCCGATGTATTTGCCAAGGGCGTATTCCTGGACTTCCGGGATTTCGACTGCGTTCTGTCCGACAATTTCTTTGCCCTCACCGCCCCCGCGCCCTACCGCGTGACGGTGCAGACCTCCCGCAGCGTGGAGGAGCTGGAACAGAATCTGACCATCAAGTCCGTGTATGACATCCGCTGACCGGTAAGGTCTGCGGACATCCCGGCAAAAACCGGGCGGGGCATATCGCCGCATTGCTGCGCGATATGCCCCGCTCTATTTTCTTGCAATCTGTCGAAATTTGTGCTGCGCTACCGGTGGTGCTACCAGTACCCCGGTAGGCGGTTCCCCTCGATTTTTTCGGGGGTGATGCTTCTTTGCCCCCAATCGTAAACGAGAGGGGGGGTGACAGGTATGGATGTTACATGGGAAGGAATTTTCCAATTCTGCATGCTCATTGCTGCTGTCATTGCCCTGGTTCTCCAGGCAAATAACAAGAAGAGATAACCGCTGCCCTCCAAAGTAACGATTATCTCTTCGTAACGCATGGGGGAGCCGTCCTACTGGTAGCACCCCTGTATCCATACTATATCCCAAATCTTTCATTTTGTCAACCGCCCTGCCTTCCGGCAGGGCTTTTTTATTGTGCAGGAAACCCCCGCCGCGCGGTCACTTTTTTATTGTGCAGGAACCCCCCGCCGCGCGGTCACGCCGCAGGGGGGGGGTCAAATTTCATTTTCCGGGCTGTTTACTTCTCCGCCGCGGCGATGTAGTCGTTCCCATAGCAGAAGATATGTCCGCCGATCTGTCCCCAGATGTTGCTGTTGGTGGGCTTCGTGGCGAAATACACCACTTCCTTCGGCAAGATATAGGGGCCGTAGATCGCTCTTTCAATGGCCTCGTACTGCGCCTGGAAGGGTTCCGCCTTGTCCAGACGGGGCACGGAACGGAACTGTCCCTGCCCGTAGATCACGTCATGGAGGTTATCAGGGAAGCTGTCGGAGGCGATCCGGTTCAGCGCCACCTCCGCGACGGCCTGCTGGCCTTCGGCGCATTCGCCCTGAGCTTCTACCCAGACGACCTTCGCCAGGAGCTTGATATCGTCCTGACTCAGCGTAATATCGGCGTACCGGGGCTCGCCCCGTTCGGGTTCCTCCTCGTAGTAAATGAAGGGTTCCTCCGGCATGGCGCTCTTGTCGTAGATCCACGCGCCGTCGTAGCCCAGCAGAATGTCTTCCGGGTTAAAGCCTTCCTCGAAGCCTTTTTTCAGCTGCCAGAAGTCGTAATTGTCCCGGTTGGAGTCGTTGACGATGATCTTCCCGTTTTCATTGATGCCGGCGAGAACGATGAAGTGCTGGGAATTGGTGAAGATGGAGTTGTGGTTCATCAGCACGATGGCGACCTGCCCCTCCTGCAGCGCCTTGTAGACAACGTGCCAGTTCGCTGCCTTCTTACAGGCAAGCTGAAGCGTCTTGTTGCCGTATTCCAGCCGGGCAATGTTGTTGATCGCCCGTCCGCCGAAATAGTGCGCCAGCTCGTCGGGGGTGTATTCATGGTCGGTCAGGTAGCTTGCCACCATGGCCAGAGAAACGATGCTGCATCCGCTGGTCGCAATGGTGCCGCTGCCGTACATGGTGTAGGGGTAGTCGTTCTGGAAATACTGCGGAATGGTGGAAATGACCGTCTTTTCTTCGCTCTGCGTCTCCTCCGGGACGTCCTCTCCGGTGGTCTCCGAAGCTGCTTCCT
>HF988073.1:0-4068 GCA_000434635.1 Firmicutes bacterium CAG:110 | reverse complement strand
CTCGACGACCGCCGTCGGTTCCGCAGGGGCCTTCACCTCCGCGGGGATGTACAGGTATTGCAGCACGAGTCTGCAATCCTCGTCCTGCGCCACGTCGGCATAAATCTCACAGAGCCAGTTTTCAAGCCCGCTGTCGGCAATGGCGAAGCTTCCTTCCTCTCCTGTTACGTACCAGCCGTAAAAAACAAATCCGTCAGGGGTCTTCTGCGCGGCATCCTCCCGCAGGCCCGCCATCTGCGCCTCATTCGGCACGGCGTAGGTCGTGATCCGGATATCACCGGGAACCGCGTTTTCCGGAATGCCCGCACGTACCACTTCGCCAACAGACGCGGCGGTGGCAGGGAGGGCGGCGATGCCGCAAAGAAGCGTCAGCGAAAGCAGAACCGCAGTCAGCCGCCGGCAATTTCCATGTATGCGCATTCCTTCGCCCCCCTGTCTGTAAAAAGCGTTCCGCGCCCCCGCGCGGCGGGGTACGGATGCATATATAAACACAGATACAGTATAAAGCATTTTTTGTCAAAAGTCAAGATATGTCGAAGGAGGGAAACCGTTCCCCCCGAACGAATTTTCCAAAAAGCGCGGTCTGTCTATTTTCTTTTCCAACTGTGGGATATCCACCGGGCCGAGCAGCCCAGCAGCGCTCCCAGCGTGTTCATGATGACGTCGTCCACCTCGCATCTTCCCAGACTGTAACGGTACTGCAAATATTCAATTCCCGCCGAAGAAAGGCACGCCAGCACGACCGTGACGGGGACGGACAGCTTCCATTTCCCCAGCACGAACGGCAGGGACAGCCCGATGGGGAAAAACAGCAGAACATTCATCAGCATCGACCGGTACAGTTCCGGCTGCTCTCTGGCCTCCCGGAAGCTCTGAAATGGAACAAGCACAGCTTCCGCCGTTTCTTCCCCTCTTGCGCAGACCGTCATATAGAAGATCACCGCCGCGATCCCGGCAAAAACGGCCGTAATGCTGAAAATGGTATTATACTAATTCTTAATAAGCCTATTTAGGGTCTATCTGAAAACCGTCAACACGCCCAAACAGCGGGTCTTTTCCGTCTGCTGTGCACCATTTTCCCTTGCAATACACAAAGTATTCCTGCGGAAAAATGGCTTCATCAGACGAAAAATCCCTCGCTGTTGGTCATATTTCCGGTTTTCAGATAGACCCTAAATCAGCCAAAAAAGTTTATTCATGCTTTTTTCCGTTTCCCAATACGGTTTGCCGCGCTTTCCAGCAGCCCGCGGAGGTACTGGAATTCGCTCGTCTTAAAATAAACCAACAGCAGCAGACCGTTGGATAGCGCCAGAGCGAGCAGCGCCTTCACACCAAAGCTCAGCAGCACATTTTCCAGCGACACCAGTGAAACCGCATACCACGTTCCAGCGGCAACCAGAACGGAAACCACAATCTCCCGCCCCTCCCGGACAGCGTATCTGGCAAAGGAGACCTCGAATACGTCCCGGCAGACAAAATAGGGCTTTGCCCAGAAGGACAGGGCAAGGAAACTGACCAGCGTGCCAAACAGAACACCGGCAATGCCGTACCGCTTTGCCAGAACGATAGAGATCACCATGTTTGCAATGGCTTCCGCCATCGGGATAAACCGGTCCGGGTAATACAGCCCGGCCGCGTTTTTGGCAATGTCGATCCCGGAGTTGATCCCCTTGAAATAGTATATCGCAACTGCCAGAATCAAAATGGCCTTTGTCAGCACAAAGGCCTGCCCCAGCCAGATCGCGACGAACGGCTCTACCAGACACAGCAGGCAGGTCGCCGTGAACGTATACAGCCAGTAGTTGATAAAATCTACCCGCTTGTACACTTCGTATGCCCGCTCCTTCGTTTCGCTTGCGATCAGGTTGCCCATGCTGGCTGTAACACCGCTGGAGAAGGTGGTCACAAACCCGGAAACAGAAGTGATCAGGGTCGTGTAATTGCTGTACATACCCACGGCGGTCACGCTGACCAGCGAGGAAATAACCAGATTGTCGGAACACTGGGAAATGATATAGCCCACCTTCCCCAGAAAAAGCGCCTTGATGTTTGTAAACAGGCTCTTGCGGACTTCGGGGTCAAGCTTCCGGACGTTCTTGTCCTTCAGATATGGATACCGCCTGTCAACAATGCGGCAGAAAATCAGGTTCTTGACAATGGTCGTGCCGATGTCAACAGCAAGGTACAGAATATAATTCTGCACAAAATACAGTATCAGCACCTTCAGCACCAGCACCACGATCTGCGCAATGGTGCTTGCGATGGTATAAAGATACTTATTCTGGTCCGAGGTGTTCAGCGTCGTTTTATAGACCCACAAATAGGAGGACACCGAACCAAGCAGGAACAGCCAATACACGAGATTGGCATCCGGCGCGGTATTGTCTTTCAGGAAGAATGGAAGCAGCGGGTAAAATGCTATCCCGATCGCAGCCGTTCCTATCGCCAGAGCGCGGTAAGTATACTTGAAAAACCGCATCAGCGATTTGACCTGTTCAATATCGTTTTCCGCCAGAGGTTTATACAGCGCATAACCGATCGCCAGTCCTATACCGGACTCCGCCAGCGAGAAAATGGTCAGGATGTTGCTCATCAGGCCGTTGATGCCCAGATATTCCACGCCCACACTGTAGATCAGGACTCGCCGGGACAGGAACCCCAGCAGAATCACGATCAGCTGCGAGGCAAACGATACCACTGTATTTGTGACAGATTTCTGCGTTCTGGACCCTTTCACTTTTTGATCTCCTTAGCTTAGACATTGGGAAAGCGCCGTCTGACGGCACAGTCATGTTCGTATGCTTCACCGCGAATGGTTCCGCAGGGGTCGCTCTTCCGTCTTCCTTTTCACCCTTCCAGAATCCGGAAAACCCGTTGAATTTCCCCCTCGTTTCCCTTTCCCTCGGACTGCTGGTACTGGCGGATATGGGCATACAAAGCAGGGTCGCGCATCAGACGCAGAATTCCCTCCGCTACGGCCTCCGGGGTCATTTCCACCACAAGGCCGTTTTCACCCTGTACCATCTGGTCATATACGACGTCAAAATTGGTTGCCACGCAGGGGCGGTTCAGAATTCTGGCCTCGGTCAGCGTCAGGCAGTAGCCCTCAAAGCGGGAAGTCTGCACGTAAATATCTCCCGCTTTCATATAGGGGTAGGGGTTTGCCTGCACTCCCAACAGAATGAAATCCTTCTGCAAACCATATTGGCCGATCTTTTCTTCCAGCATTTTTTGCTCCGGGCCTTCACCGCAGACCATCCATGTAAAGTCCGCGCCCTGTTCCTTCAGAATGCGGGCGGCTTCGATCGCAATGTCATACCCCTTCTGCGTCACCAATCGTCCCACGGTCGTTATCACCGTTCCGTGAAGGGACGGCAAATCGGCCGGTTCCTCCGCCATGCTTTTTATGAGCTTTTCGCTGTTGATGTCGTAAACCGTTACCACTTTTTCGGCGTATTCGGGAAAGACCTCCCTGAATTTTTCCGACAGCTGCCCCGAAACGCAGGAAATATAATCATATCTCCCATAAATTTCCCGGTCAAAGCCTCTGTTAAATCCAACGCCCTCGTAGTCGGCATTGACCCATGCGATTTTCTTCGCAGCGTTAACTTTCTCCGCAACAAAATGCGTGGGCGTCCCCTGACCCCATGCAATGGCCACGTCATACGCCCCGGGAAGCAGGTCAAACGCATTGCGCGCGCCATTCCAAAGAACCTGCGTGGCATGGAGGGGTTTACCGGCGCGGTCGTTCTTTCTCAGCTGCTCGCTGACGGCCAGACGCGCCTTTAAGAAGCGGATGTTCCCGGCTGTCAGCTGCTTTACAAGGGGCAGACCGCAGAACTGAAAATAGGGTATCGACGGCAGAATCTTCACCTGCGGCGGCAGCAGCTTTTCAAACGTGCCGCCCCGGTTTATCATCTGCAGATACACGTCATACCGCTGGTAGTCAAACAGGTTCAGCAGGGAGGACAGGCTCTTTTCCGCGCCGCCCACACCCATGGAATTGATCATGAACAAAATCTTCTTCATCGTTTTCCCTCTGATACTATTTCCTGATTAAAATCTTTG
>HF988072.1 GCA_000434635.1 Firmicutes bacterium CAG:110 | reverse complement strand
GCGGTTACCATTCCCGCCGGTGAAACGACTTGGGGCGCGGTGTTCGTTGCCAACGGTCTGCAGCTTATTATCGCGGTACTTCTCATCGTGCTCGGCGCGACCATCGTGGTCAACTCCATGAGAAGCTACGTTGCCAGCAAGCACAATAGCGAAGCCAAGGTCTGAATTCAGGAAAATAAATAGGGAAGCCCCGGAACGGCCGTGCAGCAGTTCCGGGGCTTCGTGCTGTATATGCGGGAAGGGGAGAAGCGCAAAGGGGAATTGCCAACCAAGACTTTGTGGCATCATCTCGGGTGACATACATGAAGGAGGTGTCACCGCAAATGGGGGCAAAGTACCAAACGCCACGATAGAAATCACAATTGCCGAGCTTACGGAAGCTATCGTCATGCACAAGAAAATGTCTGCGCCAGAAGTCGGACGGCACAACTTGCAGACTGTCAAAGTCAGGAATCCCAGCATCAGGCCGAGGGGAGGACAGAAACACATTTGTAAATGCAGTTGAAGCCATAATAATCCTTTATCAAAACGAACGCAACAAAATAGTAGTTTTTGTTGCATAAAAGGCAGAATTTACCATTTTACAAAACAGGGCTTAAAGGGAACCCGAGACATAGTTACATAGGTCTGTTTCGCCAGCGTCAGCGAAGTGGCGCAGCTGCGCTCACTTTCGCTTGCCGCCGGCATCAACATAGACATTAGTAACATTGGTCATGGGCATATCCTTGAAACCCTCTTTTGCAAGAGTATGAATGACTTTATAGGTATCATAGGCCGAGCGCAATTCTTCCGTATGGACAAAGCTATACATGCCACGGTATTTGGATTCTATTACATTTCCCTCAGAATCGAAAATGGGCTTTCGCTTGATAACAACGGTAAAACAGCCGAGGAACGTATGGGGATTATATACCATGGAAACCTGTTCACGCAGCCCTTTATTGACGCGGGTAAACACCTGAGCGGTGCAGCACAAGATACGGTTATTTTTACGGTTTTGCGTGGCGACCTCGAGCATTCCCTCCGGGAGCTTATTCAGACCGGACATAAACCAGTTTTGAATTTCATCAATACCGACAATAACACCCTTGTGACCGTTGGTGTACTCAAGAAGCTGCTGCCATTTTGAAAGTTCGTCATTTTCCGTAGTGACACCGAAATTGGTAATCATTTTTGCAGCGGGGTATTGCTTTTGGAGACGGAGCATCATTTCAACACAGGCTATTGTCTTTCCTGCACCCTGTTCACCGCAGAACATATGAATACCACGAGGATTGAAGAAGCCCGGTTCACGTTCGTGTATATCCAGAATATAACGGCGGGGGACATCATAGAACAGCTGTTTGATAAGCGGGCGTTTCTTTACCGGGACAATGCCGGACGGCTTAAATTCCAGCTTGAAATAATACTTGAAAACCAGAAACCACGAAACACACAGCAAAGCGAAAATACCGATACAGACAGCAACAGGAGCGACCAGAATGGACAGTATTTTCACGATTTTGAAAGCGATATCAAATCCTTGCTTAAACATAGTTAACCTCCATCATACAAGGGGCAGCAAATCCCAGATAGTTTTTACAATAGCGATAATGACACGGAATCCGGAAATTGCCAGAAGTAAACCAACAATAGCAGATATCGTATTAAGTGGGAGCATATATAAAACACATCTTACAACGCCGAAAAATGTGGAAGTAGTACCCCAATCCGCAGAAAATGATATTTCCGGGAGCATACGCAGAAGCCATTCGAGCAATTGAAAAATAATATTCAAAAAGAACTCTGAGATCATTTAATCGTCACCCTTTCTGGAATAGCTGGAAATGTGGCCTATCGTACCAGATGCACCGCTGATAATACCGGGCAGTTTCAGGTACATACGCCACGCAAACAAAGCCCAAAGGAAGCCGGAAAGAATCAAATCGCCCTGCTTCTTGTATCTTGCATACCAGCGCATGTCCAGGAATGGAATAGTACCACCGTAGTTATAGCTACCCTCTGCATCATCCAGATGAATATATATAACAGGCGGTTCTGTGCTGAACAATTCGCCTGATATGTTTTCAGCAAATACAATAAACGGGTCAATCCAGTCAAATCTTGCACGTAAAGATTCAACTTTTGCTGTAATAAAGTCTGTAGTGGGGACAAAAATGGAGGTCAGAACAGAGGAAATACCGTCAACGATAGCAGAAGGAAGGCTTTTTATCCATTCGAGAATATCCGCAAGAGTAGCGCCCAAAGACTTAAGCCATTCTATTACGTCAGCGATTGCCGTTGAAATGGCTTGAGAAATGACAGCGGGCAAACCTTTAGCCCATTCAAGAATATCGCTAAGGGTAGCAGCCACGGATTTAAGCCAAGTCACAACGTCCGCTATCGCAGTTGAAATAGCTTCGGTAATAGACGTAACTGCGTTAGTGATACCGCCCATAATCGTTTCTGTTGCGGCTGTCCACCATGTTTCTATAGAAGAGCCTAAAGAAGCAATATTAAGTGCAATGGTAGTAGTTGCATTATCCCACCAAGAACTGATATTAGAGGAAACAACACGGTAAATGTTGATAAGAACTTGCAAGATAGACTTGAGCAGTGTAATAATACCAAGAAGATCAGCCCCGACAACAGGGACATCAACAATGGGAAGTTCCTCGTCTGTTTCTTCGACAGCCCCCGGATAATATGTCGTTCCGGCCTGTGCGACGTCCTGCGTTAAAGAACCGGTTCCCGCAATGGTATCAGAAACAGAGATAGGGAGGTATATCGTTTGGGAATCAGAAACGGAAATTGCCTTGCCTGTCCATCCGGCATATATTTCATCGTCTAAAGAACTAGCAATTGAGCCGTTGGAACGGAGACCTTCACCGAAAACCAAAGAGCCTGTTCCTTGTTTTATAGTTCCAAAAGAAGAAGCGCATGGAAAGACTTTGCTGAAAGTCATATCTCCCACAAGACCATTACGCCATACGGTATGGTAATCTGATTTAACGCCAGAAGTATAAATCAGCTTAGCATCTGTAGTACTACCCCAGCAGAAATAACCATTGCTGTCAATCTTAAATTCAACAGCACCATCAGAAAAAGCACATACGTCATAACGGTTTTTATCATCATCTAAAACTCTTGTAACATAGCAATTTGAATAAGCTTCGCATTTATTCAGTTCACCCGGATAGGCTGAATTAAGCCAAGAAACACAATTTTTGTAAACGCCGTCAACAATGCCGGTAAAGCCATAAGTATGTGAAACGGCAGGGGTTGTAGTTGCTGACGTACCTGTCCAAAGCTTGTCAGAAACCCAGCTTACAAAATCTTTTGAGAGGTAGCATTTATGGTCGTAGACGACGCCACGAACCTGCTTTCCATCTGCGAGGGTATCTATAAGGTATTTACCGGGAACTGTTGCAGAAATGGCGGCAACCAATTCTTCATAATCTGTCTGTACCAGATACGTAATGCCTAAAGCCGTTATTGCCGCAGAAACAGCGATTTCCGGAGTAATAGCACAAACCAGCGCACCAGCAGCGGCAGCAACAGCACTAACCTCAATTGGACGAGCAAAAGCACAGAATAAAACAAGAACCGCCAAAAGGCAGCATAGAATACGCTTCATAATTTGAAAATTAACATTCATAATTTATCACTCCTTTTGGCGGTATCATTTAGGCGCTATGCAAAACGCTTTGCAGGAAAGAAATGCCTTTTCTCAGGCCGATATACCCGATAATGACGGCACACACGACGGGAAGCAGGGATTTCACTTCATCGAATACCGAAGAAAGATTCTCAGAGGAAACGATTTTCGCCAAGTCGGCAGTCGAAGCGGGGGTAGACGGTTCTTGTGCGGGGGCGGTCGGCTCAGGTTCAGGCGCAGCAGCGGAATGGAATACAAAGGTTTCTGCGCTATCAGGGTCATAGGTCAAGCCGGACGTATCAATGGGAACGGCGAAGTATTTACCCTCTCCACCTGTATAAGACTCCGTAGGCTGCCATCCCAGAATATTATGCGTGGTGGATAATTCGTCATGAGATTGAAGAAACATGTTAAGGTAGTCATGATTCAGGATGAATGCCTTTTTGTCCGAAGAAATATAGCCGTCAACTGCTGCCCCGACACGCTCGTTTAAGACCATTTGCGCAGAGCTTGCGGGGAGGGATTCACTGCACCCGGCAAGCTTCCAGAGGGCAGGGGCAACGGTGGCAGAGGGAACGCTATCAACGTAGGAAAAATTCACATTCTGTTCCGCTGCAAATGCGGGAAGAATCATAGAACCGGTTACAAGGATTACAGACAGCACTGCACACAACAGGGGGCGCAAGCGCACATTTTGAAAATTCATGTTCAAAAACTCCTTTCAAGTAGAAAAGCCCCCCGACAATGCCGGGGGGCATGGATGCCATATCAGGCACTGTGCAGGACACTCTGAAGGAAGGAAATACCCTTCCGCAGACCGATGAAACCGATCATGACGGGAATCACGACAGGCAGCAGACCCAGAATTTCATCCAGAACACCGCTCATCATCTGAGTGGTAACAATACCGGAAAGACCGGTGGCAGCGTCAGTCAGGAACATTGTCAAATCTCCTTTCAAAAGAAAATACGAAAGAATTTATAACAAAAGTAGCAAAGGCAAACGACAATTGCGAACAGGGCAAAGCCGGAAAGAACATGAACCGCGTCTAGAATAAGCTCATTGGAATTAACCAGCTTGACCAGATATTCGGTATAGTCCATTTGCTCTACAACTTCTATTACTTTTGTGACAGTTTCAGTTGGGACAGTTGTTTCCATAGGCATACTCAGTCCTTGCTTTTGACTTTTCGAATTCGAGTTTCAACGTAAATAGGGAATGGAGTGAAGCGGCTGTTGCATTCGCTGGACAGCTGATAAATTTCGTAAAACCGTTCGGCGGCCTTCCGGCTTGAGAATCGGTACGCATACATTGTTCCGGCGGGGGTCTGAATGTATAGGATACAGGCCATATTGCACCTCAATCATCGTCCAAGGGTCTGATATCCCGGTCTCCCGTGAATGCAAGGAAACCACGGAAATTCTCAAAATCCTGAGATACGCCGGAATTGTGTTGCAGTTCACGGTAGCACTCATAATTGTGTTCGTTGACAAGCCGGACGGCGATTGAACCCATACGGCGGAGGTCTGCATAAATACCAGCGGCAACCGCTTTCTTTATCAGCTCAGAATAGCCAATCGGACCCGGCGTATTGTCCACGATATCTACCAAATTCAGCACTCTGGCACCCTCATCAGGCTCAGCAAGCAAGGTCGAGAGACGCACACGGAGAGGGCCGAAAACCGCTTCATACTCATATTGGAATTTGTCCTCATTGCCAAAGTGAACCAGATAGAGCAATGCGGAATCCACGTTGGCGCAGGCTTCCAGATAGTTGGGCTGAATGCCTAACTCTTTGGCAATGGCCGTATTCCACACAGCGTTCTTGAAGCGTACCACCACATGCCAGTGAGACTTTTTGGTTTCGCCCTTGTGTTCGCCATCTTCATAAACGTCCTTGTCATGCAGAATGGCAGCGAAGTTATAGCCACCGGATTTCAGCTTTTCGATAGCGGCTACATGGGTTTCGTCCTCCGGGTAGAGAACTGCGCAGAATTTGCGGTCACGGAATTTTTGAGTATCAGCCATTTGTTTTACCTCCTAAATATTGACACATGACACAGAACAGTACCATGTGTTAAATTCTTTAGAGTGTCATTTTTGACACCTGACACGAGCGGCGCTATGTCGTAGTGGCGCCGCCTGTGTCAAGAGGCGGGGAGGGCTTATCTCCCCTTGACTTCCCTCTTGACCTCACCGAACTGCACAAGCAGTTCGTTAAACATCGTTCTCAGTCCGTCCAGCTCATTGCGGAGTTGGGCGTTTTCGTCATGTATCTGCTTCATTTCGCTCTTGAAATTGATAAGCGCAGTGAGTTCCTCCATGGGAACAGATACACGCCAGTCAGAACCGGGCATGAGTTACAGAATGCCGTCAACCGTAACCGTGCCGTTGTAGCCGTGGTAGAAGATTTCCCGTTCCTCATCCACTTTGACACCACCGATAGCGTCAATCATGTCGCCGGGGATGTTGGAAGTAGCGGCCTTATAGCCGGTGGTATACGGGTCTTTGTAAACGAAGGAAATGGGCTGAAAGTCATACGGCTTACCATTCTTCTTGCTTACGCCCTGCATACGATTGCCAAGGCCTACGATCTTCATTTTTGTTCTTGCCATTTTAGGTTTTCCTCCTTGCAATTTGCTACACCTTTTCAGGTGTGCCATAACTGCATTATACACC
>HF988071.1:7414-13270 GCA_000434635.1 Firmicutes bacterium CAG:110 | reverse complement strand
GACGCGCCGCCCAGAAAAGCCCCCTGAAAATGTATCAGGCGCTGAAGCCCGGCGGACACTGGGGCTGGCACGGCTACGTCTGTTTGCTCGGCAACGTGGTTCTGATGATGTTCTACACCACCGTCGCCGGCTGGATGCTGCAATATTTTGTGGACACCGCCGCCGGACGCTTCGTGGGACTTGACGTTTCCGGGGTGGAGACCGCCTTCGGCAACATGCTTGCGAACCCTGTCCAGCAGACGGTTTACATGGGCGCGATCGTCATATCCGGCTTTTTCATCATCTCCATCGGTGTTCAGAAGGGATTGGAGCGGGTGACCAAGTGGATGATGATGGCGCTGATCGTGCTGATGCTGGCGCTGGCTGTACACAGTCTGTTCCTCCCCGGCGGCTCCGAGGGACTGAAATTCTACCTGCTGCCCGACATCCAGCGCCTGAAAGACGCCGGCGTTGGCAATGTCATCGTGGGCGCCATGAACCAGTCCTTCTTTACATTGAGCCTTGGCATCGGCGCCATGGCCATCTTCGGCAGCTACATCGGCAAGAATCACGCGCTGGCGGGCGAGTCCGTCCGGGTCTGCGCGCTGGACACGCTGGTGGCGCTTTGCTCCGGCCTCATTATCTTCCCCGCCTGCTTCTCCTACGGCGTGGACGTCAAGAGCGGCCCCGCGCTGATCTTCATGACCCTGCCCAACGTGTTCAACAACCTGCCCGCGGGGCGCTTCTGGGGGAGCCTGTTCTTCCTGTTCATGACCTTCGCCGCCTACTCTACGGTTCTCGCAGTGTTTGAAAACATCGTCTCCTGCGTCAGCGAGCTGACCGGGCTCAGCCGGAAGAAGACCTGCCTTGTGTGCGGCATTGCCCTCTTCCTGCTGAGCCTGCCCTGCCTGCTGGGCTACAACCTGTGGAGCAATTTCCGCCCCATCGCCGGGCGGGACGTGCTGGACAGCGAGGATTTTCTGGTCAGCAACCTGCTGCTGCCTCTGGGCAGTCTGCTGTTCATCATTTTCTGCACCACCCGCTACGGCTGGGGCTGGGAGAATTTCCTCGCCGAAGCCAACGAGGGCAAAGGGCTGAAAATCGCCAAATGGCTGCGGCCTTACATGACCTACGTGCTGCCCGTGATCGTGGGCATCATTCTGGTTTTCGGACTTTACAATTTCTTCGCCGCGTAAACGCTGCCCCGAAAGAGCGCACCTCTTTCGGGGCAATTTTATCGATTTGGCAAGATTCACATGGAATCTTGCCAAAAACCGTCAGGAATCGTCTTTCTGCGAGTTGACGGGGGTCGCCCCCGATGATATAATGATAACGTAACATCAACAAACCCTTATGACTGACGGATTAGGCTGCATCCGAGTTTTCGGAGCAGACCGAAGTGGAGCACCACATGGAGTAAGGGCATATCCCCATTTCCTGCCGACCGTCTGGGCTCACTTTCCCGTTACAGCGGGCGAGTGCGCCCTTTTTTCTATGCATACGCATAGAAAAAAGAAAAAATGTGCCATTTCCCCGTCCCTACGGGGCAACCGGAAATGATGCACAAAAACTTCATGCTTATGCCTTTGCGCATTTTCGCAGTGCGGTGTTCACGCATGAAGTTTCGTTTCCAACAAGGAGGTCAACACATGAAAAAAGTCGGAATCGTCATGGGCAGCGACAGCGATCTGCCCATCCTGCGCAAAACCATGGATACCCTGACGTCTCTGGACATTCCCTACGAATGTCACATCTACTCCGCCCACCGCACCCCCGAGGAGGCTCGGGATTTTGCCGTATCCGCACGGGCAAACGGCTTTGGCGTGCTCATTGCAGCTGCCGGTATGGCCGCACACCTCGCCGGCGCCATCGCGGCAAACACCACCCTGCCGGTCATCGGTATTCCCTGCAAAGGTCCTTGTCTCGACGGCATTGACGCTCTTCTTTCCACGGTCATGATGCCCTCCGGTATTCCGGTCGCCACCGTAGCCGTAAACGGGGGCGTGAATGCCGCTTTGTTGTCCGCCCAGATTCTGGCAGTGGAGGACGCGGAGCTTGCCGCGAGGCTGGACGCCAGACGCGCCGCCGACGCGGCCAAGGTGCTTGAGAAAGACGCCGCCCTTCAGGCGGAACTGAACGGCTGAGGGAGGAAAAGCAATGGGCGGTTTCTTCGGGGCGATTTCCCATAAGAATTGCATTTACGACGTTTTCTTCGGCACGGACTACCACTCCCACCTCGGCACCCGCCGGGCCGGACTCGCCTTTTACGATACGGAAAAGGGCTTCCAGCGGCAGATCCACAGCATTGAAAACACCCCCTTCCGCACGAAATTTGACGACGACATGGCCAAATTCAGCGGAAACGCCGGTATCGGCTGCATTTCCGACACCGACCCTCAGCCTTTGCTGGTGCGCTCCCACTTGGGGATGTTCGCCATCTCCACCGTGGGCATCATCAACAACGCCGAACAGCTGGTGAAGGAAACCTTCTCCGGGCCGGGGCATCAGTTCATGGCCATGTCCTCCGGCAAGATCAACACCACCGAGCTGACCGCCGCCCTCATCAACCAGCGCGGCAGCCTGATCGAGGGCATCCGCTACGCGCAGGAGGTCATCGACGGCTCCTGCACCATTCTGCTGCTGACCCCCGACGCCATCATCGCCGCCCGGGACCGGCTGGGGCGGCTGCCCGTGCTGGTGGGCAGGAATGACGACGGCCTGTGCGTGTCCTTCGAGTCCTTCGCCTACCACAAGCTGGGCTATCAGGACCATTACGAGCTTGGCCCCGGTGAGATCGTGAAAATGACGGCGGACGGCCTTACTCAGCTGGCCGCCCCCGGCACGAAAATGAAGATCTGTGCCTTCCTGTGGACGTACTACGGCTACCCCAACTCCAACTACGAGGGCAAAAACGTGGAGGTCATGCGCTACCGCAACGGCGAGATCATGGCCCGCAAGGAAATGGAAGCCGGCACCATGCCGGACGTGGACTTCGTGGCGGGCGTGCCGGACTCCGGTCTGCCCCACGCCATCGGCTACGCAAACCAGTCCCATAAGCCCTTCGCCCGTCCCTTTGTCAAGTACACCCCCACATGGCCCCGCTCCTTCACCCCCGCCAATCAGGAGATGCGCAATCTGGTGGCGAAAATGAAGCAGATCCCCGTGCCGGAACTGATTCAGGGCAGGAAGCTGCTGTTCGTGGACGACTCCATCGTCCGGGGCACCCAGCTGCGGGAGACGGTGGACTTCCTGTACGAAAGCGGCGCGAAGGAAGTGCATATGCGCTCCGCCTGTCCGCCCATCATGTACGGCTGCAAATATCTGAATTTCTCCCGCTCCAACTCCGAAATGGAGCTGATTGCCCGGCGGACGGTCCAGAATCTGGAGGGCGACGAGGGGCAGAAGCACTTAGACGAGTACGCCGACGGCAGCACGCAGCGGGGCAAATGTATGCTCAAAGCCATCTGCGAGGAAATGGGCTTTGACTCGCTTGGCTACCAGTCCCTGGACGGCCTGCTGGAAGCCATCGGGCTGGACAAAGACAAGGTCTGCACCTACTGCTGGAACGGCAAAGAATAATCAAGATAAATTTCCGGAAAAGGAGTATTATCATGGAACACAACAATTCCCAGTCCGCCAGCTACGCTGCCGCCGGTGTGGACATCACCGCCGGATACAAGGCCGTGGAGCTGATGAAGACCCACATCGCCCGCACCCGCAACTTAGGCTGTCTGGACGACGTGGGCGGCTTCGGCGGCTGCTTCGGCCTGCCCATTGCCGGGATGGAGGAGCCGGTGCTGGTCTCCGGCACCGACGGCTGCGGCACCAAGGTCAAACTGGCCATCCTCATGGACAAGCACGACACCATCGGCATCGACGCCGTGGCCATGTGCGTCAACGACATCATCTGCGTGGGCGCAAAGCCCCTGTTCTTTCTGGATTACATCGCCTGCGGCAAAAACGTGCCGGAAAAAATTGCCGAAATCGTGGGCGGCGTGGCGGAGGGCTGCGTCCAGTCCGGCGCGGCGCTCATCGGCGGCGAGACCGCAGAGCACCCCGGCCTGATGCCCGCGGAGGACTACGATCTTGCGGGCTTCGCCGTTGGCATTGTGGATAAAAAGAAAATCTTAGACAAGACGAAAATGGCGGAAGGGGACGTGGTCATCGCGCTGGCTTCCTCCGGCATCCACTCCAACGGCTTCAGCCTGATCCGCAAGGTTTTCCGCATTGACGAGAACCCCGCCGAAATTTACCGGCCCTGCGATGCGCTGGACGGGAAAACCATCGCCGAGACCCTGCTGACCCCCACGAAGATCTACGTCAAGTCCGTTCTGGCGCTGCTGAAAAAAGTTGACGTCAAGGGCATCAGCCACATCACCGGCGGCGGTTTCTATGAGAATATTCCCCGCTCCATCCCCGACGGCCTGTGCGCGAAGATCGACAAGAGCGCCGTCAGGGTGCTGCCCATCTTCGATTTAATTGCAAAGACCGGCAATATTCCCGAGCGGGACATGTTCAACACCTACAACATGGGCGTGGGCATGAGCATCGTTGTTCCCGCTGCGCAGGTGCAGACCGCCCTGGACATCCTCAGCGCCCACGGCGAGGACGCCTACGTCATCGGCACCATTGTCAAAAACGACGAGGAAAAGGTGATTCTGGAATGACGGCCAAAATCGCAGTTCTGGTCTCCGGCGGCGGCACCAATTTGCAGGCGCTGATCGACGCTCAGCAGCGGGGCGAGCTGGGCGGCGGAGAGATCACCGCCGTGATTTCCTCCAAAGAGGGGGCTTACGCTCTGGAGCGGGCGCGGAAAGCGGGTATCCCCGGCTATGTGCTGCCCCGGAAAAACTTCGACTCCAACCGCGCCATGACGCTGGCGCTGGTGGAAAAGCTGAGGGCGCTGGACATTGATTTAGTGGTTCTGGCGGGCTGCATGGTCATCTTCACCGAAGAGCTGGTGCAGGCCTATCCCAACGCCATTATGAACGTCCACCCCGCCCTGATCCCGTCCTTCTGCGGACAGGGCTTCTATGGGCTGCATGTCCACGAAGCGGCGCTGGCCTACGGCGTCAAGCTCTCCGGCGCGACTGTGCATTTTGTCAGCGCGGAATGCGACGGCGGCCCCATCATCGCCCAGAAGGCCGTCCCCGTTCTCCCCGGAGATACCCCCGAGACGCTTCAAAAACGCATTATGGAGCAGGCCGAATGGAAGCTGCTGCCGGAAGCCGTGCGCCTGTTCTGTGAGGGCAGGCTCCGGGTGGAAGGCCGCACCGTTATCATCGAACAGGAGTGAAAACGCTATGAATGTTTACGAAATAAAGTCCATGGCCGAGCGCCTCAGCGGCAACACCTACCCCGGCCGGGGCATTGTGCTGGGGGTCACCCCCGACGGCAAGACCGCCGTGGCCGCCTATTTCATCATGGGACGCAGCGTCAATTCCCGGAACCGGGTCTTCGTTCAGGAGCCGGACGGCATCCGCACGGAAGCCTTCGACCCCAGTCTCATGAAAGACCCCCATCTGATCATCTACCATCCCGTGCGGGAGGCCGGTCGGGGTCTCATCGTCACCAACGGCGACCAGACGGACACTGTCTGGGAGTACCTCGCCAAGGGTGAAAGCTGGGAAGCCGCCCTGCGTACCCGTCAGTTTGAGGACGACGGCCCCAACTGGACGCCCCGCATTTCCGGCCTGCAGGCAGGGGACGGCAGCTATAAGCTGTCCATCCTGAAATCCGCCGACCCGGAGGGAACGGCATGTGCCCGGTTCTTCTATGAATACCCCGCCGTCCCCGGTCTGGGGCATTTCCTCCACACCTATGTCTGCGACGGCAATCCCGTAATTCCCACCTTTCAGGGAGAGCCGGAACGGGTCA
>HF988071.1:6772-7242 GCA_000434635.1 Firmicutes bacterium CAG:110 | reverse complement strand
AAGTAATACCGCGTGGAGGGAATGAACATGAAAGAATTTGAACTGAAATACGGCTGCAACCCCAACCAGAAGCCCGCGAAGATCTACATGGCAGACGGCTCCGAGCTGCCCATCACCATCCTGAACGGCCGCCCCGGCTACATCAATTTTCTGGACGCCCTCAACTCATGGCAGCTTGTGAAGGAACTGAAGGAAGCCACGGGCATGGCCGCCGTGACGTCCTTCAAGCACGTCTCCCCCACCTCCGCCGCCGTGGGAAAGGTGCTGCCCGAGAACCTGAAAAAGGCGTGCTTCGTGGACGACGTTCCCGAACTGGACGACAGCCCCCTCGCCTGCGCCTACGCCCGGGCAAGAGGCACCGACCGGATGTGCTCCTTCGGTGACTGGGTCGCCCTGTCCGACGTGTGCGACGTGACCACCGCGAAGCTCATCGCCCGGGAGGTCTCCGACGGCGTGATTGCCCCCGGCTA
>HF988071.1:5926-6740 GCA_000434635.1 Firmicutes bacterium CAG:110 | reverse complement strand
GAGGCTCTGGCCATTCTGAAAACCAAGCGCAAGGGCGGCTACAACGTGGTGGCCATTGACCCCGACTACGTTCCTGCCGAGCAGGAGACGAAGCAGGTCTTCGGCATTACCTTCCAGCAGGGGCGGAACAACTTCAAAATCGGCGAGCATCTGCTCCGGAACATCGTCACCAAGAACAAAGACCTGCCCGAATCCGCCAAAATCGACCTGATCGTGGCGCTCATCACCCTGAAATACACCCAGTCCAACTCCGTGTGCTTCGCCTATGACGGGCAGGCCGTGGGCGTGGGCGCGGGTCAGCAGTCCCGCATCCACTGCACCCGGCTGGCCGGCTCCAAGGCCGACACCTTCTTCCTGCGCCAGCACCCCAAGACCCTGTCCCTGCCCTTCCGCGCCGACCTCGGCCGCCCCAACCGGGACAACGTGATCGACGGCTACATCAACGGCAACGAGGAGGACGTCTGCGCCGACGGCATCTGGCAGAACTACTTCACCCGTCAGCCCGACCGGCTGACCGAAGAAGACAAGCGGGAATTCCTGTCCAAATTTGACGGCGTTTCCCTCGGCTCCGACGCTTTCTTCCCCTTCCCCGACAACATCAAGCGCGCCAAAGCCTCCGGCGTCAAGTACATCGCACAGCCCGGCGGCTCCATCCGGGACGATCTGGTCATCGAGGAATGCGATAAGGACGGCATGGTCATGGCCTTCACCGGCATGAGACTGTTCCACCACTAAGGGGGATTGTTTATGAAACTGTTAGTCGTAGGCGGCGGCGGACGGGAACACGCCATCATCAAAAGCCTGAAAAAGAATC
>HF988071.1:936-5875 GCA_000434635.1 Firmicutes bacterium CAG:110 | reverse complement strand
TCCCCGGCAACGGCGGCATCGCGGCGGACGCAGTGTGCGTCCCCATCGGCGCTACGGAAATTGACAAGATCGTCGCCTTCGCGCAGGAGCAAAAGATAGATTACGCCGTGGTCGCGCCCGACGACCCGCTGGTACTGGGCTGCGTGGACGCGCTGGAAGCAGCTAAAATCCCCTGCTTTGGCCCCCGCGCCCGGGCCGCCATCATTGAGGGCAGCAAGGTCTTTTCCAAGAATCTCATGAAAAAGTACGGCATCCCCACCGCCCGGTATGAGGTCTTCGACGACATGGCCGCCGCCCTTACTTATCTGGACACCGCCCCCATCCCCACCGTCATCAAGGCCGACGGCCTGGCGCTGGGCAAAGGCGTCATCATCGCCCAGACCCGGGACGAGGCCAAGGCCGCCGTCTGGGACATGATGGAGCATCACGTTTTCGGCAAGTCCGGCGACCATGTGGTCATTGAGGAATTTCTCACCGGCCCGGAGGTCTCCGTGCTGGCCTTCACCGACGGCAAGGTGGTCAAGCCCATGGTGTCCTCCATGGATCACAAGCGGGCGGGAGACGGCGACACCGGCCTGAACACCGGCGGCATGGGCACCGTCGCCCCCAACCCCTACTACACCCCGGCCATCGCCGAAAAGTGCATGGAGGAAATTTTCCTGCCCACCATCGCTGCCATGAACAGCGAAGACCGCACCTTTCAGGGCTGCCTTTACTTCGGCCTGATGCTCACCCCCGACGGCCCCAAGGTCATTGAATACAACTGCCGCTTCGGCGACCCGGAGACGCAGGTGGTGCTGCCCCTGCTGGAAAGCGACCTGCTGACCGTCATGCAGGCGACAACCAACGGCACGCTGGCGGACACGGAGGTTCGCTTCTCCGATAAATATGCCTGCTGCGTCATCACCGCCTCCGCCGGGTATCCCGTCAGCTACAAGAAGGGCTTCGAGATCACCATGACCCCGGAAGCCGCCGCCCACACCTATGTTGCAGGCGCGAAGCTGGAAAATGGGAAGCTTCTGACCTCCGGCGGCCGGGTCACCGGCACCACCGCCGTGGCCGGTTCCCTGGCGGAAGCCATCCGGGAAGCCTACCGTCTCGCGGACGGCGTGCAGTTTGAAAACGCCTACCGCAGAAGCGACATCGGCCAGCGCGCCCTACAGGCTTAATAACCACTGAAAACTCTGAATAAATCACATCAGGAGGAATAACCCCATGGTTTATCGGGTATTTGTAGAAAAAAAGGAAGGTCTGGACAACGAGGCCAAGGGTCTGCTGAATGAGGCCAGAACCTTACTTGGCATGGAGCGGCTGGAAAATGTCCGGCTGTTCAACCGGTACGACGCGGAAAATATCACGGAAGACCTGTTCCGGTACGCCGTGAAGACAGTCTTCTCCGAGCCGCAGCTGGATACCGCTTCTGCGTCCATTCAGCTTCCCGGCGCTTACGTCTTCGCCGTGGAGGCGCTGCCCGGCCAGTTTGACCAGCGGGCGGATTCCGCTGCCCAGTGTATCCAGATCATCTCTCAGGGCGAGCGTCCCCTCATCCGCACCGCCAAGGTCTACGCCCTGTACGGCGCACTGACGGACGGGGACATCCGGGAATTCAAAAAATACGTCATTAACCCGGTGGAATGCCGGGAGGCGTCTCTGGACGTGCCGGAGACCCTCGCCATCCGCTATGACATCCCCACGGAGGTGGCGACCCTGACCGGCTTCACGGGCCTGAGCCGTGACGAGCTGGCGGACTTTATCGCGAACTACGGCCTTGCCATGGACTTGGACGATATCGCCTTCTGCCAGTCCTATTTCCAGGAAGAAGGCCGGGATCCCACCATTACGGAAATCCGCATGATCGACACCTACTGGTCCGATCACTGCCGCCACACCACCTTCGGCACCATTCTCGACCACGTGACCTTCGAGGACGCCCTGCTGCAAAAGACCTACGAGGATTATCTGGAAACCCGGAATGCCCTTGGCCGCAGCGAGAAGCCCATCTGCCTGATGGACCTCGCGACCATCGCCGTCAAGCACCTGAAGGCCGCGGGCAAGCTCCCTAAGCTGGACGAGAGTGAGGAGATCAACGCCTGCACGGTGAAGATGGACGTCACCGTGGACGGCGTCACCGAGCCGTGGCTGCTGCTCTTCAAGAACGAGACCCACAATCACCCCACGGAGATCGAGCCCTTCGGCGGCGCGGCTACCTGCATCGGCGGCGCCATCCGTGACCCCCTGTCCGGGCGGAGCTACGTCTACGGCGCTATGCGCGTCACCGGCGCGGCCGACCCTCTGACTCCCGTGTCCGAGACCATCCCCGGCAAGCTGCCCCAGCGGAAGATCGTCACCACCGCCGCCGCTGGCTATTCCTCCTACGGCAACCAGATCGGCCTTGCCACCGGCATTGTGGATGAAATTTACCATCCCGGCTACGCCGCCAAGCGCATGGAGATCGGCGCGGTCATCGCCGCCGCCCCCGCGGAAAATGTCCGCCGGGAGCGCCCCGACCCCGGCGACGTGGTCATCCTGCTGGGCGGCAACACCGGCCGGGACGGCATCGGCGGCGCGACGGGTTCCTCCAAGGCTCACACCCAGCAGTCGGTAGAAACCTGCGGCTCCGAGGTGCAGAAGGGCAACGCCCCCGAGGAGCGGAAGCTCCAGCGCCTGTTCCGCAACGGCGAGGCTTCCCTTCTCATCAAACGCTGCAACGACTTTGGCGCGGGCGGCGTGTCCGTGGCCATCGGCGAGCTGGCCGACGGTCTGGAGATTGACCTGAACGCCGTTCCCAAGAAATATGACGGTCTGGACGGCACCGAGCTGGCCATCTCCGAATCTCAGGAGCGGATGGCCGTTGTCGTGGAAGCAAAGGACGCGGCGCGGTTCCTCGAACTGGCTGCCACGGAGAACCTGAACGCTGTCCCCGTGGCCGTGGTCACGGAAAACCCCCGTCTGGTGATGAACTGGAACGGGAAAAAGATCTGCGACATCAGCCGGGAGTTCCTGAACTCCAACGGTGCGGCCAAGCACATGGACGCCGCCGCCGAGAAGGCGCAGAGCTACGGCAAGACCGTGACCGGCAGCTTCGCCGAGAACTTCCTCGCCGTGGCTTCCGACCTGAACACCTGCTCCAAGCGGGGGTTGTCCGAGCGGTTCGACTCCACCATCGGCGCGGGCACCGTGCTGATGCCCTTCGGCGGAAAATATCAGCTCACCCCCATTCAGGCCATGGTGCAGAAAATCTCCGTGGAGAAGAAGCACACCGACGACTGCTCCTTCATGGCCTTCGGCTACAACCCCTTCATCACCTCCGCGTCCCCCTATCATGGCGCGTATCTGGCCGTGGTGGAGTCCGTGTGTAAGCTCATCGCCTCCGGCGCGTCCTTCCAGGACACCTATCTGACCTTCCAGGAATATTTTGAGCGCCTCGGCAAGGACCCCAAGCGCTGGGGCAAGCCCCTGGCCGCACTGCTGGGCGCGTTCCAGGCGCAGATGGAGCTGGGCATCGGCGCCATCGGCGGCAAGGACTCCATGTCCGGTTCCTTCGAGAAGCTGGATGTTCCGCCCACGCTGGTCTCCTTCGCCGTCACCACCGGCAAGACCGGCGAAGTCGTCTCCCCCGAATTCAAGGCCGCGGGTCACAAGGTCTGCCTGCTGACTCCCGCCTACGACGAAAACGGTCTGCCCGAAACCGCATCCCTGCTGGAAACCTTCGATACCGTCACCGAACTCCTTCGCAGCGGCAAGGCCGTGGCCGCCTACACCCCCGGCATGGGCGGCATCGCGGAGGCCGTGATGAAGATGGGCTTCGGCAACGGCTTGGGCTTCGCCTTCGACGACGCACTGACCCTTGACGAGCTGTTCGGCTACGCCTACGGCAGCTTCGTGCTGGAAATGGCGGACGGCACCGTGGGCAAAGTTCTTGGCGTCACCATCGCCGACGGCAGCTTCTCCTATCACGGAGAAGCCCTGTCCCAGACTCAGGTTCTCGGCGCCTACGAAGACAAGCTGGAATCCGTCTACGCCTGCAACATCCCCACCCCGGCGCAGAGCATGGAGACCTTCTCCTATGAGGCCACCCAGCGGAAAGCCCCCGCCGTCAAGGTTGCCAAGCCCAAGGTGCTGATCCCCGCCTTCCCCGGCACCAACTGCGAATACGACTCCGCCAAGGCCGTCCGGGACGCGGGAGCGGAGCCGGAGATCATCGTCATCAACAACCTGAGCGCCGACGGCATTGCCCGCAGCGTGGAGCGGTTCGCAGAGGAACTGAAAACCGCCCAGATGGTGTTCATCCCCGGTGGCTTCTCCGGCGGCGACGAGCCGGACGGCTCCGGCAAGTTCATCACCGCGTTCTTCCGCAACGCCGCCGTCAAGGAGGGCGTCACCGCCCTTCTGGAGCAGCGGGACGGTTTGATGTGCGGCATCTGCAACGGTTTTCAGGCGCTGATCAAGCTGGGCCTGGTGCCCTACGGCAAGATCATCGACACCGACGAGACCTGCCCCACCCTGACCTTCAACAACATTTCCCGCCACCAGAGCCGCATTGTTCGCACCCGGGTCGCCTCCAACAAATCCCCGTGGCTGGCGCTGACCAACGTGGGCGACGTGTACAACGTCCCCATTTCCCACGGCGAGGGCAAGTTCCTTGCCTCCGAGGAACTGATTCGCCAGTTGGCGGCCAATGGCCAGATCGCCACCCAGTACGTTGATCTGGACGGCAACGCCACCGCCGACGTCCACTTCAACCCCAACGGCTCTCTGTACGCCATCGAGGGCATCACGTCCCCCGACGGCCGGGTCTTCGGCAAAATGGGCCACAGCGAGCGCATCGGCTCCGGCCTGTACAAAAACGTCCCCGGCGAGTACAACATCCGCATGTTTGAAGCGGCGGTCAAATACTTCAGATAACTCCCCTTCCTCCATAAAAGGCGCTGTCTCACAA
>HF988071.1:0-839 GCA_000434635.1 Firmicutes bacterium CAG:110 | reverse complement strand
AATTGGAGTTCAGTATTACGCATTTCTGCCGCACGATTTTCCTATAAAATTCTCTGTCACTCTCCGTCTCTCATCCATTTCCGCAAAAAATGCGTGCGGCGTTTCTGCAACCGGATTTACGCAGAAACGCCACACGCTGTGGGCTTATTATAACGGATGGGGCGAAAAATTTCAAATGTTTTTTGCAGTAAAAAATCGGCGCCCAGAAACGGGTGCCGATTTTCGTTTATCTCTTATCTCACGTACTCGATCACCACGCGGCGGTTGGGTTCTACGCCGGTGGAGTGGGTGGTGATGTTCTCCATGTCCTGCAAAGCCGCGTGGATCACGTGGCGCTCGTAGGCGTTCATGGGCTCCAGAGTGGTGCGGCGGCGGGCCTTCAGCACCTGCTGCGCCTTCTTCCGGGCGTAGCGGCGCAGACTCTCCTCCCGCTTCTCCCGGTAGCACTCCGCATCCACGTTGACGCGGATGTGACCTTCCACATCCCGGTTGATGGTGTAGTTGGTCAGATGCTGAATGGCGTCCAGCGTGTCGCCCCGGCGGCCGATCAGGTAACCCAGATCGTCGCCCACCAGATCAACCTTATACGTATTGCCCTCGTCCTTCCAGCAGTGGGGAACGGCGTTGGAATCCATGTGTTCCAGCAGGCCCTTGATGAAGACTTCGATCTTTTCCTCCACGGAACCGGGTTCGGCGGGAGTGTAGGTCTTGGGAGCGGCAGGCGCCTTGGGCTTCTCCGGCCGGGGGGGCTTGGGAGGACGGGGCCTGTCCTGCCTGGGCGGCTCAGGGCGCTTTGCAGGTGCGGGCGTGGGAACGGGCTGGGGGGCCGGCTGGGGGGC
>HF988070.1:6828-7757 GCA_000434635.1 Firmicutes bacterium CAG:110 | reverse complement strand
CCTTTCCACTTTGTACTTCATCAATACTTACGATATTGCTATCTTTTAATGCATATATCAATTTCGAGTGTGTTGTCACTGTACTACCATTCCTTCCTAAAAAATATATCTTGTTATGTTAAAGCGTCAGCCCTTCACCCCCGCGAGGGCGAGGAACTTCTTATCGGACTGAATGGCGTGGGTCACGAACTTCCCGTCCCGGAACAGCGCGTAGGTAGTCACCGGGGCGGGGAGATTCTGCGCGGTTTCCCTGTCCGTGATCCGGACAGTTTTCAGGGGAATGCCGTGTGCCGCGGCCGCTTCCGCCACCCGGGGCACCCAGTAATAGGTGAATGGACACTGATCCGTATAGTAGAGAACGAAGCCGTCCTCCTTGATTCCCGGATGTCTGGCGCATTCCTTGAACGTTGGCTTTTCCGCCGACGGCGTCAGCGGCAGATACATGAGGGTGATCCCGCAGTCCGAGGTGTCCGCGACGGTAAAGCCCTTGCAGGCCAGATACTTGGGGTCAGAAAGAAACTCCCGCTTTCTGCCCTCCGCAGAAAGGATGCATATCCCCTGCCGCCCCTGCGCTTTGGCGTCCCGGATGCACTCATTCAGCAGGTCGGAGGAATACCCATGCCCCTTCATGGACCCGGCGACCCACAGGCAGTCAATGTAAAGATACCCCGGCGCGTCGATGGGGACCCACGCGTTCTCTGCCGGAATGTATTCGATGAAGCACTTGCCCCGTTCTTCGCTGCGGTAAAAAACCAGCCCCTCCGCGAACCGTTCCTTGAGCCACGCCTTTTTCCCGACGCTCTGCTTGCCCGACATGGCGCAGCAGATGTGCTCGGAGTCAATGTTTTCGCTTGTGATTCGGATGTATTGCATATGGTTTCTCCTTTTTGCAAATTTGCCCATAACCGGCATTTCCCGACAGCCTCACG
>HF988070.1:0-6806 GCA_000434635.1 Firmicutes bacterium CAG:110 | reverse complement strand
CTCACGGCTGTCGGGAAAGTGGTGGGTGAATTTACTTTTCCGGATTCAGGGCGACCTGATAGTCAAAGCTGCCCATGTGGAGAACTGCGCCGTTCTTTACGCGGCTCCAGGTGTCCGGTTTCAGATTGGTGCCGTTGAGGACGGTGCCGTTGGTCGAACCCATGTCCTGAATGTACAGGTAGCTGCCGTCCCATTCGACGGTGCAGTGCTTGCCGGAAAGCTGGTAGTCTTCCGCGTTGAGAATGATGTCGGCGCGGTCGTCACGACCCAGAACCTGAGGCGTATGGGGAGCAAGGGTGAAGCTGGTGGAAACATCCTGATGGGACGCGACGGTCATCTGGACAGTCACGCCGCCGCTGGGGGTCACGGGCTTGGTGGTGACCCACGACTCGTCCGGAACGGGGGTCGTCGTAGGAATATCAAAATCACCGGTGGAGGGGATGGATGCCATGACGGGGTTGTTATTGATGGTCGGAAGATCCCTATCCCGAAGCCACTGCTCCTGCTTCTTCCGGCTGTTGTTCACCGCGACCACGACGATCACCACGATCACGGCTGCCAGTGCGACCGCGCAGCAGATGACCAGAATGAGATTTTCCCGAACCCAGTCCATAACGGAGGTCTGCGCTTCCGGCTCCTCGATCACATCGGTGGGGTCGGTAACGCCGGTGGGAGCGGCCGGGATGGCGGCGGGAACCGTGGTCAGGTCAACGGCGACGGAATCTTCCCACCGGGTATCGCCCAGCTCGTAGGCGGCGCGAACCGTGGCGTTGTTGCTGTTGGAGGTCACGAAGGCAAGGTCGATTTTGATGACGGAGCCGTCCTGAATGGTTTCCCAGACCTGCTGAGCCGCGGCGGCAGCGGAGATCTTTTCCTCGGCGGGAACCAGACCGATGCCGCCTCTGGAAACCTCCGCCATTTTCAGCATGTTGTCGGCGTTTGTCAGAGAATAGGCAGAGGTGGAGCTGCCGGTGATACCGATGGCGTAGACCGGGATGGAGGTGGCACTGACCACGTCGATGGCCCGCTGCTGGGTGGTGCCGCCGTCGGCGAGAATGCCGTCGGAGAGGATCAGCAGGCACCGGTTCGTGCAGTAGCTGGTCTTCTTTTCCAGACTGCCCATGGCTTCCACGATGGCGCTGTACATATCCGCTCTGACGCCGTCGCGCTTAAGAGTGTCGATGGCGGCGGTGCGGGCGTCCATGGTGTCGAGGACGGCGCCCTCAACGACTTTGCTGCCCACGGTGGTGATGACCATGGAGTCACCCTCGCCCATGCGGCTGCTGATGATGTCCAGAATGTCCGTCTGCTGCTCGATCTGCTCCTTGGACATATGGGTGGAGATGTCCACCAGACAGTATACCGTGGTGGGCAGCTTTTCCTGACGCACGGTGGTCAGGACGGGGTCGGAGATCTGCTGGGAATCGATGGAAACCGTCAGGCTTCCGTTTTCGGGAAGGACGGTGCCGTAGACGAGAAGGTCATTCTGATGCTCCTCCGTCACGATCTCGTGAAAGGTCAGAAACGAATTCAGTTCAGCGGCCTGTGCGCTGACCGCGGGGCAGAGCAGAAACAAAAACAGGCAGACGCATCCCAAGAATGCGGTTATTCTTTTCATTTTGACTACTCCTTTATCCAAATTGCGATGGCGGTGTTGTTGTCCACATCCGTGCTTTTCCGCATCATGGCGCGGCAGCGGAGCAGATATACCCATTCCTCCGCCGTGGCGGCCTTGTGAAGGTCGAGCATGATCTCGTCCTCCAGCAGCCGCTCCCAAAGACCGTCGGAGCACAGCAGAAACGCATGGTCTCCGGGGGAAAGCGTGATGGGCGCATGAAGCTGGGGCTTGATCTCGTCGTCGCCGATGACCCGGAACAGCTTGCTCCTGCCCTCAAAGGACGGAATTTCCGACCGGGAATGCAGCTCGCCCATTTTGATGGAAAGCTGGGCGAGGCTGTGATCCTCCGTGTAGTCCGCGAGGACGCCGTTGTGGAAGTGGTACAGCCGGCTGTCGCCGATGTGTGCCCATACCGCCTGATTTTTGTAAAGATACAGCGCGACCGCCGTGGTCTTCATCTGGTTGGCGTTGGCGCGGGTGGCGAGGATGTTCCGGTTCGCCTCGTTCATCCATGCGAGAATCGTCTCGCCGGAGGGCAGCGCCTCATCCGCCTGCCACTGGGAAAGCGCCTTGACGCCGATGGAGGACGCGGCCTTTCCGCCGCCGTGGCCTCCCAGACCGTCGCAGATGACGGCGCAGTACTGATCCGGCCCCGGACTGAAATAGGCGCAGGAATCTTCGTTTTCAGACCGGCTGCCGATATTTGTATACCAATACCCTTCAATTACCATAGCTGTTTACCTGTTGTTTCTGGGCTGATCGGGCGGGTCGTAGCCCAGAACGATCAGCGTGTAGTTGTCCTGATACGGCAGGGCAGCGCCCATGATCCGCTGGCCGATGTGGGACGCGGCCAGCTGGACGCTGCCGCAATCGCGCAGGATGGCCGCCATTTCGGCGTCGCTTACAGTGCCGTAGACGCCGTCGCTCATCAGCAGCACCCGGTCACCGGGGAGCAGGAGGATGGGCGTGCGGTTGTAGTCCACATGGCGCAGCTCGCCCATGCCGATGAAGCTGGTGAGCTTCCGTCCGTTGGGGTCGCGCAGGGCTTCCGCCATGGAGCGCTTGCCCTCCAGAATGTCGGGCATCCAGTCCTGCAGCAGATCGTGGTCACGGGAAAGCTGGCTGAGCTGACCGTCCCGGTACAGATAGACCCGGCTGTCGCCCACGGAGATCCACCGCAGCGCATTGCCCGTGATCAGGGCGGACACCACCGTGGAGCCGCTGGTGTAAAGCCCCTTGGGGCCGAGCATCTGATTGACGGCGCGGTTGATACCGGCCACCATACCCGGCAGCGCGGTGGGAACCTGATTCGCCTGAAGAGTGGAGCCGAAGGTCAGCGCCTCCATGACGATCTTCTGGCTGACCCGTTCTCCGCCGGAGAGGCCGCCCATGCCGTCGGCCAGAACCGCCAGAATGCCCGTATTGCGGAGCACGGCTGTCTGACCGAAGCTGTCCTGCTGGTAATCCCGTCTGCCGATGTCGTGGATCTTTCCGAGGGAGATACCGGGGATGGGGCAGACCGTTTCCTCCACGGTTTCCTTGGTGATGGGAACGGGGTGCACGGCTACAGGCTTGGGAGGATTCAAGGGCATTTCATTTGCCCGCTCATGCTCGCGGACGTTTTTCCGCAGCATTGCCAGCAACAGGATACCCACACATGCCCCTGCCGTGAAAGTGAAGCAGGCGATCCGCATAGCCAGACGGAAAGCGGTTAGAGGTGTTTGCTCCGCGGCACTGTTTTCCGTTTCTCCGGGTATGGGGATAATGACACCTGCCTGGGAGGGGGCAGCCGCATCCGGTGGCAAAATCGGAACTTTTGTGGGCAGAGTTTCCTGAGGTTGGGTTTCATGCGGCGGAGTATTTTGCGGCAGAGTCTCCTGCGGCGGGGTGTTTTGCGGAAGAGTTTGCTGTGACGGGGTTTCCTGCGGCAGAGTTTCCAGTGGCTGGGTCTCCTGCGGCAGAGTTTCCTGTGACGGGGTCTCCTGCGGCAGAGTTTCTTGCGGCGCGGTATCCCATGGCAGGATCTCTTGCGGCAGGGTTTCCTGCGGCAGAGATGGAGCGGCAATAAGATCGTCCGATTTATGTGCAAACCCCAGGAACCCCGTCACAAGCGCCAGAAGGATCAGCGCCACCGCCATTACGGCCAGCAGAGACTGCCTGCGCTTTATCATTGCTGCTTTATTTCTTTTCATTCCAATCAAACCGATCTCCGCAAAGCGGCACAAATAACAGCTTCGTCGTACCAATCGTCAGAACGTCGTAGGCTTCGATTTTCTCTACGCTGAGAGCGGGCTTCCCATTTACCCGCACGATATTGCGGCCGGAACCGGGGCCAAAGTAAAAGGTGCGATCCTCGTTGTCGTAGGCGATGATGGCGGAATTCTCCGCGCTGATGTGGGAATCCTCGGGAATGGAAATGTCCATCCTGGCGCTGCGGCCAATGTAGTTGTTCTGGCTGTGAATGCGGTAGTCAGTGCCCTTCGTGGCGCCCTCGATGCACACCAGCCAGCCTACCACGGGGTCAAAGGGAGCGCTTTCCTCATTGCCATCTCCGTCTACGGGGATGACAGGCAACGTGGTCTTATAGGGCTGCACAGTGGGGGGAGTTTCAATGGGAGGATTCTGAGCGTTCACGGTGGTCTGATAGGGCTGCACCTTGCCGCCGTTCGGGTCAACAGGCAGGGTCGGGGAGGGGGTGTTGCCGTCGTCAAAGTAGCTGGTGCCTATGATCCCATCCGGAAGGACGTTATTTCCAATGGGATTTTTGTTTCTCGCGGCCTCGGCGGCGCACATCGGGCAGGTGGCGTTTTCTTCCGAGTCATAAAAGTGACCTTTGCTGCAGCGAACGATTTCCATAATAATGAACCTCCTGTATGTAAATGGTGTTGATATTGTTTGTTAACAGACGGTGATGCGGTTTTCGGAAGTACCGACGCAGAAACTGCTGCCGTGCTTCAGGGCGACCTTTGTCCCGGCGGGGACGCGCTTGCCGTGGATGAAGGTGCCGTTGCGGGAGCCTTCGTCTACGAGGATCAGGAACTCGCCATTGCTTTCCAGCGTGCAGTGCCTGCGGCTGACGGCGGCGGCGCTCTCCGGGAGACGGATCTGGCAGTTGGGGTCACGGCCAACGGCGACCTTGCCGGCCGGTACGGGGATGATTCTGCCATCCGGCAGCTGCACCCGGAAGGAGGGCGTATATACGCCAGCGGGAACGGTGCCGCCGGGGACAGTGCCGGGGGTGACGCCGCCCGCGGGGTACTTCTCAGCGCTCTTGCGGTTGCGCAGGAGGAAGTAGATGGCCACGGCCACTGCCGCCACGGCGACCGCTGCCGCCGCTATGGTGACGACGGAGATCGAGCTTCCGGCGGTCATGTAGGGGATGCCCATCTGATCCAGCGCCTGCGTGACGTACTCGCTGTAAATGGCGCAGGAGTAGGAATCCACGATGCCGTAGGTGTTCAGGCCGATCACGTTGCCGTTTTCGTCGATCAGGGGGCCGCCGGAGTTGCCGCCAGAGATGACGGCGTCGTGAAGAAGAACATTGGTGTTTCCCGCGGCGGACATGACCATATGTCTGGCAACCGTGCCCCTGGTTGCGGTGATGTCATGGCTGCCCACGTTAGCGCTCAGATCGTCTACGGCGGCGGGGCAGCCGAGGGCGACTACGGTCTCGCCCTGTTTGACGCTTTCGCTGGAGCGGATGGGCAGGGGCTTGCACTCCGTGACGGGGCGGGCGGCTCTCAGAATGGCGTAGTCGGGATAACCGCTTTCGGCGATGCTCACGATGCTGCATGCCACGGAGGTCGCTTCGCTGGGGAGACCGGTGACATCGCTGATGGTGAAGTTATCCAGCATGATCCAGATCCGGACGTGGTCGGAATCGAAGGCGTAGTTATATTCACTCAGGTAGGCGGACGCCACATGCCAGTTGGTGACGAAGTATTCGGGCGTGCTGCCCTTCTGCCCCACGGCAAAGCCGGAGCCGACGGCGGCGGCTGCGGGTGTGTCGTCGGGGGAAAAGCCGACGACAAAAAGCTTCACAACGCCCTCTTTCGCCTGACTGATGACGGTGGGAAGATCGGTCCTGGCGCTGGCGGGGATCGCCAGCATGGCGGCCAGACAGATCAGCACCATTACCATAGCGGCCAATCGTTTGCATACATATTTCATAACTGCTCTCTCCTTTTTATACCATCCCGCGGGAACCCCGGGAGATTAAATACGACCTGCTCTGTGAAAAAGTATACCATCCTTTGGAAATATTGTCCATTCCCTATTTCCGGACTTGCGGGAATTTTGCTTCGCTCTCTTGGATGATTTCAGTATAGCAGGTTTTCCGGATTTGTGGTTGCATGGCGTGCAACAATTCGAAGAAATTCAAAAAGGCAGTGCTGGACGATGATCGCAGTCCATCAGCGGTCGCGGAATACCTCAAGAATCTTGCTGTCAGAGCCAATAAGCGTTTTCAGCATGTCACAATTTTTGAACATGCTCGTTGTATTTGTTGCGCTGGAAGCGTGGAAGTAGGACAAATCCAACTTGGTCAGACTGCGGCAGTTGTAAAACATATAGGACATGTTCGTCACATTGGAGGTATCAAAGTTACGCCCAAAATTGATTTCTTTCAGGTTGACAAACCGCCCAAACATATTGGAGGCATTCGGATTCGGAGCAATCTTCCCATTGGAGGCTACATACAGATTGTTGCCGCTCATCCAAGCAAGAATGCTTCCGTCTCCCGCGTCTGACATGTCCCATGCGTCACTGGGTGCGCTCTTGAGACTGCTCAGGAAAGAAACGTAGTACACATCTTCACGGAGATATCGTTCCTGTCCCCAGAAGTACGAAGTACCGTTATATGGTGTCGGTGCCATTACGTAGACAGTGTCAGTTGCGGATGCTTTTTTCGCGCTGCCGATGAAAATGCACAGGAGCAAGACGACCACCGCTGCGACGGGTATCAGCCATTTGGGAAACGACCGCTTTTGCTGGGACGGCTGGGGAGATGCGGGGGGCTGGTATGCCGGTTTCACTGCCGCCGGCGCAGGTTTCGCCGCTGCCGGTTGGGGAGGTGCCGACGGCGTGGGTGTCGGATACGTCGGTTTCGGCGCTGCCGGGGCGGCCTGTACCGCTGCCGGTCTGGGAGGGGCCTTCACCGTTTCGACCGGCTGGGGCGGCGTCGGCACTG
>HF988069.1:25107-25423 GCA_000434635.1 Firmicutes bacterium CAG:110 | reverse complement strand
TAGCCAAACTCACGCTCAATGAATTCATATGCCACCAAAGGCGGCGGGCAGTTGCTGATCTGCACCGCGGGCGAGGGCTGGTATCAGGAGGAGGGCAAAGAGGCCGTCTCCCTGACGCCGGGTACGGTCATCACCATTCCGGCAGATGTCAAGCACTGGCATGGGGCGAAGGCCGATTCGTGGTTCAGCCACATTGCCGTGAAGGTTCCCGGCGAGAATACCCGCAACGAATGGTGCGAGCCGGTTACCGACGAGGAATATGCCAGACTCAAATATACATTCTGGCAGCAAGAAGCGCAAGCCCGATGGGGCTTGC
>HF988069.1:22061-25098 GCA_000434635.1 Firmicutes bacterium CAG:110 | reverse complement strand
AGCCCGATGGGGCTTGCGCTTCACTGCTTTATAGAGTTACTTCTTGTGCTTTTTCTTGTACAGTACGACCAGCACTATGATACCGGCCAGGGACACGCAGAGGATGCCTGCCCACATGCCGATGTGGCTGTCGTCGCCGGTCTTCGCCGGGGAGCCGGTGGCTTGGATTGTCGCCTTCTCCACGTATTCGCAGACCTCACAGGTGCGGGTCTTTTCTCCGTCCTTTCTGAACGTCGCCTTTTTGGTGATGACCCATTTGCCGAAGGTGTGGGACTCCTTGGCTACGACCACTTCGCCGCAGCACGACCATTTCTGCTCGTGGGTGGTCTTGGTGGTCGTCCATTCCTTCTTGCCGGTGTGGTTGTCGGAATCCTTTTCGCCGTATTTGCCGCCGCAGCCGGCGCAGGTTGCTTTCTCCGTGCAGGTGGCGGTGCCGCCGGAGCAGCTGACCGTCTCCGTGTGAGTCTTGTCACGTTTGCAGACGTGGGTGTGCGTACCGTCGCCGTTGGACGTCCACTTGCCCCAGTCGTGGCCGAGGGCGGGGATGGACACGTCTTTGGATGCGTCCTTTGCCCACTCGGCTTTAAAGGAAACCTGATATCTCCCCAGGCCAGCCGCAAGGCAGGTCGGCTCGGTGATGACGGAATAGTCTCCCGTGACAGTTTCGGATTCCACGTGGGCAGGGTCATTCTCGCAGACGCGCTTTGCGGTACAGGTATAGCCGGTCCCGGTCTGCGTCCATGTATACGTTGCCGTACCCCAGGTATGGCCGATGGCGGGAAGGAGAACGTCCTTGGTCTGCGCGGGGAAGCCATACGCAGCAGAGAACGTTGCCGTATATGTGCCGGTACCTGCATTCAGGCAGGTCGGCGCCTTTTTCACAGCGTAGGTCACGGTCGCAATATCGGAGACATCGGCATCGCAGTTTTTGCACTTGCCGGATGCCACGCACATATAGCCGTCCGTAACGGCTGTCCATGTATAGCTCGGTTCATCCCAGTCATGGTCGAGAACATTGCCGGTCTCAAAGGTTTCCGTTCCCTTTTCGCCGCAGAAAGTACAGGACTTGTAGTAGACCGCCTTTGCCGTGCAGGTGGCGGCAGATTTCAGGTACTTTGCATCCACGACTTCCGCCGTGAAATTATGTGCTGCCAGATCGCCGTATTCCGCCTTGCAATCCTCGCAGACAGCTTTCGCCGTGCAGGTGGCCGTGCCGCCGGAGCAGCTGACGGTCTCGGTGTGGCTTTCGTCAGTCTTGCAGACGTGGGTGTGGGTGCCGTTGCCGTTGGACTGCCACTCGCCCCAGTCGTGGCCGAGGGCATTGCCGGTCTCAAAGGTTTCCGTTCCCTTTTCGCCGCAGAAAGTACAGGACTTGTAGTAGACCGCCTTTGCCGTGCAGGTGGCGGCGGATTTCAGGTATTGTTCTGCGACTTTCTCTGTAAAGCTGTGTGCGCCCAGCCCGCCGTATGCGGCGCCGCAGGTCGTACAGACTGCCCTGTCCTTGCAGGTGGCCTTGCCGCCGACGTGCGCGGCTTTGTTTATGATGGCATTGCAGCAAGAATACACCTGCCAGTGCTCCTTGTCGTTTCCCTGCCACTCGTTCGGCTTAGGGGCACTGTGGTTGGTGGGATCGAGGTTACCATACTCTTTGCCGCAGGTCGTACAGACGGCTTTTTTGTTGCAATAGGCCGTGCCGCCGGTATGGACATGGGCTGCGCCGGATTTCAACTCCAGCTTTTTGTCCGCATTGTATTCCACATGGTAGCCGGTGTCATCGGAGGAGAAATAACCCGAATAGTCCGTATCGCTCGCAGTGGAAAATACCGTTTTTTTGGCTGAAATGCCAATATTTGCACCGCTGGCAACTGTGCCGAGCGTAATGATTGGCAAATCGCCGCTATTGGTAAATCCATATCCTAAGTACAGGTTTTCGGTGGTCGTGGCTGAATCAGGCGTATATGTCCGGGTATTCCCGGTAATAACGGGGGAACCGGAGATGCTGATTTTGCCGACACCGGACCATAGGTTGCTTTCCACGTATACACCGCCGCCGTGGTGGGCCTCATTTGTGTTGACTTTGTTTCCGGTGATGGTGCCGCCGTACAGATTCAATGCGCCTTTTGTGCCCACATAGATGCCGCCGCCGTCACTGGTGGCTGTGTTCTCCGTGATCGTGCCGCCGTACATGTTCATCGTGCCGTTTACTATCTCAACGCCGCCGCCACAGCCTGTTCTATTGCCGCCTCTCAGCGTGCCGCCGTACATGTTAAAAGTGGCATTATAATTGCCAGCATCGTCAACACTGACGCAGCCTTTTGAACCGCCGGAAACCGTCCCCGTCTTTTGGGCGCTGCAATCGCACAGATAAAGCGTGCAATCCATATAGCCAACCCAAATAAAGTATTGTCCCAAATTGAGCGTATGCCCGTTCAGGCAGAGATAGAGCGTCTTTCCTTCCTGGATAGACAAATTGTAGTCTAATGTTATGTCATCCTCCAGATAAACGTAGGCTACATCGACCTTTTCGATCCAGAAAACCTGGCGAAGGTAGTTTGCTTTCGTGCACGGCTTATAGGTCACAACGTTGGTATGGTCGCTATGATCGCCCGCGTTGACGCTGCCGCCGCAGAAGCAGTGGGTATGCGCCGCCTGCACGGCAGCGCCGCCCTCCGCGAGCTGCGGAGCAAGGGCGGACGCTTCGCCGCCTTCAGGCGTCCCGTCCTCTTCAAACGCTTCGTCGTCCTCGTCTTCGGGCGCGGGATCGTCCACATCCGGCGCTTGGGCATACAGAGCGCAGTTTTCCGGCTGCGCGCCCTCCGCGCCGCAGACGGGGCAGTCTATGTTCATTTCTTCCGCCGTGCAGGCCGTTTCGCAGATGCACGCGGGCAGGTTTTCCCCGCCGTCCTCGGCAAAGGCTGCGGTGGGCAGCACCGACAGTGCCATGACGAGCACAAGCAGAATACTGAGCAGTCGTTTCTTCATGGTGATTCCTCGCTTTCTTCCGGCATCTCCCGTCCCCCATGGGAGGCGCGTTGAC
>HF988069.1:3806-22028 GCA_000434635.1 Firmicutes bacterium CAG:110 | reverse complement strand
ATTGCATCGGGATATATCACGATGCAAGAGAGTGCTCCCTTGCAATACGTATCGGCTTATTCCTTCACAGGCTCTGTCAGCCCGGTGAGGGAAAATTCGTAGCGCATGGCCAGCGCCTTGAACAGCTTCTGCATCACCTGTTCGGCAATTCCCCGGATGTCCAGCCCCTCGACGAAGCGGATGACCTGCTCCACTTCCTCCTTGGGGACGCTGTACGCCCGCAGGCTCATGGTGAGAAACAGCCTTAGCTTCTTTTCCAGCGTCAGCTCCCCGTCGCAGGGGTGCGCCATATAGCCGCGCATGATGCTGGCCGAGCCGATCTCCATATCGTAAAAGTCCCGCTCTGTGGCGTCCGGCAGGTAGCTGCCAAAAATGCCGTGCAGCTCCTTCGCCGTCTCCCGGAGAATATATTCGGAGGCCTCCTTCTCGGTGTAGGCTTCGATGTAGATCTCCCGCAGATTCTCGTTCAGCTCCGTCAGGGTCATCTGGATGGCTGTCTCCACCGCGTAGACGTACACCGGCGGCAGCTTCGCCCCCGCCTCCCCCCGCGCCATGGCGAACTGGTTGGAGAACATGAATTCCACCAGCTCCGTCAGGACGCCGTCCTTGGCACGGAAAATATTCTGGAAGGTGCTGTAGGAAACGTCGGCTTTTTCAATAATCTCCGCCAGCGTCGAACGTTTGTAGCCCTTTTCCAGAAAGAGCCGAACACAGACGGTGAGAATCCGTTTTTTCGCGGGCAGACTTGCGCTTGTAATGGCCATAGGGGTCACTCCTCTTATTGGATGGTATATATACCATCAGTATATCACGCTCCCTTAAGAATCGCAATCCCTTTTTTGGCGCAAATCGGGGAAACTTTTCCCGAAATGGAATCTTAAGAAACGCCGGCATCGACTTTCTTTGGCGCATGTGCTATGATGGGACAAAAAAGGCAGGTGCATGATATGCGGGAGATCTTATTGCTGGAAGACGACACGACGCTGGGCAGAGGCATTCAGCTGGCGCTGCAAGACCCGGATGTGACGATCGCCCTGACCGGGACGCTTTCTCAGGCGCGGGAAATGCTGGCGCAGAAGAAATTTGACCTGCTGATTCTGGACGTGAATCTCCCGGACGGCAGCGCTCTGGATTTGCTGCGGGAGGTGCGGCAGGGGGAGGCCGTGCCCGTGATCCTCCTGACGGCAAATGACTTGGAGATGGACGTGGTCACCGGGCTGGAATCCGGGGCGGACGACTACATCACGAAGCCCTTTTCCCTGGCAATTCTCCGGGCGCGGGTAAACGCCCAGCTTCGCCGGAGAGTGAAATTCTCCTGCGTGGAACTGGACGGCTTCCGGTTCGATTTTGAGCGAATGGCGTTCTGGAAGAACGGTGAACCCATTGAGCTGAGCAAAACGGAGCAGAAGCTCCTGCGGCTTCTGGTGGAGAACCGTGGGCAGACCGTGTCCCGGGGCGTTCTTGTTGACCGCATCTGGACGGACGGGGCGGATTTTGTGGACGAGAACGCCCTGTCCGTCACGGTGAAGCGTCTGCGGGTCAAGCTGGAGGACGACCCGTCCAGCCCCCAATACCTGAAAACGGTGTACGGCCTCGGCTACACATGGGCGGTGAAGTGATATGACGGCCTTGGGATACGGAATTCTTGCGGCGGCAATCGTCCTCTGCGCCGCCGCAGTCTGGTGTGAGCGCCGGAAGACCCGGCGGACGCTGGAAAAGCTGAATGAGATGCTGGATGCTGCCATGCGGGGGGACTTTACGGAGGACAGCTTCGACGAGACGCTGCTTTCCGCGCTGGAAAGCAAGCTGGCGCACTACCTCGCGGCGTCCACGGTATCCGCCCGGAACGTCAGCACCGAAAAGGAAAAGCTGAAAACCCTGATCGGGGACATTTCCCACCAGACGAAAACGCCCATTGCCAACATTCTGCTCTATGCCCAGCTCCTGCGGGAGCAGCCGGGGAACGTGGTGTGTCTGGACGCGCTGGACGCCCAGACGAAAAAGCTGCAAAGTCTCATTGAAGCGCTGGTGAAAACCTCCCGGCTGGAATCCGGGGTGATTGCCCTGCGCCCGAAGCCGGGGGCGCTTCAGGACGTTCTATCCTCGGCGGTATCCCAGCTGGAGCCGAAGGCCGGGGAAAAGAACATTTCCATCACTTTTCTTCCCACGGATGCCGAAGCGGTTTTCGACGCAAAATGGACGGAGGAAGCCGTATTTAACCTGCTGGACAACGCCGTCAAGTACACCCCCGCCGGCGGGGCGGTTCGTGTGTCCGCGTCCGCCTACCAGATGTTTTCGGCCATTCACGTGGCGGACAACGGGCCGGGGATACCGGAGGACGAGCAGCCGAAGGTATTTCGGCGCTTCTATCGGGGCTTAAGCAATCCCACGGAGGAAGGCGTGGGCATCGGGCTGTATCTGGTGCGTCAGATTGCGGAGGGGCAGGGCGGCTATGTGAAGGTCAGCTCCAAACCGGGCGAGGGCAGCACGTTTTCCCTGTACCTCCCCCGTGAAATCTGTCAACACTGTTAGATTCCGGAAAGAATGTAGAAAGAATCCTGTAGTAAAGTCTGTAGTGTGAAAACAATACAGACTTTTCTATTTGGGAGGTTATTATGAGTATTTTGGAAACCAGAAACCTGCGCAAAATCTACGGCTCCGGGGACACGGAGGTTCGGGCGCTGGACGGCGTGAACCTGAGTGTGGACAGCGGCGAATTTGTCGCCATTGTGGGCACCTCCGGCTCCGGGAAATCCACCCTGCTGCACATGCTGGGCGGCCTTGACCGGCCCACCTCCGGCAGCGTGATCGTGGACGGGAAGGACATCTTTTCCCTGAAAGATGAAGCGCTGACCATTTTCCGCAGGCGGAAGATCGGCTTTGTCTTCCAGAGCTACAATCTGGTGCCGGTGCTGAACGCGAGGGAAAACATCGTCCTGCCCATCCAGCTGGACGGGCGGCAGGTGGACGAGGATTTCCTCGACAAAATTGTAAACACGCTGGGCCTTGAAAAGAAGCTGGGGAGCCTTCCCAGCCAGCTGTCCGGCGGTCAGCAGCAGCGGGTGGCCATCGCCCGCGCCCTTGCCGCCGCCCCCGCCATCATTCTGGCGGATGAACCTACGGGCAATCTGGATTCCAGAACCAGTCAGGACGTGCTGAGCCTGCTGAAAGTCACCAGCCAGAAATTTGCCCAGACCATTGTCATGATCACCCACAACGAGGAGATCGCTCAGACGGCGGATCGGATCATCCGCATTGAGGACGGACGGATCGTGAGGTGAGCGGCATGAAGGTGAAAAATGGAAGCTGCATTCGCCATCTAAGCTTCAAGACCCTGATGGCCGCGAGAAAGCGGAACATCATCGCGGTGCTGGCGATCGCCCTGACCGCCCTGCTGTTCACGTCCCTCTTTACCATCGTAATGTCCATCAACGAGACGAACCAAAACTACCAGTTCCGCTCTGTCGGCGGGTATGCCCACGGTGCGTTCAAGGACGTGGACGAAGACCAGATCGCGGTGCTTTCGGCACATCCCGACGTCAAAGCCGTGGGCGTGCGGACGGTGTTGGGTCTTGCCACGCAGGGCGCTTTTGAAAAGGACTACGCCGAAGTCAGCTACATGGACGACAACAACGCCAAGTGGAGCTTTTCCCAGCCCACGGTGGGACGCACACCGAAAAGCGGGAACGAAATTACCATGGACACCAAAGCTCTGGAGCTTCTCGGCGTAAAGCCGGAGCTGGGGGCACAGGTGAAGGTCACTTACACGCTGGCGGACAAAGAACAGATGGGCTGGGACATCACCGACACCTTTACGCTGGTAGGCTGGTGGGACTACGACGAGCTGCTGAGCGTCCACTTCCTCAACGTTTCCAAGGAATACGCCCAGAAGATCGAAAAAAAAGCCGTGGCGGGAGGCCTAAAGCCCTTCCGCACGGATTTGAGCGTCATGCTGAGAAGCTCCCTGAACATTGAAAACGACCTGACCAGAATTGGCGAGGACTGCGGCTACAGCATCGGCGAGGAGGCGGGGCAGCTTCGCATCGGCGTCAACTGGGGCTATACCGCTACCCAAGTTTGGGACACGCTGGGCGTTGGGGGAATCCTCGCCATGCTCGCCGTGCTGATTCTGGTGGCGTTTACGGGATATCTGGTGATCTACAACATTTTCCAGATCTCCGTGGCGGGGGACATCCGCTACTATGGACTGCTCAAAACCATCGGCGTCACGCCGAAGCAGCTGCGGCGGCTGATCCGCCAGCAGGCGCTGCTGCTGAGCGCGCTGGGCATTCCGGTGGGTCTGCTGCTGGGCTACGGCGTTGGTGCCGCGGCGGTTCCCATCACCATGTCCACCTCCATTGTGGGAGGCCGGTACACCACGGTCAGCGTTTCCCCATGGATATTCCTGTTTTCCTCAGTGTTCGCCCTGCTGACGGTGCTGCTGTCCTGCGCCCGGCCGGGACGGATTGCCGGGAGGGTCTCCCCTGTGGAGGCGGTGTGCTACACCGGGCGGCAGTCGTCGGGGAAAACGCACCGGAAGGGCGGCAAGGTCACCCCCATCCAGATGGCCGCCGCCAACTTAGGCAGAGATAAAAAGAAGACGGCGCTCGTGATGGTGTCGCTGTCCCTGACCGTCGTTCTGCTGAATCTGCTGGTCACGTTTATCGGCGGCTTTGACATGGACAAATATCTGAGCCGGCGAAGCTGCGCGGACTTCCTCATCAGCACACCGGACTACTTTAACTATCGGGGTTTTTCCCTGACCAAAGAGGCTGTGGAACCGGTGCGGGCAAACACAGCGCACTCTCTGGAGGGCTTTGCCTATCAGACCGGCGGGGTGGGTATGTATCTGCCGGAAAGCGTCTGGCGGGATGAAGCCGCCTTCTACAGCCGGGATACGGATATGGACATCGACGCGCTTCTCGCCCAAACGCCAAGAGACGGCGACAAGGTGCAGGCGGCGTCCCAGATAGAGGGGCTTGACCCGACGCTTGGAGAAAAGCTCACGGTGATCGACGGCAGCTTGGATTCCCTCTGGGAACCGGACAGCCATGCCATCGCCATTGCCGTGAATCTGAATGATTCCGGGAAGCTGCCTGACCCCGGGATTTATCCCGCCGTGGGCGAGAAAATCAAAGTCACCTATGGAAACGGCGATACTGCGCACGACGTAAACTACACCGTCTGCGCACTGGTGGACGTTCCCTACAACATGAGCAGCCGGTTCTATACCATGGGCTATGAGGCAATCCTCAGCGCGGACGCCCTGTACCGGGACGCCGGGGAGGACAACGTGTTCCCCATGGTCTACCTCTTCGACACCCCCAGTCCCGAGGCGGAGGCCGCCGCGGAAAGCTACCTTGCCCAGCTCACTTCCGACCCCGACAGTCCCCTGATGTACGAAAGCAAGGCGACCCACCGGGCATATTTTCAGGAGTTCCGGATGACCTTTGTGATTCTGGGCGGGCTGCTGTGCGCCATCATCGGCATTGTGGGTATTCTGAATTTCTTCAACGCCATGATGACCGCCATTCTGGCGCGGAGCCGGGAATTCGCGGTTTTGCAGTCGGTGGGCATGACCGGCCGTCAGCTGGAAACCATGCTTCTCTGGGAGGGGCTGCTGTACACCCTTGGTTCCGGCCTGATCGCGGGGCTTCTCTCCGCCGCGATAAATCCGCTGGCGGGGCGGCTTCTGGAAAGCGCCTACTGGTTCTACAGCTATCACTACACCATCACCCCGGTACTGGCCATGCTGCCCGCCTTCATCGTGCTTGGCTGTGCCATCCCGGCGGTCATGTACCGTCAGGCGGTGAAGCAGAGCATCGTCGAGCGGCTGAGAAGTCTGGATACGTAACTATGGAAACAGCGGGAAGCCGGTCGGCCTCCCGCTGTTTTTTTGAATTTTTTTGCATTATCGTGTGTTTTACTTGAATTGGTCCGATTTATTGGACACATCGCATTGTATAATCCTCTCAGAAACCCAAAAAAGATTATGGATGGAGGAAAAGCTATGCGTTTTACGATCAGTGGTTTTGGCGGAGCGTCCCAAGAGGGACAGGAAACTCCGGCAGCGCGGGAGGCAGAACCGGTCAGCGCCGCGCCCCGGAAGTCTGTGGTGCAGGTTTGTTTTCCGGAGACCGGAAGGTCGCTCGCCTATTACAACGACCGGTTCGACCTGAAGGCCGGCGACCGGGTCTATGTGAGCGGCAAGCTGGAAGGGGTTCTCGGCATCGTGACCAGCGTGAATTATAATTTCAGGATTCGGCTGTCCGAATATCAGAAGGTCATTTTCCAGGTAAATACCCGGGTGCACGGCAGATTTTACATGTCCGCTTCCCATTTTATCACCTTCGACCCCGTTGCTCTCCCCGCCGCCCAAGTAACAAGCTGGTTCCGGGCACCCGTCGGCGAAGGCGAGGAATTTGCCAGCGGAAACGACGATTTCCCCTTCTCTCTGGAGCATTTGGAGGAAATGAAAGTCACCAATGCCATTGCGGAGCGGGGACACGACTACTACATGGAGAACCGCGTCCGTTATCTCTGTCTGGATGGGACAAAGGGGTATGCAGTCGTGGAAGGGACAAAAGCATACGCCGTTGAATTCCGCTATCACGACGGGGAAATCCGGAATTTACTGTGCGACTGCTTTTGCAGCTATCCCTGCAAGCATGAATTTGCCGCGATACTTCAGCTTAAGGAGACGCTGGGACACATTGCCAAGCACTATGCGCATGAGTACGAGCAGACCAGCTATTTTGCGGCTATCGCAAAGGAGACATTTTTCGCATTTGCCATCAGTAACTGTCAGGAGGGCGGTTTTTCTCTGTGACGGGGAGAGACTGGCGGCTCCCGCCGGTCATTGCCTGCGCCGTTTCTCCCTGAAATTCCATCTCATTGCCCCTGCGGCTTGATCTCGACCGTCCTCCCACCCAGATTTTCATAGACGCGGTGGGAAACGGACAAAACTGTCCGCCCCTCAGAGGCGCGGCGCAGAGCTTCCAGAACGCGCTCCTCCGTCTCGGCGTCCAGATTTGCTGTGATCTCGTCCAGCAGAAGCACCGCCGGGTCCGCCGCCGCGGCGCNCCGCCGGGTCCGCCGCCGCGGCGCGGGCGATGGACAGAAGCTGCCATTCGCCCTGTGAGAACATGCCCTCGGTGCATACCGTGGCGTAGCCCTCCGGCAATGCCTGAATGGCCGCGTCGATCCCGGCAAGGTGCGCCGCGTTCTTTGCCATATCTTCCGTTATCTGCGGGTCACCAAGGGTGATCTGATCCAGCACCGTCCCCGGCACGCGGGAAAAGTGCTGCTCCACACAGCTGATGCAGGTTCGGCGCTCCTGATCCGAAATGGCCGAAACGTCCACGCCGCCAATGGTGATCGTACCGGCTTCCGGACGATAAAGCCCCAGCAGAAGCTTGAACACAGTGCTTTTTCCTGCGCCCGTCCGGCCTACCAGCGTGACCTGCTCGCCCTGCCTTACGGTCATGGAAAAGTCCCGCAGAACGGGCTTTTCCCCGTAGCCGAAGGTCACGTGGGACAGTACCACGTCCCCACGGGCGGCGGTTTCCCGATGCTCCGGAATGACGCGCTCCGGCTGGCTTAAGAATGCGTCGATGCGCTTGACCCCGGCCATGGCCGACTGAATGGTCTGAATCTCCATGCCAAGGCTCTCAATGGGCGCGAAAATGCGGGATATGTAGCTGATAACGGCCACCGACGTACCCACCGACATGCCGAACAGACGCAGAATTTCCGCATTTCCGGAGGCGGACAGCAGCATGACGATGCCCACCACCACGGCGTTCAGCAGCAGGACTACCGGCGAATAGATGGCGTCGTAAAAATTGGTCCGCTCCATGGCGGCGTAGCCGTCCGAAATACGCCGATCGTAGCGGCGCTCCATGTAATCTTCCAGCCCCAGCGCACGGATGGTGCGGATGTTGTGTAACGTCTCCGGCACCTGTCCGGACACGGCGGCGACGGCGCGGCGGTTGTTCAGCTGGGCGGCCAGCATCCGCTTCTGCACGTGGCGGGTGAACAGGGCAAACAGGGGCAGAACCAGCAGCAGAATCAGGGCGAGGCCGGTATTTTTCACCGCGATGACCGCCATGATGGACAGAATGCGGCACGCATCCGCCACCATGCTGATGATGCCGGAGGTAAACAGCGCCTCAACCGTGTCCACATCCCCGGAAAACCGGGCGGCGACCTTGCCGGGATTCTGGTCAACAAGGGTGCCTGCGGGCAGCCGGGTCAGCTTCCGGGACATTTCCGAACGCAGGGCGTGGGTCATTTTCTGGCCGAACAGCACGAGCAGGCTTTCCTGCGCGGAAGAAAGCAGTCCCTCCAGCGCAAGACTGCAAAAGTAGCCCTGTACCGCGAGAAACGTCAGTCCGCTGCCCACGGTCAGGCGATCGACCACCCGTGCCAGCAGCAGCGGCGGGAGCAGGGACGCACCCACCGACGCCGCCACGCAGAGAACCGTCCCCACCGTGAGAAGCTGGTGGGTTGCTGCCGCCGTCCGTATCGCGGCAAACACACCGTTTTTATTCATGAGTCTGCCCTCCTGTCTGGCTTTCATAAAGCTGCCGGTACACCGGAACGGATGCCATCAGCTCCCCGTGAGTGCCGACGGTGGTTTTGCCGTCCTCCATAAAGATTACGCTGCGCATCTGCGGGAAGTGATACAGCCGGTGAGAGATCAGGAACACGACCTTATCCTTTGCATATTCCTGCAAATTTGCGAACACGGTATCCTCGGTATTTCTGTCCAGCGCGGAGAAGGGGTCGTCCAGAACCAGAACGGGTCTTGGGTGGGCAAGGGTTCTTGCCAGCGCCAGCCGCTGCGCCTGACCGCCGGAAATCCGCGTGCCGCTGCTGCCAATGACGGTATCCAGCCCCGCTTCCATGGCAAGCACTTCATGATCCAGCGCCGCCGCGGCAAGATACGGCTTCGCGTCCTGATTGCTTCCGCAGAGGACGTTATTCTGGATGGTGTCGGCGCTCAGCTCCGGGTCGTGCCCCAAATATCCCACGGTCGCCGCGATTTGACGGGGGGTGAGGGCGGAAAACTCGGTCTTCCCGAATTTCGCCGAGCCGCCGTAGGGCGCTTCGCAGAGGAACACCCGCCCGAAGGTGGACTTGCCGCAGGCCACCGGCCCGGTAACGCCGATGATATCCCCCGGATGGGCCGTCAGGCTCAGTCCGGAGAAAACCGGCTGGTCGCCGTAGGCAAAGGAAAGATTCTCAAGGGTCACGTCCACCGCCGCCGGAACGGCGAGAGGCTCCAGCGTCTCCGGGGACTTCATCAGCGGCTGAATGCGCTTCCATGAGACCTCCGCCTTCTGCACCGAGTTGAACAGCTTCGCCACCTTGGAGGATTTCACCGTCAGCTTGGTAAAGCAGGAAAGAAACGTAGTGAACGCCGCAATATCCCATGCGCGCCACCCGGAACCGAGGACGTTTTTCGCCCCGAACCACAGAATGAACAGCACCCCCGCCTCCGACACGGCCAGATACAGCGGCGGCAGGGCCGACTGCCACACGTTGCTGCGGACGGCGGTCTTCTCGTAGGTGTCCAGCGTATGCTCGTACTGCCCCTCCCGGGTGCTTTCACAGCCGTAAATGCGGTAGGTCACGGCGTTCTGCGCCCGATCCAGCGTGGCCGTGCTGAGTGCGCCCGCCGCTTTTTTGTAGGCGGTGCCCGCACGCTGGACGTTCCGCTTCATCCACGCCGCGCAGACGTAGGACACCGGCGTAAACAGCAAACTCAGGATCGCCAGACGCCAGTCGTATACCAGAAGCATGACGGCGTAGCCCACCAGCGCCACGAAGGTGTCGAAGACCTCGGTGGTGAATTTCCGCATTCCCTCCACGCAGTCGTCCACGTCGGAGATGGCCTTGGTCATCAGCTCGCCCGCGCCCTCCTGCTCCAGCGACGCCCGGCTTCTGCGCACCAGATTGGCGTACAGGATGCCCTTCATCCGGCGGTTGATGTTGTTGGCGAAGCGGCGGACATAGAACCGCTTGATAAACCGCGCGGCCTGCACCCCCAGCGTGACGAGAATATAGGCAAGCACCAGAACCGCCATTTTCCCGGCAGCGGCATTCCCGCCCAGAATGTCCGCAAGGCACTGCGCCAGCCGCCCTTCAAACCAGGGCGTGGCAAGCAGACCGATGTTGTAGATCAGGCCGGAAAGGGTCACCAGTGCCAGCGGCAGCCATTCGACGCGGAAATACGAACCGATCCTGTCCGGGCGGAAGGCTTTTTCACGTTTCATCCCCGTTTTCTCCCTTTGCCGTCTGCCGAAAGTGGGGGAAGCCCGCCCGGCTTTCCGCCTTGGATGCCGCATAGAGCTTGTTCAGCGCGGCGGCAAAGGCGGCAGCTTCCTCTTTTGTCAGCGTATCCGTCAGGTATTCGTAAAAGGCCGCTTCAATCTCCGCTTTGGAGGATTTCAGGCTCTCCGCCTTTTCCGTGGGGTACAGCAGCTGACTGCGCCGGTCGTTGGGGGCGTCCCGGCGGACGAGGTAGCCCTTCGCTTCCAGATTCTTCGTTCTGCGGGCGATGGCGGCTTTGTCCGCGTGCAGCAGCTCCGCCAGCGCCGCCTGTGTACAGCCGGGATTGTGGCGCAGGGCGTGGATCAGGTCGATCTCCGCCGTGCCGACGCCGGTTTCCCGCATGGTGCGCAGAACCAGCTTTTCCGCCTCCCGGGCGATTTTGGTGATTTTCCGTTCCGTAATATCCATGGCAGCCTCCAAGCTCGTTGTAGATACATCGTTGTATGTACAACTATTATGCCGCGCGCAATCCCGGATGTCAACAGCAAAATGCGCCCCGTTTCCCGATCTGTGGGGAAACGGGGCGCTGTTTCGCTTGTTATGGCTCTTTGAATTCGGAAAGGGGATGGGTTTCCAGCTGAATGGGGGTGTAGGAATTTAAGATTGCGTTCGCTTCTTCCTCCGTGATTCTGGTGTCAAATTCCGCGTAATGGTCTGTGGAGGATGTCCGCCACCAGTTCCCCTCCGCGTCCTTTTTCAGCCGGACGATGCTTCGCTCCTTCGGGTTGGAGAAGACCGGGTCGTCATTATTGGCGAAACGGAAGATGTGGTACCAGTATTCCCCATCGACATACGGGCCTCTCGGCCAGTCAATGAAAACGTGATCTTCGCATGGTATCAGAGTGTAGCTCTTTCCTTCATCCGTGACACCGTCCTTCATGCCGACAATGCTGCCAATGCGGTCACCATAGAAAATGAGCAGCTCGTCTGTCCCGTTACCATCCGCGTCATAAAACGCATAGGTTTTGACAGGGGGTGTATACCCCGGATCGGTAGAGGTATGGAACTCGTCGCCCCGGATTAAGTCTTCTACATACTCAGCATACGTGGCACGCCTGCCAATATTCGGGTCGTCCTGTGTGCTGATGATTTCCGCATTGGAAGCCTGCTCCCGTGCGTCCGCCGCGGTGGCGTCGGGCGCCTGTGGCTGAATCGTAAAGTCGAAGCATTCGGCGATTTCCTCGAGACTGACGTTCCCGTCCAGCATGATGCTCAGGCTCAGGAAGCAGTCCTCCCGGTCTGCCAGAATCATGCCGCTCTGCTCCGATTCCAGAAACAGGAGGGGTACGCCGTCCGATGTGGTATAGTTTCTCTCGGTAACGCTATCCGGGTTCGTGTAGCCGAACACGTCGTAGAAAACATCCTTTTTGACGCATTGGTAGGTAAACATCTCCGCCGCGTCTCCAAGATTCAGCGTACCGTAAATGGTAAAGGAGCCGCCCGGGAAATAGCGTCCCGCGGGAATGGAGAGCGTTGCATCGGTATCGGGCTTCAGCAGGCTGTCAATGCCAAGCAGAGGAAGGAACTTGTTGCAGTCAACCTGCTCGTGCCACGCCTTTCCGATCACCTTCAGTCCGTATTTGGCGCAGATTTCATCCAGCTTGTCCACCATCGTCTGGTCCTGAACGCTGTACGCCCAGTAAGCCGGGTCGCTGTCCCAGTACTCGCCGCCGGAGGGGGTATAGCTCTGGGTGAACACCAGCCACTCCTGATTTGCCTGATAGTTGGGCGTCCCTTCGATTCCCTGAAGGGAGAATACCGTCAGCTGCATTTCGGTTTCGGTGGGAGCCGTGCCGTCCTGCGACGCATCAGTGGGCAGGGGGATCGTCTGGGTTCCCAGCTCAAGCTGTCTCAGGCTGAGCACATAGGCGATTCCGCAGCCCGCCAGCAGCAGCGCCAGCGCAACGACCGCTGCAACAAGCCAGATTTTTCTTGCGGGCAGCTTCTTTGTGGCGGGCTCCTTCCGGGAATCCACCGGCTCCACCGCCGCCAGCAGCTCCCCGTCCACGCCGGTCAGTCCTCTGAAAAGCTGATAAGCCGTCATTGTAAACCCTCCTTTTTGAGTGTGTCGGCCAACTGTTTTCTTACTTTTTGCAGGATGTACTTCACCTGATTGGAAGACAGCCCCGTCTTCCGGGCAATGTCTTCCTTCGTACCGGCATAGTAGTACCGGAGCAGAAAGACGGTGCGGTCTTTTTCCGGGAGCTTCCGCAGAAAGCGGTTCAGCGAGGCGGTCAGCTCCTTGCGAAGCAGCTCCGTCTCCGGGCTTTCGCTTCCGGCGACACACTCCGCCAGCTCGTCCAGCAGCACCTGCGTCTCCCCCTTCCCCCGCTTTTCGGCGGTATTCTTCCGCCAGCGGTCGATGGCAAGATTCCGGGTGATCTTTCCCAGGAAGGTGGAAAACCGCTGGGGTCTGCGGGGTGGGATCAGCTTCCAGGCGGAGTAATAGGTATCGTTGACGCTTTCCTCAGCGTCCAGGGGGTCGGATAAAATACGTTTGGCAATACTGTAACAATAAAATCCGTATTTCTGGTCAGTCTGAACGATCGCCTGTTCCGACCGGGCGAAATACAAATCGAGAATTTCATTGTCATCCATGTCGCCGCCTCCTTTTTTAGTAGCTTCACCCTTATACACGCAGAAAAACGCGGAATGGAAGATTTTTCTTTCTGACAGCATACTACATCCGGCTGCACATGGCAATCTTTTCTGTGCGGCACTTCCTGGATAAAGCGAAAAACCCGAACTTACTCCCCACTCGGGAATAAGTCCGGATTTTTCTGCCTGGAACAACCAGCCGATTTTGAGGACAGCGTTCGGAAAAACCTGAAGGCGGACGAAGATTCCAACACGCAATCATAATCGCTGGCCGGTGGTTATGATTGCAATATGGCCTGATTTACTTCCTGTTCTTCCGTTTATACCATACCACCAGCGCTACGATACCGGCGAGGGATACGCAGAGGATGCTGGCCCACATGCCGATGTGGCTGTCGTCGCCGGTCTTCGGCGAAGTACCGGTGGCAGGGATCTTCGCAGTCTCGACGTAATCGCAGACTTCACAGGTGCGGGTCTTTTCCCCGTCTTTTCTGGATGTTGCCTTTTCGGTGACGACCCATTTGCCGAAGGTGTGGGATTCTTTGGCGACGGTGATCTCGCCGCAGCAGGACCATTTCTGTTCGTGGGTGGTCTTTGTGGTCGTCCATTTCTTCGCACCGGTGTGGTTCGCGGCATCCTTTTCGCCGTACTTCCCGCCGCAGTCCTTACAGGTCGCCTGCTCCACGCAGGTCGCGGTGCCGCCGGAGCAGCTGACCGTCTCCTTGTGGGTATTGTCTCTGGTGCAGACATGGGTGTGGGTGCCGTCGCCATTGGACTGCCACTTGCCCCAGTCATGGCCGAGCGCCCTGGTTTCAAAGACCGCTTCCTCGGCGGTGTCCTTGGCGCTCAGGCCGCAGGTGGCGCAGGACCTGTAATAGACTGCCTTTTCTGTGCAGGTCGCGGCGGATTTCAGGTACTGTTCCTCCACGGTTTCCGCCGTGAAGCTGTGTGTGCCAAGCTGGCCGTATTCGTGCCTGCACACAGCGCAGACTGCCTTTGCCTGACAGGTCGCCGTACCACCGGAACAGTTGACGGTCTCCTTATGGCCGCTGTTTCTGGTGCAGATGCGGCTATGGGTATCGTTTCCGTTGGACTGCCATTCGCCCCAGTCGTGGCCGAGAATATTGCCAACCTCGAAGGTTTCCGTTCCTTTTTCGCCGCAGACGGTGCAGGACTTGTAGTAAACTGCCTTCTCCGTGCAGGTTGCGGCGGATTTCAGGTATTTTTCTTCAACCACTTCTGCCGTAAAGTCATGCGCGGCAAACTGGCCGTATGCCTGACCGCAGACAGAGCAGACCGCCTTTGCCTGACAGGTCGCCGTGCCGCCGGAACAGCTGACGGTTTCCTTATGGGTTGCGTTGCGCTTGCAGATGCGGCTATGGGTATCGTTTCCGTTGGACTGCCATTCGCCCCAGTCGTGGCCGAGAATATTGCCAACCTCGAAGGTTTCCGTTCCTTTTTCGCCGCAGACGGTGCAGGACTTGTAGTAAACTGCCTTCTCCGTGCAGGTTGCGGCGGATTTCAGGTATTTTTCTTCAACCACTTCTGCCGTAAAGTCATGCGCGGCAAACTGGCCGTATGCCTGACCGCAGACAGAGCAGACCGCCTTCGCCTGACAGGTCGCCGTACCGCCGGAGCAGCTGACGGTTTCCTTATGGGTTGCGTTGCGCTTGCAGATGCGGCTATGGGTATCGTTTCCGTTGGACTGCCATTCGCCCCAGTCGTGGCCGAGAATGTTGCCGACCTCAAAGGTTTCCGTTCCCTTTTCGCCGCAGACTGTGCAGGACTTGTAGTAAGTCGCCTTTTCCGTGCAGGTCGCGGCGGATTTCAGATATTTTTCTTCAACCACTTCTGCCGTAAAGTCATGCGCGGCAAGCTGACCATACTCCTGACCGCAAACAGAGCAGACCGCCTTTGCCTGACAGGTCGCCGTACCGCCGGAGCAGCTGACGGTTTCCTTATGGGTTGCGTTGCGCTTGCAGATGCGGCTATGGGTATCGTTTCCGTTGGACTGCCATTCGCCCCAGTCGTGGCCGAGAATATTGCCAACCTCGAAGGTTTCCGTTCCTTTTTCGCCGCAGACGGTGCAGGACTTGTAGTAAACTGCCTTCTCCGTGCAGGTTGCGGCGGATTTCAGGTATTTTTCTTCAACCACTTCTGCCGTAAAGTCATGCGCGGCAAACTGGCCGTATGCCTGACCGCAGACAGAGCAGACCGCCTTTGCCTGACAGGTCGCCGTACCGCCGGAGCAGCTGACGGTTTCTTTATGACTGCTGTTTCTGGCGCAGACGCGGCTGTGGGTACCGTTGCTGTCGGGCGTCCAGTCGCTCCAGTCGTGGGGAATAAGCCTGACCTTGACCGTGGCCTTTAACTCCGGGACGGGCTGCTGAATAGTCGGAATATCGCCGAGATTGAGCGTGCCGGTAATGGCCTGCTCAGCAGTAGAATTCAGGTCATACGACGTCTTATCCCACGTTACGCCAATGCCTGAGTAGAACGACCCGTCCTCTGTCCGGCAGTTCACGAATGAAGGCAGCCAGAGCGCATCAAACTCCGTGCCGACCTCTTTGTTCGTGATATCCGTCGAGGGTTCGATGCTCAGGAGGGTGCGTTTGACCGCTTCAATCGGGATGGTACATTCGGCAGGCGCATAACGAACGGTATCACTCGGCGTGAAGACCACAGTCACGTTGTATGTTCCCGCTGCGCTAAACCACTTAGGCGTACCGGCCTTGAAAGAGAATGTGCCGTCGATCTTCTTGCCGCCAACCCGCGCCTCACCGCCAATAAGCGCACCGATCTCGTCAGCTTCCTCCGGGAGCGTTTCCGTTCCGATCTGGAAGGTTTCGCTGACAAAAATCTGATTGTCGCCAAGCCGGAAGTCTCCCTTTGTCCAGCGGAACGTCGGCGCGGTCACAATCACAGGTACAACCGGGTCGTACTTCAGCTTCACCTTGACGCTGACGGTGGACGCCCCTTCGGGGGGCGCAATATAATCCTTCCATGTGGACAGCACCAATCTGCCCGTAATGCGCTGCTCATATGGCGTATTCGGGTCATACTGGTTTTTATCCCAGGCCACCGTGTCGCTCATGATCGTCGTTTTTTGGGGGTCACCGCGCATCACGTCCATCGAACCCGCTTCCGCCAATCCAAGTTGTTCAAACGCCGTACCAATGGGCTTGTCGGTGATGTCCTCGAAATTGGGATTGATTCTGACGATCGTGAGCGGGAGAACGTTCACGGTTACCGTGCAGGCTGCAGTTGTGTAGTTCCTGGAGTTTGTCGGCTTGAAAACGACCGTGCGCGTAAGCTGGCCGTATTTCAGCCCGATGCCTGGGTAGGCGGTGTCTCCGTACAGCAATTCGTCCTCATCAAACTCGAACGTGCCTTCGATCTCCTGACCGTTTGCCATCGCCTTTCCGCCCTTGAGACCGCTTGTCAGCGTCTCGTAACGATCCAGCGCATAGAAGGTTCCTTCAACCGTAGGCGGTGTGACAATGGTAGTCTGGAAGACCCGAGTATCCATAAGAGATACCTCAATGGTCGCTTTTACATCGGTTTCCGTAACGATTTTATCATGAAAATAGCTGCTGGCAACATCCAGCGTTCCGTAGATAGTCTGGGGTTCCAGAGAATTGGGATCATAGGCAGATGTGTCCCAAATGACCGGAATAGGGGCGAACATTGCGCCGGAGTCGGTTTTTACCGTGACGCCCTCCGTAGGGATTCCCAGCTCCGCAAGGGGCGTGCCCAGCGGTTTGTCCGTGATGGCAAACTTCGTAAGAACCTCCGTGATCGTATACCGAATGCCGGTCACAATCACTTCACATTTCGCTGTTGTATATGCTTCCGTGTCATCGGGAGTGAAGATAACATGCAGGCGGTTTTCCCCCACAAAACTTACGCTCCCGCCATACTCTCCCTCGAATGCAAACTTACCGGGGACGACGGTATCCGTTCCCTTAACCTGCGCCACTCCGCCCTCGAGCGCTTCATCCAGAAACTGGGTGCCGACATACGTTTCGGCGGGCAGGGTTGGCAAGGTCGTGATGACGGTTTCCGAAGGCCCGCGCTTCGGGCAGCAGTCGTGTCCGTCCGCGTTGTGGGTGCAGCCGCTTACGGTGCAGTAGCCATCGGCGTCCTTTCCGTGGAGGCATTCCTCGCCGCCGTCGCAGAAGCCGTCGCCGTTACCGTCGCCGTGCGCACTCCAGTAGGCGTAGAGGGTCATTTTCATCCCACCGTCGATGGTGACAGTATCGCCGGGCTGGTATTGCGGGCTGTCGGCTCCGGCAGTGAGCGCCCAGCCGCCGAAGTGGGCATTTTCACGTGTCGGGATGGTGTCGGGAATCACAAACCTGTTTGTTCCGCCAGTCATGGCAGCCGGAGCGCCGGTGCCGCCGTTGGCGTCGAAGGTGAGGGTATACTCTGTCTCGCCCGCCTCCACGGTGAGTGTGACGGTTGCGCGAACGGAATAGATTTCGCCGTTGTTGTCAGAATTCACCGTGCAGACCAGAGGATATACGCCAGGTGTAATGTTCGTCAGAGTAAGCGTCGATCTCCAGCCCCCATTGGATGTCTGCACATCGACATTTTCCGCGGGTATGGTTCCGCAGTCCCAGGATGTGATGACAGCACCAGCGGCGGTAGCACCGCTGATCTGGTACACATCCGATCGGAACGTCACCGTTTCTCCCGCTTTTACCGTATGGGCATACCTGACATCATACTCTTCACCGGTGCCTTTGCCCGCGCCGGTGATCTCGATGTACGAAATCGGAGCGCCAATGACACGGACATTCTGAATGCTGTCGGCCTTGCAAGCTTCATCTTTGGAACGCAGGAACACGCCGTCCTCTGTTTTATACACAATGCAACTGCCGAGAAGCGCCCCGACGTCGCCCATGTTATTCCGGATCGCGTCATATCTGCCGCCGCCTTTGCCGAGGATCGTGACGGCATTGTTCGTAAGAGAGCCAACCGTTCCGTAATTCGATATGGTAACGCTTCCGCCGTTTATGTTGATGCCACTCACGCGGACATTTGTTCTGGCGTCGCCGATCAGGACGGTACGTTTCCCGTCTACATTGATATCGATCGTACCGTCATAGTCTCTCAGCATCATTAGAAACGTCGCGCCTTCCCGCGCTAGCGCGGCCATTGCATCGTTGTACGAGCCAAAGTACGCAGTCTCCCTGCCGCTCTGTACCAGGAAAGTGGCTTCGTAGCCGCATACGTCACACACGCCATAGTCAAAGCTGTGTGCTTCCATGGGGAGCGTCGTGT
>HF988069.1:0-3789 GCA_000434635.1 Firmicutes bacterium CAG:110 | reverse complement strand
GGAGCGTCGTGTTGCAGCAATTGTATTTTGCCGTATGATGTACGTCGTCAGCGATATATTGCGGCGCCTGGGCATGGTTATCCTTATCCTTGGGGAGCATTATGTTCGAGATCCCCGTTGTGCCGGTGTTATCGGTAAAATACTTGTAGCACTGGCCGCAATGCCAGTATTCCACATGACCGATATCGGTACAGGTGCCAGGCAGTTCCGCGTGATAGGCACTTGCAGGGAAATAGTGTCCCTTCGCGGGAATCGCGATGGGCGCGGCAAGCTCCTTCGTGCAGTCCTCATCCGAAAATATCTTCCGGCACTTGTTGCTGTCCGCATCGCTGCCGCACATCCAGTAGGATTCATAGCCCGCCTCGGTGCAGGTGGCTTCCTTTTTCGGAAAGTATTCCTTGTAGGCGATGCTCTTGTTGGAGGTCAGGGTCAGCACGATTAGATCATTGTTATTGCTGCTGCATGCCTTCCTGTAATTGGCAGTGGCGGAGACCGGCGTGTGGCAGGAATCCGAGTCGGTAAAGGTTCTTGTCTTGTTATACCGGTTCATCTCCTTCCCGCGCGGGCAGCCCGGCGTATCACATTGGAAGGAAATATCAAAATTCACCTTGATTTTCCGGTTTGCATCCCAGTCCGACAGGTCAACGCTGTTCAGGCATATATCCGTTATGGAGCCGGTATGCCCCGCCTCGCCGCACTGGTACTCGCTTGCGGACAGCGTGAATGTGGCATAGGACAGCGAATCATACAATTCGTCCGACATGGTTTCGCCGCTTTGCACGCTGATGAGATTTTCCGCGTCCAACGCGAGCGTATCCGGCGCATCTTCGGGAAGAGTCTCTTCGCCGCCCTCAATGCTTTCGGCATCATTTTCGCTCTCCGGCTGAGTCTCGTCCTTTTCAGTCTCGGGAACGACGGGCGCAGTGGTGGCTTCGGTTTCCCCGACATTCACCGGTTCGGCGGTGGGAGTGGTGGTCTCCGCCGGATTCTCCGCGCCCTCGACGTACTTGGCGCAGTCATGCAGGTGCGCACCTTCCGCGCCGCACACTGGGCAGTCTTCGTTCATGGCTTCTGCCGTGCAAGCCGTTTCGCAGGTGCATGTGGGGGCTGCTTCCCCGCCGTCCTCGGCAAAGGCCGGGATGGGCAGCGTGGAGAGCACCATGACAAACACGAGCAGGATGCTGAGCAGTCGTTTCTTCATAGCTGTTCCGTTCCTTTCAGTTCTGTGCGTTTCCCGTACTCCGTGGGAACGCGTGGTCAGCGTCATTCCGGGATGGTATATGCACCACCAGTATAACATACAGCTGGGATAAGCGCAACTGTTTTTCTCGTCGAATCGGAAAAATTTTTCCAGAAACGAGGTCCAAAAAACGCCGACATCGACTTTTTCCGGCGCATATGCTGTGATGAAACAGAAAAGCAGTCTCACGTAGACAAGCAGCCCCATCCATTCCGCTTCCCGCGGAACGGATGGGGGTGCTGAGACTATGTCTTAAGCCCCGGTGAATGCGGTTTCCGAAATCGCTATTGCAGCTGCACACTTTCCGCAATCGGCAGAAGCGCCTCTGCGGTGAAACTGCTGCTGGACAACCGGAACGAGATTCCTTTCTCAGGGGTGCCGATCAGCCATACTACTGCGGCGCTTTCGCCATTCTGTAATGCCGCTCCCGTGCAGCCGTGGACGGTTACCGGGTTTCCTCCGGTGCCGATAAGCATTTGAAGCACATCTTCCATATCGGTGCAGTCCGTAACATAGCTTTCATATTCCAGATAAATGTCCTGATTGGTCTTCGGGTCGAAGTACCAGCGGCGGACGTAGGAATATGATACCATTTTTTCAAGAAAAGGAAAGGCCATGTGTTTTTATCGGCACCTGCTCTCAATATACCGCGTTTTCCATTTTCCGGAATACATGAGGAAACCTCTTGCATCCTTTCCAAAATCGTAGTATCATGGATTATAATTTCGGAACTTTTCAGGGAAGGGGGATTATGGAACAAAATCTGCTGTCGCGCTGAAGGAAGAGGTTGAAAAAGTACACCGCCCGAAAGCCGGGAACTGACCCGCAAAACCGGCATAGGGCTTTCCATTACTTAAGAAAGTAATGATTGCATAGGTTATCCGAAAATTTCTGCGTATGAGGGTGCGCAGGGTATCTTCAGGGGCTTCGGCCCGAAAAAAGAAAGAAAAGAGGACACACTATGAGCAACACGACAAAGAAACGCTGGGGCGACCGGAAAGACGCCCGCTGGATCCGCGATATGGATTCGCTCCATGTCATTTTGCCGCATCTGATGAACCACCGCACGGATGCCGAGGTCTACGTCAACATGGAATTCGACGTGACAGAGGCGCTTCGCTACATCGCACGGAAGAACGAGGGCGAGGAAGAATATCGCGCCACGCTTTTTCACTGCATTCTTATGGCTGTCGCAAAAACGATATATCTTCGCCCGCAGCTCAACAGCTTCATCTCCGGCCGGCGTTTTTACCAGCGCGACGAAATTACCCTTGGCTTCGTAGCCAAGAAACGCTTCGAGGATCACAGCGAGGAGTCCCTCGTGGTCATCTCCGCGCCGGAAGACTGGACGCTCACCGAGGTGACGCACCGGGTCGTCGGCAAGGTTCACAAGGCCCGCACGGAAAAGAACGACGGTGTGAATGGCGCGATGGACGTGCTCAAAAAGCTGCCGCGTCCGGTTCTGGCATTTGTCATCTGGATCATCAAGACACTGGACTTCTTTGGCAAGGTGCCCGACTTCCTGCGGCAGGATGACCCGAACTTTGCCACCGTCTTCCTCACCAATCTTGGCAGCATCAAATGCCCGAGCGTCTACCATCATCTCAACAATTACGGCTCAAGCTCCATTATGGCGGCCATCGGCACCATCCGCAAGAGTGAGAAGATCGCCGGGGACGGCAGCCGCGAGGTGCGGGATGTGGTGGATATCGGTTTCACACTGGACGAACGCATTGCGGACGGCTTCTACTTTGCCCGTTCGCTCAAGATCATACAGCATCTGCTCACACACCCTGAACTGCTGGAACTGCCATTGAATCAGGAAGTAGCCTGCGGCTGATATCGCTGTCAGGCGCCTGTGGCCAGGTCATACCGTAGATGTGCTGCTTCCGGACTGTTACCCGCAGAGCGAATGGCAAGGATAACAAAAAACACTATGTATGAGCACCTGTTTCATCCCTTTTGGTGCCTTGCAACACAACAGAAAGGAATGGCCATAACGATGGATAATTACGTTTGTGAAGACGATTACTATTATGGTATTTGCGGAAAAGGCAAGGAACATTGCATATGGATGGGAAAATGTGAAATCTTGTCTGAGTTTGAATATACAGATAATATCTGTTGGGAATATAGTTGTGGTAAAATGATTTTGAGCGGAAGTGGTGAGACAATATGCCGAGGAATTCCGGGGTGCGATGGGCGGAATTCATATTATAGTGCCCATCCATATTTCCCGGAGTATGTCAAAAACCATACAAAAACCTTAATTGTACAAGAAGGGATTACTTCTTTGGATTGGATATTGTTTTACCGGTTTACAAAGTTGTCCGAAGTACGTTTTCCGTCATCGTTGAGCAATATTATAATAGAAAGTGTGGGAGAGTACATTGATTTTGGCGTAATGCCCTTAAAAACACTAACAATTAGTGAAAAATTATCGGAAAATTTTCTCAAGATAGCGACAGCTGAAAACATCCAGCTTATAAAATAAAAATACAGAAGATATTTGCAAGTTTTTATTTGGGATGAGCAGGAACTATTTTGCA
>HF988068.1:14395-14521 GCA_000434635.1 Firmicutes bacterium CAG:110 | reverse complement strand
GCTTTTAAGCGTTTTATTAAAAACTCGTATCAATCATTATATCCGGTTATTGTATAATCAAACTTTTTGTACCAATAGGCTTCCTTGAACCACGCGTCTAACGCGTGGTTTTCTTTACACAAAAAA
>HF988068.1:7225-14363 GCA_000434635.1 Firmicutes bacterium CAG:110 | reverse complement strand
GGACCCGGCCGGGTCCGGCGTTTTTATCCGACAAATCGTTCCATCTTTCGTCATTGGAAAGCAAGGGAACGAACATTGATTTTCCGGCAGCCGGAAAGGCCCGTGGTCTCAGACATTGCTCAAATCGTCATCCTTCATACACAAATGAACGGCTCCTACCTTGAATGTCTGAGGCAGCGCCAGAATTTTGGGATTTTGTCCCACATACTTCTTCATGGCGTCGGCCAGAGCCTCCTCAAAGGTCGCACGGGTCTTCAGTCCCATACCCCTTGCAATGCCCGGCTCCTGAGCGCCTACAATGTAGATGGCCGAGGTGTTCATCTCTGCAATATGGCCGCAGCTCATCATGGAGAAGCCGTGGAAGGGATGGAATGCATTGGCAAACCGGTACTTGCGGATGTATTCCTCGTTGGTCGCAAAGTATTCGCCGTAGCGGTTCATGTCCGCAAGGGTGTTCATGTGATCGTGCTGGAACATTTCGTACAGTTCCCGCAGATAAGGCCAGCGCTCGTCGTGGAAGTAGCCGTTGCAGATGGAAGAGCAGATGATCACGCAGTTGTCCTTTATGACCCGCTTGTGGCGGATGACCTGGGCGGACAGCGCCTGCATCATCTGAATGGGATTTGTACCCATGCCGTCGCCGTAGTGGAAGTTCTGGGGCATGCCGAAGACCATGACGTCATACTTTTCCTCCGCAAACGGCACATAGGTCCGCTTGTTGGCGATCTTCCAGCTTTCGGGCATCATAACAGCGGCATAGCCGGAGTAAATGGCGATCTGGCGGGAGTAGGTGTCCAGCACGGCGTCGCAGCAGAAGAACGGATGCCCCATTTTCTCTTCCATGTGCATGCCGATCTCGTCGAACTTGGTACGCATCAGGCTGTGGCCGGATACGGGGGTGAAGTCCTCCCGGTGCATGACCTTGGGAACATGGTGGGACGCGATGCTCCGCCAGTGGGTGATACCGGTGGCGCAGTGCTTATAGCCGCCGGAGTAGCCGCCGTAGGGGTTGCCCTGGACATGGCCGATGAGAATGGGGATATCGCAGTCAAAGACGTACTTGTTCATCAGCACCGGGTCGCCCCGCTTGGTAGTACCCAGGTCTACCATATGCGCAGGGTCTTCGGAGTCGTGGGACGTGATCTGGTTCGTCCAGTAGAACTCGTTGAAGAGCTTCTCTCCCAGAATCTGCCGCATTTCGCTCTCGGTGGAACGGGGGTGCAGGCCATTGGAGAACAGCAGCAGGATATCCTCCTTCTTCACGCCGCCGGCGTACAGCTCCTCCAGGCAGGCGGTGATGGAGACCTTCCGATGGGCGGTGGGCTGGCAGCCGCCCTTCACAATATCGGGGATGACGATAACCGCAGTCTTACCGGGAGTCGCCAGCTCCCGCAGCGGCGCCATCCCCATGGGATGCCGCAGGGAATCCAGAGTAGCCGCGTACAGGCTGTCCCAGTCCTGAGGCAGGCATTCCGGGTCGGGAATGGTTTTGCCGGGGATGAACACATCCGTATCGTCCGGCAAATTCGCGGACATCAGGCCGTGGCCGTATTCAAAATCCAGTTTCATGTTTTACTCCTCATTTCCCCAAATAGGTACGGATGATTTCCAGATATTCGTCAGGGTAGAAGCCGATCTCCCCCTGGAACCGGGTCAGTGCGATCAGGCCGCCGTCGATCTCGTCGATGGAAGCGAGCATCTCGGCATTGTCCACCTTCAGGCCGCCGCCGTAGACCACATCGATCCCGCCGGTGACCTCCTTGACGAACCGGGCGATCTTGGTGATATATTCCTTCCCGGCCGGCGTTTTCCCCGGGCCGATGGACCAGATGGGTTCGTAGCCAATGACCACCTTCGTTTTGTCCACGCCGTCCAGGCCGATCTCCAGCTGCTCCCGCAGAACCTCGTCCCAGCGATCCAGTTCGGTGTCCTTTTCGCCGATGCAGTAAAGAACGGTCATCCCGTTTTCAACTGCCAGGCGGATCTCCCGGTTCAGGATCCGGTTGACGGCTTTCGTATCCGCAACACCGGCTTCTGCCAGAATGCCCACCTTGTCGTTCCGCTCCTCGCAGTGGCCAATGATCGTGGCATTCACGCCGCAGGCCTTCATGGCGGAAACCGGCCGGTTGGTGGTAAAGGCGCCGAAATTGCCGCCCACGGCCGTATTCATCCGATAAACGCTCTGGCAGCCGATCTGCACGGGGCTATTTTCGCAGCGGGCAGCCACGGCATTCAGAAGGTGTGCCTCCGGCAGGTACTGGACGAACTCCACCTCTCTGGGGTCGTACTTTTTCAGGGCATCCTGGGTGTTTTTTACAATGAAGCTGCCCCACTCCTGCATGGGCGCAATGCGGTTGACGCCGCCATAGCTTACCGGCACGTCAAAGCGCTTCAGATTCAGAAAAATATGTTTCATGGTTGCTTACCTCAAAATTGCATAGTCAGGCATTTTGTCCATCATCAGCGGCATGGCATAATCGAAGAACCGATCGTCGATCTTGTTGCCGTCAATGATCCATTCCAGCGGGAACTTCTTTTCCACATTGGCGACCTGGGAAAGGGGCGTCAGGAACAGGTCAAAGCTGTATGCCCCGCCCCGATGGGCGTCGATGGCCACCATGTAATCCGTCTCTCCGGCAAGGGCCGCTTCCACAGCCTTTCTGCCAACGGCATAGGCCTCCACCTGATCTACGCGGGAAGCATAGGGAATGGCGGCTCTGCCCAGCAGGCCGGGCTTTTCGGCACGGGATTTGATATTCAGCTTCTGAATGATGTTATCCGTCACATGCTGCGCGGTACCGCCGGGAATCGTGTGACCGAAGCCGTCCACAATACCGGTGGAAGCCAGCGGCTTTCCGTCCATACCGCAGATGCCTTCGGAAACCGTTACCAGCAGGCCGTGTCCCTTTGCCCAGGCGGTTTCGATGTCGGCCAGCATTTTGTCCTCATCAACCGGCTTCTCAGGCAAATAGGTCAGCACCTCACAGTTGGTCGCCCGGGCTGCCAGTGCGGAAGCGGCGGTGACCCAGCCGGCATTCCGGCCCATAAGCTCCAGCACCACCACGTGGATGGGAAGTCCGGAGGCATCCAGCGCCAATTCGCAGGCCGCCTCTCCGGCATACCGGGCAGCAGAGCCGAAGCCGGGGCAGTGATCCGTGATGTCCAGATCGTTGTCCATGGTTTTGGGAATGCCGATGACCTTAACGTCCAGCCCTTCCTTTTGCGCCAGCTTGGAGACCTTGTTGCAGGTGTCCATGGAATCGTTGCCGCCGTTGTAGAAGAAGCAGCCGATATTGAATTTTCTCAACGTTTCAATGACGGTGGGATAGTCCGCGTCCGTCAGCTTCCGGCGGCAGGAGCCGATGGCAGACGCAGGCGTGTGGGCAAGCTTGGCCACCGTAGACGCCGGGACATCCGTCAGATCCAGCAAGTCGCCCTTCAGGATTCCTTCAGCGCCGAATCGGGCGGCATAGATTTTGTCTACCTTTCCGCTCTCCCGGGCGGCTTCAATGACGCCCTGCAGGCTGGTGTTGATCACGGCGGTGGGGCCGCCGCCGTGAGCNNNGGCGGTGGGGCCGCCGCCGTGAGCTACCAGAATATTCACGCCCATGTGATTCTCCTTTTAGATGCCAGCCTTGCGGTAGCGCTCGGCCATTTCGTCCAGAGTTACGTTCTCCACCAGGGGCGCCTTGCCATAGGAATCGAAGTCCACGATCAGAGTGCCGACCGCCTCCTTCACGCCCTTTTCAATGGCGCCTACGATCAGAGCCACGTCCTCGTTGGGTACCACGCCGTACATAACGGTATCCATGATGGGGGTCAGGAACACTCTGGGATCAAAGTCAGAGGTCTTGGTTTGCAGCAGCTCATAAATGGGCTTGATGGACTCGTGGCTCCGCAGCTCCGGGTTATACCAGAACAGCTCCCGCAGATTCCGGGTGACGGCCAGACGGATATCCGTATCCACATTGATTTTGGCAATGCCAAGCTTGGAGACCTCGATCAGCTGATCTCTGGGGATTCCGTGGGCATTGGTGATGGTGCCGCCCAGGGCATTGATTTCCTTCACAATATACTGCGGTACGGTAGAGGAGCCATGGGAAACCAGCGCGCAGAAAATACCCTCATGGAGCAGGCACTCCTTGGTGGCAATGGCGATCTGCTTGCGGATCACGGCGTTGGCGCCCTTATTGGCGCCGTGCTTGGTGCCGTAGCTGATGGCCAGGGCGTCCACGCCGGTGGCCTTGATGAACTTGATGGCGTCCAGGGGGTTGGTATAGGTGGAGGTTGCAGAGAACACGTGATCCTCCACACCGGCGAGGACCCCCAGCTCACCTTCTACGGTAACGCCCCGCGCATGCGCCAGCTTGACAACCTCTCGGGTCAGGGCAATGTTGTCCTCGAAAGGCAGGCTGGAGCCGTCGATCATGACGGAGGTGTAACCGCCATCCATAGCCGCGACACAGGAATCAATGGTCTTGCCGTGATCCAGATGCAGGGCAACGGGAATGGGGCTGTTCTCGGCGTATTGCTTAACAGCCTTGGCGATATTATTGGCGCCCACCTTTTTATCTTCCAGGGTGCCGTTTGCAAAATCGGTACGGCCGCCCATAAAGGCGTTGGCCAGATCCGCGCCCTGGATAATGGCAGCGGAACGGAACATCTCATGAACCTCAATGACGGCCTTGGCCTGCGCCACGGCATTGACATTGAACGCCCCCTGGGCGTAGTTATACTTTTCGGTAGCCTCCAGAATGGCTCTCATAGGTACCAGCGGCATACTTTATATCCTCCCTTTATTTTTTTACTTTTCTTCCGCAAATGTAGGTTTCTAAAACAGTTGCTGTCTCGTCCAGCAGGACAAAGCTGGCCTCACATCCCGGGCGAATCGCTCCCAGCTGCGGCATACCCAGCAATGCAGCCGGAGTACGGCTCATCATGGGCAGCAGCTTTTCCATCGGCTCGCCGGTGAATGCGATCAGGTTTTTCAGTGCCTTATCCGCCGTGAGGGTGCTTCCCGCCCGGACATTTTTCCCCTTCAGCATGGCGTCCCCGTCTGTGACGGTGATCTCGTTCACCCCCAGACGGTAATCCCCGTCCGGAAGGCCAGTTGCCATAATGGAATCCGTAACCGGAACGACCCGGTCGTGGCCCTTGATCGACAGCAGCATCCGCACGGAACCCGGGTGCAGATGTCTGCCGTCACAAATGGCCTCACAATAGACATCCCGTTCCAGCGCGGCGCCCATAAGCGCCGGTTCATGCTGATGGAACAGGCGCATGGCATTGAACGTATGGGTAATGCACCTTGCACCTGCATCTATGGCGGCGATGGCCTGGTCATATGTCGCGTTGGAATGTCCCAAAGAAAGAATCATCTCTCCGGACAGCTCCCGGATGGCATCCAAGGCTCCGGGAAGTTCCGGGGCAATGGTCATCGTTCGGATCGCGCCGTCAGCGGCTTCCTGATACCGGTGGATCAGAGCCGCATCCCCATTGCGGAGCAAATGCTGCGGCATCGCCCCGGCATACTGCGGCGACAAGGAAGGCCCCTCAAGGTGGATTCCCAGCAGCCGCGCCCCCGAAGTATCCTGCATAGCCTCTTTGGCAGCGGCAATGCACCGCAGGGTCTGCTCCTGCGTGTCCGTCAGAATGCTGCACAGCCATCCGGTCACACCATGGGATGCAAAGAACCGGCTGATTCGGACAAGTCCCTCCGGGTCAGCATCATTGACGTCAACGTTGACCGCGCCATGGGTGTGCAGATCCAAAAAGCCCGGTGCAAGCAGCGCACCGCCGGCATCCACGGCCTCTGCGTCAACGGGCTGCGGTACGCTGCCTACGGCCTCGATAACGCCGTTTCTGCACAAAAGCGCGCCGGGGATGACCCCATCCTCTGTCAGAATGCGGGCATTCTTAATATACGTAGTTTCCATGCTTACACAGCCCTTTCGGATGCCACATCATTGGCAAGGATCATGGCATCCGGGTGATTTTGCAGCAGGGATGCCGGGAATTGAGAACCGGCCTCGCCGCAGGCGGCGCGGCGCACAACCGCACGGTGCCACTGACGGAATACGCCGATGCGAACCCGTTTGGCTCCCAGAATTTCGTGCATGCCGATGGTGATAGCATAGCGGGGCATGTCCTCAATCGCACCGTTCAGGTCGCCAATGGCATTTGCGGTACGGGTTTCGGGGCTGATTTCCAGCACCCGAGCGGTAAGGGCAGAAAACTCTGCGGTCGACATCTCTTTTTTTGGTTCGTTGAAGGCCAGATGCCCGTTAATGCCAATGCCCCCAACGCACAGATCGGCACCGCCCAGAGAATCCAGCAGCTTTGTAAGCCTTCCGGGATCTTTGGGATCCGGGAAAATGCGCTGGTTCTCAGGCACGACCAGCTCCGGATCGATCCGCGTATAAACATTGCGATCCATAAAGCCCCGGAAAGACAGGGTCTCTTCCGGGCTGATCCAGCTGCGGTCGTCCGTCAGGTATTCATCCATATTGAAGAACCAGCAGTTTTTCAGGCTGACCCTCCTGTCATTGACCATGGATACAAAGTAAGGATAATGTCCCACAGGGCCAACCGGGCAGATGATCACGGTGGGCTTTCCGGCGGCGTTGTGCGCCTCGATCAGATCCACCATCTCCGATGCCAGACAAGAGAAAACGGCCTCGGAGGAATCCATACAGCGAACAGGAACCTTTGCTTTTTCCATCAGCGTATCGGCCGAATAGGAATAGTATTCTTTCATCTGCAATTACTCCTTTCCCAGCATTTGAAACATTCTGACTTTATATGCTTCCACCCCCGGCTGGTCGAAGGGATTCACGCCCATCATCCTGCAGGAGAAAACACACGAAAGCATGAAAAAGTAAAACAGCCCTCCAAAATCCCTTTCGGAGCAGTGACCCCCATGGATGCACAGGCAGGGCAAATGCGTGCTGTGTGCTGCCATCGTTCCGCTCTCAGAGGCGCGGCTAAGGTCGGCGAAGGACATTTTGTCCAGATAGCCAAAGCCGTCGTCCACGCCGTCGGGGGAAAGCTCCGGGCCGGGAGAATCCAGTTCCATGGAAAGGAAGGTCTCAAAGGCAACGGGCGTTCCCTGCTGCATGAACTGCCCCATGGAATGCAG
>HF988068.1:0-7199 GCA_000434635.1 Firmicutes bacterium CAG:110 | reverse complement strand
AGCTCTTCCGAGCATTCGCAGGCAAGGGGGAGAAGTCCCAAATCATCCTTTCCCTCGCTTTCTCCAAAAAGCTGTATCCACCATTTGGAGAACCAGCGCATCCGAGGTTCAAAGAAGGTCAGCATTTCAGCCCGGTAGCCCTTTTCATAGAGCATCGTGCGGACAGACGCATACAAAAGCGCCGGATTTTCCCGTGCCGGAGTGGCCAGGAGCTGCCTGCGCATATCCTTTGCACCGGCAACCAGCCGGGCAATATCGACCCCGGCCACTGCCATGGGAAGCAGCCCAACGGCGGTCATTGCAGAGTACCTTCCCCCCACGGCCTCCGGGAAATCGAAAAAGTCCCATCCGTATGTGATGCTCAGCTGGTGCAGTCTGCTGTTGCGCGTACCTGTCGCAAGGATTCTGCGGCCGGCGTCTGCACCGTACTTTTCATACATTCGCTTACGGATCACACGGAATGCCGCCCCCGGCTCCAGGGTCTCAAAATTTTTCGCGATAATATTAACAAAAACCGACTTTCCTTCCATCTGTTCCAGCACATATTCCATCGAGGAAGGTGCGGTTGCATTTCCTGCATAACAAATCTCCACGCCGCCCGGCCGCAGAGCCTCTATCACGGAACGGGCAGCATTGTTTGAGCCGCCTACACCGATCAAAATAAACAAATCCGCTTCTTCCCGAATCTGAGCAGCTTTTCTGCTTATCCGCTGAAGGAGCGCCTGGTCAGCACAGCTGTCAATATCGACCCATCCTGTGCTACCGTCGAAGGAGGAAAAACCGTCCAGAGCCTCCTGCAATAGGAATGCGTTTTTCTCGGCCCTGTCGGTGACCAATTCCGGCGTAAGGCCAGAATTCTGAAAATCAAACATGGCTTTTCCTTTCTTTTACGGCAAGATGCCTGCGCGGCGGGATTCTCCGCCGGTTTGCCGCATCACCCTGCCGGACTTACCCGGAAACCGGGGCGGCAGCATATGCAGCCGCCCCGGTACGGACTAGGTATAGATTTTTTGAATTAGCCGAGTTCCGCAATGGCGGCCTTGGCAAAGGTGTCAATGTAGACCTCTTCCATGGGGATTTCTCCGGTAACCTTTTCCGCCTGGGTGGAGCGCAGGTTGACCAGCATGTTGTAGAAGGAATCGGTGTTATAGTATTCCTTGAACTGCTCTGCGGAGGGGAAGATAACGTCCGCCAGCTGAACGGTCAGTTCATTGGTCGCCTGCTGGGCGTAGGTAGATGCATAGGCGCAGGCCTGGCTGCCGTTCTCGGAGCGGTAAATCTGAGCCTTGGTCAGAGCGTTGACAAAGCGCTGAACCACATCGGGATTTTCGGCAACAAACTCCTTGTTGGCGACCCAGGTGCTGGGGAAGGCATACTCGGGGTAAGAAGCGTTGTTGGCAAGAAGCGTGAAGGCGCCTTCGCCGCCCAGAGCTTCCTTCAGGCTGGTGGTAGCGGGCTTCCAGCCTGCCCAGGCATCGATGGAGGCATCGCTGAAGGTGGAGGCCAAGTTATCATTGCTGATGTTCAGGATCTTCACATCGCTTACGGAAATTCCGGCTTCCTGCAGGGCAACTACCAGCAGCGTATATCCGGCAGCGCCTTCCTGAACAGCAACGGTCTTGCCCTTCAGATCGGCAATGCTGTTGATGCCGTTGTCGGCACGGGTAATAATTTCCTCAGTCAGAGCAATGTTGTCCAGGGCGATGATGTTGACCTGTCCGGAGAAGGCCAGCCATGCGGCGCCGCTTCCGATGAAGCCGACGTCTGCCTGCTTGGCGACCATAGCGGCAATCTCAGGGGGACCGGAGGTGTACATCTGCAGATTCACGGTCAGGTTCTCTTCCTCGAAGTAGCCCTGAGAAATGGCGGTAGCGATCGCGGTGGAACCGCCGATGGTGGGATGGTAGATCACATTAATGGTTGCGGGCGCAGGGCCGGGATCTTCCGTGGCCTGGGTCTGGGGTTCCTGGGTGGTTTCCTGGGGAGTCGGCTGGGGATTCTGCGGCTTGTTGCTGCTGCATGCAGCGAGACCAAGAACCAGAACCAGAGCCAGCAGAATAGCGGTGAACTTTTTCATTTGGTTTCCTCCTTTGATTTTGTAAATACGATTATATTCAGGCTTTCGCCGTGAATTCCTGTTCCAGCTTTTTTAGCCGCTGGTACTGGAGCCGAAGTCCCTCCCGAACCTTATCGGGCCGGCACTCATACTGATAGTCTTCCATTTCAAATGACAGGGCAGGCAGGCCGCCCGGGAGTGCGTGCAGCATGGCAAGGAACCTTGCCCAGTCAATTTCACCGTCTCCGATCACGGTATGCCGCCACCACTGATTTTCCTCGAAGCCGCGTTCCGTCGCGGTGTTGTGAAGGATGCCCACATCCTCCAGCTTCGACCGGAACAGCGCCGTATCCTTCATATGGACGTGGGCGATCCGGCTGCCAAACTCGGAGATCGGCCGGTAGACATCGATCATCTGCCATACGAAATGACTGGCATCATAGCAAATCCCGACAGGCAGCGGATCCAGCGCCTCAAACAGCTTTCTCCACATCAGAGGAGATGTGGCAATGTTCCGGTACATGGGGCAGTTTTCAAGGCACAGCGCAAGTCCGCATTCCGTGGCAACGGAAACCGCTTCCTTCAAAAAATCAACGGCACGGTCTAAGCTCAGCACGGGGTTACATCCGCCGGAGGCGGGGAGAGACCGCTCCCTGCTGATGCCGGTAGAGCAAATGAACCGCTTTGCGCCGACTTCTGCGGCGAACCGCATACGGCGATACAGCTCACCGCGTTCCTGCGCCACAACGCTGCCGTCGTCGTCAATAAAATTCCGGCAGTAAATAAACGCGTCGAATCCCACATGCTTTCCGGCTCTGGAAAATGCGGCTTTGTCCAGTGGGATCCCAGGCCCGACTTCCAGGAAATCGAAGCCCGTATCCGCAGCGAAAGCGGCAATTTTCTCGATGTCATTCACACCGGCCCAGGCGAAGGAATTGGTATGGAATCCGGTTCTCATATCGCAACCCTCTCCGTTTTTCCGCTCTGCGAAGCCAACTCCGCCGCGTGGAGGACTTCCTCCACGTACAGTCCCTGCGCCACATCCGCTCCGTCGCTGGGTTTCCCCTCAATGGCGTCAAGGAACGATTTCATCTCCGCGTCAAACCAGCCGTCAAAGGGCTTCTGGGGTGCCAGCTCATACTGCTTGACTGCACCCGTGTAGCCGCCGTCCGGTTTTTTCTCCCAATAGGTAACGCTTTGCGGCGACCGCAGGCTCAGCTGAAGCATTCCGCCGCAGCCCGTTACAAGCACCATGACATCGTCCATGCCCACCCGGCTAGCGGTGTAGCTTCCGATGCCGTTGCTTCCCCGGGCAATAAACGCGGCGGCATCATCGTTTTCTACAGGGGTCATAACGCCTCCGAAATTGCGTTCCCGAATAAAGGTATCGGCAAAGCAATTCACCTCGCTGTAGCGCTGACCGGCGACATAATCCGCAAGATCCACCAGGTGACTTCCAAAATCTCCCAGGGCGCCGCTTCCGGATCTCTTGCGAACCATTCGCCATTCCAGGTCAATGGAGGGGTCAGCCAGCCGTTTCCCGCCGAACCAGGCGGAAAGTGTGTAGACGTCTCCGATCTGCTCGCGGACGATCTTTCTGGCCTGCTGCACCGCATTGGAAAAGCGGTACACAAATCCCACCATGTTGGTTTTGCCATATTCGGCACAGGCAGCGGCAAGCTTCCGGCAATCCTCAATCTGTACGGCCATGGGCTTTTCCACGAGGAAGTGTTTCCCGGCCTTGATTGCCCGGAGTGCGTAGTCACAGTGGAACGCGTTGGGAACGCATATGTTAACAGCATCCACGTAATCCAGCATCTCCTCGAAGCTGCCGCACACGCGGCAGTTCAGCCCATGCTGCGCTGCCCACTCCCGAGCACCGTCCATCCGCGTGTCGTACACCGCCGTGATCTCCGCCCGGCCGTCACAAAGCAGCCCAAGGGTGTGGAAATGGGAAATACCAACGATATTGCCCGTTCCGACAATTCCGATACGAATCATATTTTCAACTCCCAACCGTTATTTCTTGATCTCGACGTATTCCTTGTAAACCTGCGCCCAAATGGCGTTCTTGTAATCATTGAATTCCGGCAGCAGCTTTGTCGCCTGATTCCGCGGATAGGGCAGATTGATGGGGATGATCTCCTTTACACGACCCGGGCGGGCGCTCATAACCACGACACGGGTAGCCAGCAGAACGGCTTCCTCCACATCGTGGGTGATGAAGAAGCAGGTTCGCTTTTCCTGTTCCCAGGTTTTCAGCAGATCCTCTTGCAGCTGGGCTCTGGTCTGGGCATCCAGCGCGCCGAAAGGCTCGTCCATCAGCAATACCTCGGATGCAACGGCATAGCCGCGGGCGATGGCAACTCTCTGTTTCATGCCGCCGGACAGCTCCTTGGGATAAGCATCCGCAAAATCCTGCAGGTCGACCATCCGCATATACTTATCGGACAGCTCGTGCTTTTCTTCCCTTGTGTATCTGCGGAGTTTGGTTACCTCCTTGGTTTTGCCGGTAGCCTTGTCGGTCACGATCTTCGTCTCCGTTTTTTTCAGGTAGGAGAAACCGAATTCGATATTCTTCCGGGTCGTCAGCCAAGGGAACAGCGCATACTGCTGGAAAATAACGCCGCGGTCATTTCCCGGCCCGATGATCGGCGTGCCGTTCATGGTGACCTCGCCGCTGGTGGGCGTTTCCAGGCCGGCAATAATGTTCAACAGCGTAGTCTTGCCGCAGCCGGAGGGGCCGACCACGCAGACAAATTCGTTTTCAAAGATCTCCAGGTCTACACCGTTCAGGGCAACGGTCTTCTTATCGCGTCCCTGGTAAATCTTTTCCACATGATTGATGCTGATTTTAGGCTTTGCATTGGTTTCCATTCCGTTTACCCTCCTCTTATTGCCAACGGGTCAGCTTCTTCTCCGCCAACAGGAGCAGGCGGTCAAGAATAAATCCGATAATGCCGATGCAGATGATGCCAAGCATGACTTTGTCCATTCGGAAATAAATCTGGGCTGTCTGGATCATGCTGCCCAGGCCATAGAAGGTACCGGTCATTTCTGCCGCGATCAGCGTGGTGAGCGCTGTAGAAACACCCAGCCGTGCCGCGGTCAGAATATACGGGAAAGTATACGGAACAACGACCCGGACAAAAATAGAAAAATCGTTTGCGCCGAAGGTATACGCAGCCTTTACCAGCGTGTAGTCCAGATTGCGGATTCCCTGATAAATGGTAACCGTCATGACCAGGAAGGCAGTGATGAAAATCACGGTGATCTTGGCCTTTTCGCCGGTACCCATAAGCAGGATGACCATCGGGATCAGGGCAATAGGCGGGATCGTGCGCAAAAACTGGATCCAGGGATCCACAATATCCCGGAAGGTTCGGTACCAGCCCATCAGAAATGCGGTAGGGATCGCGGCGGCAAAGGCGATCGCCCATCCCAAAAGCACACGCTGGAAAGACCAGCGAATGTGCTTTACCAGCAGAAACCTCTCGAATTCGCCGCTGGAGCCGTCATTCAGCAGCTCGGGAAGTGCTTTGCGGATGATGTCCTGGGGGCCTGCCAGGATCACACCTACGCCAGGCATCAGTGACAGCAGCCACCAGATTAGAACGCCGCACACCAGGGAAAGGATATGCTTTATATGCCGCGCAGAAGCAGGGCCGTCGCTGAAATCCTTCAGCTTCCGAACCTTTCTTCCGTTTGCATACTGGTTTTTTTGTTTCTCCATACTTTTCACTCCAGTCGCTGTAATAGGGGCATCACGCGTTTGATAAGTTTTTGTTAACTTATGAACATATTATAATCATCTTATATGCCAATGTCAATTGCCATTTGTGCATTATCACCCAAAACATGCCGTTTTCTGCTCAAAAACGTCACAATATCCAAAGCTTATGGGTAAGTTTTGGACAGTATGCACCATTTTCTGAAATGCATTACAGAACCCGTTGCAATATCTGCGAAAATGCGCTACAATGAGTCATAGATAAGTTGAGGTGTAGCTATGCGAGAGGAACGTTTATCAAAGATGGAGGCGTATATCCGTCTCCAGAAATCGGTTTCCCTGGATACTCTCTGTGAAGTGTTTGGGATCTCCAAAAACACCGTCCGCCGTGATATTGCAGACATCATAGCACGCACGGATATCCGCAAGATCTATGGCGGTGTCAGCATTCCGTACAACAAGATCCCACCTCCCTTTGAAGAGCGGATGTCCATCAATACGGATAAAAAGGATTGCATCGGCCGGCTTGCGTCATCGCTGGTGGAGGACGGAGACATTATCTATGTGGATTCCGGTACAACGACCTGCCGGATCATCGACTACCTACAAGGGCGGCGGGGTGTAACGGTACTTACCCACTCTCTGGATGTGATCAACCGCGCCGTTCTGTACCCGGAGCTGAACATCATTTCCCTGTCCGGCACTCTGAATCGCAAGACACTTTCGTTTACCGGCCAGAGTACCATTGATACGCTTCAATCCTTCAACATCAGCAAGGCGTTTATGGCCGCGAACGGCATCACCCTGCAAAACGGCGCGACGCAGTCCACCTCTATTGAGTTTGCGATCAAAAAGAGTGTTGTGGAACGCAGTCACGATGTTTATCTGCTTGTGGAAAATCGCAAGTTTGGCGTTGTTTCGCTGTATACATACTGTCCTTTGGATCGAATTGATGTGATCGTGACCGACGCCGCTCCAACGGCCGACTTCTCAGAGAGCTACCGTGAGTTGGGCGGACGGATCATTTCCCCGGAATAATGCAAAAACCTGGGTTGGTGCGCAGAAAGCAGCATCAGCCCAGGTTTTTTATCCCCGTTAACGAACAGAAGCCAGACCCTGTCGGGTCTGGCTTCTATTTTCTCGGTTCCGGAAGGAATTCCATCACGTCAGGAATTTCGCATTCCAGTAGGATGCACAACTCGTTGATGGTATTGGTGGACACGTTTTCCCGGTTGGCCTTTTTTGACAAAAGGATTGCAGTCTGCTGCGCGCACTCCTTGTCCGCTTATGGCGGACAACTCGCACACTTGCAGCCTGTAAGGTATTTTCTGCCAGGTACACGCCCCGGCAGAAAATGATCTGACTTTATTTGCCGCCTGCGGGCGGCTTTCCTCTGCGAGGCTTTTTTGACAC
>HF988067.1:29564-37479 GCA_000434635.1 Firmicutes bacterium CAG:110 | reverse complement strand
TCAAAGATTTTAATCAGGAAATAGTATTACTTTTTTACGGCGGCAAGAATGTACTTCACCAGCTCGTCCCGGCCGTTCCCCTTCTCCGCGGAGAACGGGATCACCGGGCAGCCCTCCGGAAGCGCCAGATCCTCCCGGATGACCTTCAGGTTCGGTTCCAGCTCGCTTTTTTTCAGCTTGTCCATCTTGTTGGCAACCACCACAAACGGGCACCCGGAATCCAGAAACCACCGCGCCATGGTGATGTCGTTATTAGTGGGCGGATGGCGGTAGTCCACGATCAGTACACCCAGATCAATGCGGTTCGCTGCGAAATAATCCTCCATCAGCCGCCCCCAGCGCTCTTTCTCGCTGGCGGAAACCTTCGCAAAGCCGTACCCCGGCAGATCGACCAGATAGCAGGTGCCGTCCAGCGTGAAGTAATTCACATGGACGGTTTTTCCCGGCTTATCCCCTACCCGGGCAAAGTTTTTCCGCTGCAAAAGGCGGTTGATGACCGAGGATTTTCCCACGTTGGACTTCCCGGCAAAGGCAATCTCCGGAAGCCGTTTTGTGGGGAAATTCTCCTTGGAAGCGGCGGAAATCAGGAATTCCACGTTCTGAAAGTTCACAATATTTCCTCCGTTACTGGCGCAGGCCGGGCTTTCTCACTCTGGTACGCACGTCCCCGGGAAGCTCCGTCAGAATGGCGGGGCTGACCTCCGCAGGCCGGTTCAGCGCGGCGGAAAGCACAGTGTCCATAGTCTGAGCGCTGATGAAATTCAGCTGACGCCGGACGGTCTGGTCAATTTCCTCCAAATCCCGCTCGTTGTCCTTGGGAATGATGACGGTGCGCACGCCGTGGCGAAGTGCCGCCATGGTCTTCTCCCGCAGACCGCCGATGCGCATGACCCGTCCCCGAAGAGAAATTTCACCGGTCATGGCGATATCCCGCCGCACGCTGACCCCCGTCAGGGCGGAGACAATGGCCGTGCAGACGGTAACGCCCGCCGAGGGTCCGTCCTTGGGAACCGCCCCCTCCGGGAAATGGACGTGAATGTCCTTGGTCTTGTAGAAGTCCGGGGCGACGCCCAGCTTCTGGGCGTTGGCGCGGATGTAGCTCAGCGCCGCATGGGCGGATTCCTTCATCACGTCGCCAAGATTTCCGGTCAGCTCCAGCTTGCCGGAGCCGTCCATGACGTTGACCTCTACTTCCAGCGTTTCGCCGCCGACGCTCGTCCATGCAAGTCCCGTGACCAGCCCCACCTGATCGGTGCATGGCAGGCGGTCGGGCAGGAATTTGCGCACGCCCAGATAGTTTTCCAGATTGCCGCCGGTGACGGTGATCTTCTTCGGCGTTTCCTGAGAAAGAATCTCCATGTCCGTCTTCCGGCAGATCTCCCCGAAGCAGCGTTCCAGATTCCGCACGCCGGATTCCCGGGTGTAGCAGGAAATCGTCTCCCGAATGGCGTCATCGGTGATGCGAAGCTGTGCCTTTTTCAGGCCGTGCTTTTTCAGCTGCTTGGGGATCAGGTGATTCTTTGCGATCATGAACTTTTCTTCATCCGTATAAGAACCAAGCTCAATGATCTCCATGCGGTCCAGCAGTGGCCGGGGCACGGTGTCCAGCGTATTCGCCGTGGTGATAAACAGCACGTCGGACAGATCAAAGGGGATTTCCAGATAATGGTCACGGTAGTCGTGGTTCTGTTCCGCGTCCAGCACTTCCAGCAGAGCAGCACTGGGATCGCCGCGGTAGTCGGAACCCAATTTGTCGATCTCGTCCAGCAGCAGCACCGGATTGCAGCTACCCGCCTGCGTCATGGCGGTCATGATACGGCCGGGCATTGCGCCGACGTAGGTCTTCCGGTGTCCCCGGATGTCCGCCTCGTCGTGAATGCCGCCGAGGGAAATTCTCGCCATTTTCCGGTTCAGGCTCCGGGCGATGGAATAGGAAATGGAGGTCTTGCCCACGCCGGGAGGGCCTACCAGACACAGGATCTGTGGCGGCATCTGGGGCGCCATTTCCCGGACGGCGATGGTTTCTAAGATTCGCTCCTTCACCTTTTCCAGTCCGAAATGGTCATGCTCCAGAATCTTCCGGGCAGCGGCCACGTCCACCCGCTCCTTGGTCTTGACGTTCCACGGCAGCTCCAGCACGGTGTCCAGATAATTCCGCAGCACCGCCCCTTCAGAAGAACCGAAGGGCTGCTTTTTCAGCCGCTCCACGTCCTTCAGGAGCTTCTTCTCCGTTTCCTCTTCCAGATGGAGATTCTGAATGCTCTGGGCGTAGGTATCAAATTCATCCTCGTCGTCCTCTTCCCCAAGCTCCTCACGGATGGCCTTCATCTGCTCGCGCAGGAAGTAGTCCTTCTGGTTCTGGTCGATGGCGGCGCGGGTCTTCTCCTGAATATCCCCTTCCAGCCGGAGCATCTCCACCTCCCGGCGCAGAAGCTGGACGGCAGTTTCCAGACGGCGGACGCTGTTCAGCTGGCAGAGCATTTTCGCCTTGTCCGGGAAGTCAATGCCGGAATTCTGGGCGATAGAGTCGGCAATGAAGCCGCTGCTCTCGCTGGCCAGCATCCGCAGCTGAACGGTCTGGGCAGGATGCTCGCACAGCTCCAGATACACGCCATACAGCGAATTGGCCTCCCGGCGCAGCGCGCGGGCGCGAATGGTGTCCGCCGGCTCCTCCACACTCGCCGATTCCACAATACCGGAAAGGTACGGCTCGCTCTGAGACAGCTCGGTGATCTTGCCCCGGCTGATGCCGGTTACCAGAATCCGCAGATTCTCTCCCTGCGTTTTCAGCACCTGCTTGACCTTGGCGATACAGCCGACGGGATACAGGTCTTTCAGCGTCGGGTCGTCCACCAGCAAATCCTTCTGAGGGATCAACAGCAGCGTCTGGTCGCCCTGCATGGCCGCTTCCAGCGCCTTTACGGACTTGCTGCGGCCAACTTCAAAATGAACGGTCTGTTCGGGGAAAACGCACAGTCCCCGCAAAGCAAGGATGGGCATTTTCCCTGCAAAAATGGTTTCAGTCAAAGTTCTTCCCTCCTTTTTGAAAAAAGGGGGTAGAAAAACTACCCCCTTGGAAGAATAGAGATATTATTTGCGCCCGGAGATTTTTTCTCTGGGATGGGCGGTGTCCCGCACGATGCCGGGGTCGGCACCCTCGACGGCTTCGGGGGTGATGATGACCTTCTGGATGGACAGATCGGAGGGAATCAGAAACATGATCTTCGTCATGATCTTCTCCATGATCGCCCGAAGTCCTCTCGCGCCGATCTGACGGTCTAGCGCCTTCTGGGCAATGGCCTGAAGGGCTTCCGGCTGGATCTCCAGCGCCACGCCGTCCATTTCCAGCAGCTTCTGATACTGCTTTGTCAGGGCATTCTTCGGCTCCACGAGAATCCGCACCAGATCGTCCCGGGACAGGCTGCGCAACGTGGTGATCACCGGCATTCGTCCCACAAGCTCGGGGATGATGCCGAATTTCAGCAGATCGTGAGGCTCCACCTGGGTGAACAATGTACCCACATCCCGCTTGCTCTTGCTCTGTACGGGGGAATCAAAGCCGATGGCGCTCTTATCGGTGCGCTTTTCGATGATCTTGTCCAGACCGTCGAACGCGCCGCCGCAGATAAAGAGGATGTTGGTGGTGTCCACCTGAATCATTTCCTGCTGAGGATGCTTCCTGCCGCCCTGAGGCGGAACATTGGCAACGGTGCCTTCCAGAATTTTCAGAAGCGCCTGCTGCACACCCTCGCCGGAAACGTCCCGGGTGATGGAGGTATTTTCGCTCTTGCGGGCGATTTTGTCCATTTCGTCGATGTAGATAATGCCCCGTTCCGCCAGCTCCACGTCAAAATCGGCGGCCTGCAGGAGACGAAGCAGAATGTTCTCCACATCGTCGCCCACATATCCGGCCTCAGTCAGCGTAGTGGCATCCGCGATGGCAAAGGGAACGTTCAGAATTTTCGCCAGCGTCTGGGCAAAGAGGGTCTTGCCGCTGCCCGTTGGCCCAATGAGCAGAATGTTGCTCTTCTGAAGCTCCACATCGGAATCCGCGCCGAAATAGATACGCTTATAATGGTTGTACACCGCGACGGACAGGGCGACCTTCGCTTCGTCCTGCCCCACGACGTAATTATCCATGAAGGACTTGATCTCTACGGGTGTGGGCAGCTTGTCGGGGGCGTTCAGGCCGCTGCCCGTATCCATTTCCTGCCGCAGAAGATCGCTGCAGGCAGCGACACAGTCGCTGCAGATATACACCCCAGGACCGGCAATCAGCCGTGATACCTGATTCTCCCGCTTTCCGCAGAAGCTGCAGCGAATCGGCGGCTGCTCAGTGTTCTTTGCCATGACACCGGTACCTCGTTTCTAATGAATTGTTTTAATGATGATCCAGCACCCGGTCGATCAGGCCGAAAGCCCTGGCTTCCTCTGCGGTCATGAAATTGTCACGCTCGCAGGCGGCGGTGACTTCTTCGATGGACCGGCCGGTGTTCTCGGCAAGAATGCGGTTCATCCGCGTCTTGACGGTTTCCAGACGCTTCAGGTGGATAGCCATATCCGTGATCTGACCCTGGGTACCCGCGGAGGGCTGGTGGATCATGATCTCGGAATTGGGCAGCGCCATACGCTTGCCCTTGGCGCCGGCGCTCAGCAGAAACGCGCCCATAGAAGCCGCCAGACCGACGCAGATGGTCGCGACATCGCACTTAATGTACTGCATGGTGTCGTAGATGGCCATACCTGCGGTGACGCTGCCGCCGGGGCTGTTGATATAGAACTGAATGTCCTTGTCCGGATCCTGGGCTTCCAGATAAAGCAGCTGGGCAACCACCAGACTTGCAGTGGTGTCGTTGACTTCTTCGGACAGGAACACGATGCGGTCGTTCAGCAGACGGGAGAAAATGTCATAGCTGCGCTCGCCGCGGCTGGTCTGCTCAACAACATAGGGAACTAAACTCATGGTAATGTCTCCTTTCAGGGGTTTGAAACATTCTAACCATCGCAGGGAAAGGTTATTCCTATCTAAGGATTATTCCTCGGTCTTCTCCTCGGCCTTGGGGGCTACGGGAACGGCGCTGTCCACGATGACCTTGATCGCCTTGCGGGTCTTGATGCTGCCGGTCAGCTCGTCCATGGGAACCATTTCCTTGACCTTGTCCACTTCCAGCTCGTACTGCTCGGCCAGAGACTTGAATTCCGCCTCGATATCCTCGTCGGAAGCAGTGATGCCCTCAACCTCGGCGATCTTCTCCAGAGTGACGGAGATCTTCGCCTGCTTCTCAGCGGCGGGACGGAAAGCGTTGCGCATGGTGCTGACGTCGCCGCCCATCATCTTGGCGTACTGCTCCATGGAGTAGCCGCTCATCTGCAGCTGATAGCCGAAACGCTCCATCTGGATGTCCAGCTCGTTCTCCACCAGCGCCTTGGGCATATCCACGGTGGTATTCTCGGCAGCCTTGTCCACAGCGGCCTGCTCAAAGGCGCTGTCAGCCTGCTTCTGGGCGTTTTCCAGAGCCTTGGCACGGATGTCGGCCTTCAGCTCGTCCAGCGTATCGAACTCGGAAACGTCCTTGGCAAACTCGTCGTCCTGCTCGGGAACGATGGTCTCGGTGACCTTGTTCAGCTTGACGTGGAAAACGACGGCCTTACCGGCCAGCTCCTTGTGGTAGTCCTCGGGGAAGGTGATGTCGATGTCCTTCTCCTCACCGGCGCTCATGCCGACGATCTGCTCCTCAAAGCCGGGAACGAACTGACCGGAACCCAGCTTCAGGTCAAAGTTGTCGCCCTTGCCGCCCTCGAAGGGTACGCCATTATCGAAGCCCTCGAAGTCGATGTTGGCGGTGTCGCCCATCTTGGCGGGACGCTCCACGGTCTCGGTGGAAGCGACATTCTGCGCCATCCGATCCAGCTCGGCCTGCACCTGCTCGTCGGTGACGTTAACCTCCTCCTTCTCCACTTCCAGACCCTTGTACTGGCCCAGAGTGACCTCGGGGTAGACCTCGGTGGTCAGGGTCAGGGTAACGATATTGTCGTCGCCGATCTGCATATCAGTCAGGTTGGGACGGCCGACGGCCTTGAAATCCTGCTTGGCAATGGCGAAGTCATAGATCTCGGGGAAAATCTCTTCCAGACCGTCTTCGTAGAAAACGTGGGCGCCATACATGGCCTCGATCATCTTTCTGGGAGCCTTGCCCTTACGGAAGCCGGGGAGCTGGATGCTCTTGCGGGCCTTCATGTAAGCCTTGTTGACACCGGACTCCATCAGTTCCTTGTCGATTTCGACAACGACGGTAGCCTCGTTGCCTTTTCTTTCGATGCTCTTAACGTTCATTGTAAGTAATCCTCCTAATTGGTTCCCGTGACCGAGACCATTTATTTATAATTGTACAGCCGATATATTCTATCAGAAAAACAAGGAATTGTCCACACTTTTATGAAAAAAGTTTTGAATAATTGCGCTACGGAATGACCTTGTAAGGCCGGAAACCGGTATAATCCGCCGCGACCAGCCGGAAATCCACACCGTCCCACAGTCCTTCCATGGCAAGGGCGTGACTTCCCCCGTGGAGATGGCCGTAAAAGCAGCGGCTGACGCCGTATTTTTCCAGAAGCTGCAAAATTTCCGGACATTCGTATCCACGGTACCGTGGCGGATAGTGGAGGAAAACCATCTTCCGCATATCCCCCGCCGCCTTCAGTGAGGCTTCCAGCCGCAGCAGCTCCCGCTTGAACACTTTTTCGTCATGCTCGCCGGAACGGTCTTCCTCATAAAACCATCCCCGGGTGCCGCAGATGGCGACGCCCTCATATTCATAGCAGTTGTTGTTCAGAAGATTCAGGTTTCCAAAGCCGTTTTCCTCACAGAACTTCCGGAATTTCGCCGCCGTGCTCCACCAATAGTCGTGATTTCCCTTTAGAATGATCTTTCGTCCGGGAATGGCGTTGATCCACGCAAAATCCGCCTTCGCGCCGGACAAGTCCAACGCCCAGCTCAAATCCCCCAGCAGAACCGTGGTATCCTCCGGCCGGATAACGGACAGGCCGTCTCTGAGCTTGTCCATGTAACCAACCCATGCGCCGCCGAAAATGTCCATGGGCTTCGGTGCGCCCAGACAAAGATGCAGGTCGCCGATGGCGTACAGAGCCATGGAACACCTCCTTAATTGTTTGGGTCTATCTGAAAACCCTAATAGCTGTAGCAGAAGATATGAGAACCGATCGTCCCCCATATCTTCTTGTTCACGGCGAATTTCGCGTAGAAAACCACATCCTCGGGCAGCACGTACGGCCCGTTCAACGCCCGTTCGATGGCCTTGTACTGGGTGTCCGTGGGCTTCGCCAAATACAGGTTTTTCACCGCCGCGAACTGATCCTTTGCATATATGATGCTGTTGATGGAAGACTGGAAATTTCCGGATTTCAGACGGTTGAAGATCACCTCGGCCACCGCCTGCTGGCCTTCAAAGGGCTCGCTCTGGGCTTCCATGAAAATCAGGTCGGCCATCAGCTTGATCTCCGCGTCCGTCAGTTCCAGACCGGGGTAGCGGGATTCCTCGGGCGCCGGTTCCGGTTCGTAGATGAACGGTTCTTCCGGCATCTGCGTCTTGTCGTAGATCCATGCGCCCTCATAACCCGCGATCAGCTTGCCGTCGGGGAAGCCGTTTTCCAGCAGCTCGCCCACGCCCCACGCACTGTAGTCCCTGTCATCCGGGTCAAGCACCCAAATTTTTCCGTCCTCAGTGACGCCGGTCAGGACGATGAAGTGGTTTCCTCCCGGAAACACCGACCTCGATCCCATCAGCGCAATGGCGATCTTCCCTTCCCGGACGGCTTTCAGCGCCTCGTTCACATTCAGCGCCCGTTTCCACGGAATCTGCATCAGATCGGACACCTTTTCCAGCCGTTTGTAATG
>HF988067.1:22911-29527 GCA_000434635.1 Firmicutes bacterium CAG:110 | reverse complement strand
CCGCCGTACTGCACCGCATAATCGGCGATGTCGGCGGGGGTGTAAACATGGTCGGTCATATAGGTTGCGACCATAGCCAGCGCGGCGACGCTGCTTCCGCTGGTCGCAATGGTGCCATTGCCGTACCGGATGTCGGGATATTCCGACTGGTGATAGTGGGGAACCGCGTCGATCGTGACCTTCGGCGCTTCGGTCTCCACGGGAACGGTTTCTTCCGTGGCGGTGGTTTCCCCCGGTATGGTTTCTTCCGTGGGAACGGTCGTGGGTTCGGTTTCCGGCGGCACAGTCTCAGTGGCCCCGGTCATCTCCGTTGTTTCCTCCGGAGCGGCATCCGCAGTTGCCTGCCGTATGCATTTGTACGAGAAAAACACCGCCGATACCAACGCAATGGCAACGACCACAATCAGGCAGGCTGTCTTTATATATCGTGTCATCTGTATCCTCCAATGGGGGAATTTCTGTCTGTTACAAATACTGTTCCAGCGCGTCCTCGGAAACACCGAGGGCATTTGCTACCGTTCCGGCGTCACAGATGGGGCTTTTCTCCGCCAGCACCAATGCATGGCAGCTCTCCCCTGTTCTGCCCCGGAAATCCAGCAGTCCCGCGTAAGCAAGGGCGGCATAGGGCGACAGCAAATACCCGGCAGAACCGCGGATACCGGAAATGGTAGAGATCATGCGGCGGCTGCTGACGACGCTGACGTCCAGCCCCTCCCCCAGCCGGGAAAGCACGCTGTCTCTCGGGCAGTACATCCCGCCCCGGCGGCAGGCATCCAGATAAATGTCCACCTCCGCCAGTCCGCCGCAGGCGTAAATCAGCCGTTCCAGTCCCGCGGGAAGGGTCACATCCGCCTCCGGCGTGCCGGTCGGAGTACTGACCATATCCGTGCGGAACTGTCCGTGATGGATCAGGTTCCACAAATTCCCGTTTTCGTTGCAGCAGCAGATGATATTCCCGATGGGCAGTCCCCACGCCCGGGCGTACCACGCGCTCATGGGCAGGTCAAAATTGCCGCACACCACGGAAATATCCACGTGCTTTTCGTGCTCCGTGATTCCCGCCCGGGCAAACTCGCCGAAAATGCCGAACAGCACAGCGATCCCCACGGCGGTTTTCGCCCAGCCGCCGTCGGCGCCGGGGCAGCCACCCCGCAGTTGCTCTGCGAGAATGTGTACCAGATGGTCAAACGTCCATTCCGGATTGTGCCAGCATTCCCCGGCAATAATTCGCTGGGGCAGATTCACCAGTCGGACGGGATAGCGCCCGACGCAGAATTCCACATCCCACCGGGTCAGCTTCGTATTGAACAGCCGGTTCAGCACCTCGGCGACGCACTGATGAAAGGATTTCTCTTTCAGAGCGTCGATTTCCTCCCGGGAGAAAACAGGCTCCCGGAACGGCACGTACAGCCCGCCGTCCGGCCCCCGGTTTTCCCGCAGGACACGCTGGGCGGTGTAGGCATCCCGGTTATTTCGCGTGGTCACATACAGCACATTCCATCACTCCAATGGCATTGTTCCAGAAAATGTTGCCCACCGTTTCTTCCTCCAGCCCGCGCTCCAGCAGACGCCGGGCAAGGGCAGGCCAGCTCTGAACGCCCTCAAACCCGGCAGGCATTTCGGTAATTCCGTCCAGATCGCCGCCCAGGGCAATGTGCTTTCCGCTGGGGTCAAGCTCCATAAAGTGGAAAATATGGTCGCACATGGTATCCAGCGTAGGCTTCTCCCCGGTGAACTCCGCGCAGACGTTGTACCCGGCCACGCCGCCGGTCTGGGCGATGGCACGGAACATATCATCCGTCAGGTTGCGGCTGTTGTTCCAGACAGCGCGGCTGTTGGAATGAGTGGCGACAATGGGCGCCCGGGTGATATCCATAATATCCCAGAAGCCCTCGTCACTGATATGGCTGACGTCGATCAGCATTCCCAAGCGCTGGGCTTCTTCCACATACGCCCGCCCCTGATCGGTCAGTCCGCCGCCGGTCTCATGGGAGCCTGTGAGGGGATTCTTTTCGTTCCAGCCGAGACTGGAAATCCGGAAGCCGATAAGCCAGAGACTGCTCAGCAGCTCCGGGTCATATCCGATTCCCGCTGTTCCTTCCAGCGTCAGGATGGCGGACATCTTTCCGTTCTCCCGGTTTTCTTCAATTTCCTTCGGGGAATAGGCAATGGAAATCAAATCCTTGTTCTTGTCCATTTCCCGCTGAAGCGTGGCGATCTCCCGCTCAAAGGCGACGACGGGCGACACATGATGACGTTTCTCCATAAAGGGCGTGGTGAAGCAGGCAAAGCACTGGGCATAGCCCCCCAGCCGGGACGCCCGCTCCAGATCGATATGGAAGCGGTTCTTCCGCAGGCTGCCCGCCTGATTCATATCGTCGCCCAGAAGTGCAAGCACTGTATCACAATGCAGGTCGATCACAGGAAAATTCATTGAAAGGCATCCTCCAAATGGTGAATTTCCGGGTGAAGCGTCTGGGTTCCATCCGGTGCGTAGATTTCAATAACATCAAACCGGGGCTGTAAGTCCGTGGGACTTTCGGACAGATACAGCGCGGCGGTGGTGCGGATTCTGTCCTGCTTTCTCCCGTCAACGTACTCCATCGCCTGAGCAAAATCCGCCGATTTCCGAAGTTTTACCTCCACAAATACCAAAAAGGCTTTGTTTTTGACAATGAGGTCGATTTCCCCGAACCGGCAGCGGTAGCCGCTTGCCACGACGGTATACCGCTTTTTCCGCAGGTATTCCGCCGCCAACGCTTCACCCCAAGCGCCTGTCAGTTTACTTTTCCCCATAAAACTTTTTGAGGAAGCTCATCCGGTGGATGGGACAGGCACCATATGCGCGGAGGGCGTCGTAATGTGCCCGTGTGGGATAGCCCTTGTGGATGTCAAAGCCATACTGGGGGTACTGCTTCGCCATTTCCAGCATAAAGTCGTCCCGGGAGACCTTGGCAAGCACCGACGCCGCGGCGATATTGGCGCTGAGACTGTCCCCCTTGACCACGGTTTTTACCGGTATCCCGAAATTCTTTTCCCGGTTTCCGTCGATCAGAACGAGGTCGGGCTTTACGGCAAGCTGCCCCAGCGCCCGCTCCATGGCGAGAAACGTGGCCTGCAAAATGTTGATCTCATCGATTTCCTTCTCCGTGGCGAATCCGATCCCGTAGGCGATCGCCTGCTCCTGAATGATTGGGAACAGCTCCCGGCGTTTTTTGTCCGTCAGCTTTTTGCTGTCCGTCAGACCGGGGATGTCCAGATGGGGCGGCAGAATCACCGCCGCCGCGTACACGGGACCAGCCAATGGCCCGCGGCCGGCTTCGTCCACACCGCAGATCGTCCCTACGCCGCCGGAAAAGAATCCATCTTCAATTTCCCACATTTTTCCGTCGCTCATACCATATCCTCCGGCATTTCCAGAGTAAAATTACCCAATTTTCCGCTTCTGAATTCATCCAGCAGGACTTTTGCCATCCGTTCGGTGTTCACTTCCCCGCCGGAGACCAGATACCCCCGCTTCCTTGCGGCCATTTCCAGCAGCTGCCAGCCGGACGTCCCCTCCGGCGCTTCCACCTTGTAGCGCTCCAGCAGGGTCTGGGGATAAAATTTGTGCAGCAGCTCCATCAGGCGGTACGCCAGCTCCTCAAGGTCGATGACGCCTTCCTTGACCGCGCCGGTGTAGGCCAGCATCATGCCGACCTCCGGGTCTTCAAATTTCGGCCACAGAATGCCGGGGGTGTCCAGCAGCTGCAGCCCACTGTCCACCGTCACCCACTGCTTGCCCCGGGTCACGCCGGGGCGGTTCTCCGCTTTCGCGCTTTTGCGGCCGGAAATCTGATTAATTAAGGTAGATTTGCCCACATTGGGGATTCCAACCACCATCACCCGAAGGGGCCGGTTCATTCCCCGTTTTGCGTCCCGTTCCAGCTTTTCGGCACAGGCCAGCCGTGCCGCAGGGGTAAATGCGGAAATTCCCTTTTTCGATTTGCAGTCCGTGGCGATGACCGCCATGCCTTTGCGCCTAAAATACTCCGCCCACTTCTTTGTGGCAGCAGGGTCAGCCAGATCCATGCGGTTCAGCACGATCATCCGGGGCTTGTCGCCGCAGATGGCGTCAATATCCGGATTCCGGCTGGAAACGGGAATCCGTGCATCCACGATCTCGCACACCGCGTCCACCAGCTTCAGGTCTGCTTCGATCTGCCGCCGGGTCTTGGTCATGTGGCCGGGATACCACTGAATGTTCATGTTGTCTGTCATTGTATCGCTCCGACTCTGTCAAATTCTCTGGGGTACGTCCCATCGTCCGTGCCGGGATACATCAGGAAAATCGCCTTGCCCAGCACTTCCCGCTTGTCGATCTGCCCCACATCGGGGTAACGGCTGTCCTTGGAAATGCCCCGGTTGTCCCCCAGCACGAAAATGCACCCCTCGGCCACCGTCAGCGGGAAATGAACGCCGCCATCCACGGTGGTCAGCGCGTTGATATAGTCCTCCTGCAGCACCGTGCCATCCACGGAAACCTCTCCGGTTTCAAAATCGATGTCCACGGTCTGCCCTTCCGTCGCAATGACCCGCTTGACAATGGGCTTGCCGTTGTCGAAGGACTCCTTGCTGATGACGACGATGTCCCCCCGCTGAGGGGTATGATAAAACGTGTTGTTCAGCAGAAGCAGGTAGTCCCCGTCCAGCAGCGTCATCCGCATACTTCCGCCGGATACCACAATAATGCGGAACACCAGCAGAAACAGCAGCATCACGATCAAAAGCAGATACAGCATATCGTGGGCGTACAGCAGCACACTTTTCTGCCAGCCCAGCTTTTCTTCTTCCTTTTTCTTCCTCTTTTCCGCCATAGCAGCGTCCCTCCCATAAAAAACGGCATACGCCATTGGGATAATCTCCCTTTAGTATAGCACAATAAGCGCCCGTTTTCTATACTAAAATGTAAATATTTCCCCTGCGCCGCACCGGCAGCAGGGAAATCCCCGCATTGTAATAAAAAAAGAGGGCAAAGCCCTCTTTTTTTATTGAATTGCAGCTTAGACCTTCTCCTTGACCTTGGCAGCCTTGCCAGCGCGGTCGCGCAGGTAGTACAGCTTTGCCCGACGGACCTTGCCCTTGCGGACGGTCTCGATCATGGCAACGTTGGGAGAATGCATGGGGAAAACCTTCTCGCAGCCCACGCCGTAGGAGATACGGCGAACGGTGACGGTCTCACCGATGCCGCCGTGCTTACGGGCGATAACGGTGCCTTCGAACACCTGAATACGCTCACGAGCGCCTTCCTTGATGCGCACATGCACACGAACGGTGTCGCCGACCTTAACTTCGGGCAGCTCCTCCTTCATGTACTGGCTGTTCAGAGCCTTAACCAAATCCATTTTGTTGTCCTCCTTAAATATTAGGCGTTCATGCCGCGCACAGGCCGGCAGAGGACTCACCTTGATTTCAGACCGATTTATTCTAGCATACGTCCGCCTGAAAATCAAGCCTTATTTTGCAAAAAATTCAGAAAATAAGGAGGAAAACAAACGCTATTGATAGCTGTAGCTTCTGTCCTCTCCCGCACCCAGACGGGTCAGGCTTACCGTTTTTGCCGAACGGTTGACTGTCACAAAGTCGATGACGTGTTCCGTTACCGTCTTGACGGTTCTGGTTACCCCACTGTCCGCGGCCAGACTGTGCGCGTCCGACGCGATTGTGACGACCGGGTAAGGCGTTTCGTCCGTGACGATGCTGTCGCCGTGGCTGTGGCCGCAGAAGAATCCGACAATCTTCCCGTTGTGCTTCCCCGTAAAATTGCAGGAAACGGAGACATAGTCCCACGCCCCCGCCGTTCCGCTGGTGCCGGTGTAGCTGGTCTTATTCAAAAATGCCGCCAGAATCCCGCGCAGTACCGTCATATCCCGGATCTGGGCTGAATAGGCCGCGACTGGCGGCACATGGGCGAACAGCGCGACGCACCATCCGTCCTCCGCAAAAGAAAGCGCCGTATCCGCCAGCCAGTTCAGCTGCGTGTTGCCGTAACCGAAGCTCGCCGTCCGCAGATGGGCACTGTCCGTCCAGCAGGAATTGAGAACGATCAGCCGCATTTTCGCCGCCGGATCATCCACATAAAAGTAAGACCCGTCCCCGCCGAAATGCCGCCGCTCGTCCTCCGCCTGACTGCGGAAAATCGCCCCGAACATGGCCCCGGCGCTCATCTGCGCCGTGCCGTAGGAGCCGTCGTGGTCGCCCTGCGCCTGTAAAAGCTTGCGTGCGCCGATGGGACGCAGATTTTTTGCCCCGGCAGCAATGCTTTCCCGGGCGGCAGTCTCGGTGTCCGCGTCCGTGCGGCACACATCGCCGCAGCAGACCGCAAAGGGAACGCCGCAGGCGTCCATCACCGCCGCCGTCAGATTGCCGGTATTCCCCGAATTGGGCGTGGTGCTGTCAGGAACGGCATGAACATCCGAAAACAGAGCAAACGTCACGCAGTCCATACCGCCCGCGTCCTGCTTTGCCGTTACTTTGGCGGCAGCCGCATCCACGGCCTCCTGCCAGTAGGACGGCACCGTGTAGCCCGTCACTGCCCGATCGACGTACCGCCTTGTGGCGGCGTCGTCGTCCGCCT
>HF988067.1:0-22906 GCA_000434635.1 Firmicutes bacterium CAG:110 | reverse complement strand
GGCGGCGTCGTCGTCCGCCTGCGGGTCCCGCACGCCCCGAAGGCGGGTAGTGCGGAAATCTATGATGACACCCGGCTCGGAGGTCAGCCTACCGGTGATGTTGATGAGCCGGATGTTCCCCACATTGGAATTGAATTTGCCCTTCAGGGATTCCAGCCATTCCGCCTCGGTGCCGGTAAATCCGTTGTTCTGGGCGATCTCATAAGCGGACGCGCCGTCAAATTCCCCGCTTTCCTTTGCCTGCGCCAGCGCGGTATCCACGGCCTCGTCCAGCGGCGGGATTGTCACCGCCTCGACCTGAGAGACAATGCCATGCCCGTTCACCCCGGATACCTTCAAAAACTGCCCGATCTCGGCGTTTTTGGGAGCGTTGAGCAGCCCGTCATAGCAGAAATAATCCTCCGATTCCAGCCCGCCGGGAATCGCCCCGTGAACCTGAAACAGAATGTGAAACGTACTGACTCTGGCGTCCCCCTGCGTCAGCACCACGGAGAGTATCCCGTTTCCCGGACAGGACAGCACCTGCGGCGCAAGCTCCACCGTCAGTACATTCCCGGACGCCGACCACGCAGGGCTGCCGTCTGGCAGAGAATCGTACTCCCCGCCGGTGCCGTCGGGCTTCCGGAATCGAACCGCCGCGTGGACGTCCTCGGGAATTTCCCAGCGTTCCCCGCCGCAGAGGAGGGACAGCTCCAGCTGTCGGGCGTACTGGTCGCCCTCCACCATGTCCACCCGGGGCATGACCGCCTGTCCGGACAGGTCTATTTCCAATTTGTGTTTGACATACATCATGTCAACCCCCTTTCGCCCGAAGGGGGAAAAACGAAGTCCGTTGCACAAAAGAAAGCAACGCAGCGGAAAAATCCGTCTGCGCTGCTCAAAATACCATATCAATCAGCCGTTTTTACACTCTGAACGGCGTTTTTTCTGTTCATGGGATTCCATTTCCCACTGAGATAGTACCCGGCAAACAGGAGGAACAGCAGCAGGTTATGGGCGATCATGCAAGCCCACGCGGACACCAGCCCCATCCCCAGCAGCTGGGTGCAGATAAACGTGCCCACAATGCGCACGCCCCACATGCCCGCGATGCTGCAAACAAAGGGCATCATAGTGTTCCCCATGCCCTGCATCATGCCCTCGACAATGATGGACACGCCGTAAAACGGCTCGGACACCGCCACCATCCGCAGGACCGTGACCCCGAGTGCGATCACCTGAGCGTCTCTGGAAAACAAACGCATCATGTTGGGCGCGAACAGGAACAGCAGCGACCCGGAGACGATCATCAGACTGACCTCGATAAACAGAATCATCCGCCCCAGCTCCTTGACCCGCCGGTTGTCCCCCGCCCCCAGAGCGTTGCCCGCCAGCGTCGCCGCCGCGGTCTGCATCCCGTAGCCGGGAATGTAAAACGCGGATTCCACCGTGTTGGCGATCGTGTGGGCAGCGGTAGCAATTTCGCCCAGAGAGTTTATCATCGACGCAAAGGCCACATATCCCAGAGAAGTACCGAAGCGCTGCAAGGCATTGGGCAGCGCCACCCGCAGGCAGGGCTTCAGCACATCCCAGTCCGGCCGCAGTTTCTGCCCCTTGGGAGACAGCAGCGGGTGCCGCCAGAGCACCACGGTGATGCACACGCCGCCGATCACGAAGGAAATGGCGCTTGCCACAGCCGCGCCGATAACGCCCCATCCCGCGCCGAAGACGGTCATTCCCCACACCTGTCGCGTGGGATAGATGAGCAGAAAGTTAAGGACAACATTGACCCCGTTCACCAGAAAACCGACCCGCATGGGCGTTTTGGCGTCCCCTGCCGAACGAAGCAGCGTACCGAAAATCGTAATGGCCGCCCGGGCCAGCATGGGGGTGTACAGAATGAAAAAGTATTGGGCAGCCAAGTCCTGAATGGCCGGGTCAACCTGCATCCACACCGGCACCTTGCTGCTCAGCGCCAGCATCAGCACAGTAAAAAACGTGCCGCAGACCAGAACCGCCAGCACCGCCTGAGACGAGGCTTTCCCCGCCCGCTTCGTATCCCCCGCCCCGCAGGCCTGAGACACGAAGGACAGAAAGCCCACGCCAATGGCGGCAACGGTGCTGCCGATCAGCCAGTTGACCGTGCTGGTAGCGCCCACCGCCGCAGTCGCCTGTGTACCGATTGCGCCGACCATAGCAGTGTCGATATACTGCACCGCCGTCTGCATCAGCTCTTCCAGCATAGTCGGCCACGCCAGCGTCAGAATGGTCGACACCATCCCCCACGGAAGAAAAGAACGCTTCGTTTTTTCCATGAAATCCTCACATCATTTTTTCTGTATTATCCAACAAATATCCCCAAATGTCAACTCTGCACGATATTTCCCGCACGAAGCAAAAGCATAAAAATAGGAAGTCCGAAGACCTCCTATTACTCGTTATCGTGGCTCATCGCTTTCAGCATCTGGATAGCCGCAGCCTTCTGACTCGGCGTCAGGCAGACCCAGCAGTCAAACAGCTCTTTCATATCCGGGGTCAGCTCCACCATATCGGTGTCTGCGAAAAACTGGGACATGGTGATGCCGAATCCCTTGCAGATCGTCTCAAGGGTTGCAATGGAGGGAACAGTATTTCTTCTGAAAATATTTCCGATGGTGGACTGTGCCAGACCGCATTCCTTTGAAAGCTTATACTCCGTCCAACCACGTTCCCGCAATAACTGCTGAAGCCGCGCGTGCGTATCCATAGCATCACAACCTTTCTCGCATCTATTTTACTTCTTAATTGAGACATAAAATACATACGAGTTGAAACGAAAGTAGGTATGTGTTACGATGCATTCAGGAACCAGTATTGGAGGAGTTAAAATGACAGAAAACGAAAAACGTATGCGCCGGGTTTGCTTTACCGGTCACCGTCCAGAAAAACTGACACGTTCCGAAAACACCATAAAAAGAGAGCTGGAAAAGCAAATCCGGCAAGCGATGGCCGATGGACTGAATGTATTTATTTCTGGCATGGCAAGGGGTGTTGACATTTGGGCTGCTCAAATCGTGCTGAAACTTCGTAATGAAGGTGCTGATGTCAAGCTGATATGCGCTTGCCCTTATAAGGGGTTTGAAAACGGATGGAGCCGAGAGTGGCAGCGGCAGTACAAAGAAATATTGGAATCAGCAGACCTCATTAAATACGTCTGTATAGACTATAGTCGGGCATGTTTTCAAATCAGAAATGAATGGATGGTCAACCACGCTATCAGAGTTATTGCGGTATTCAATGGTGAAAAAGGTGGGACTAAAAATACAATGGATTATGCGGCAAAAATCGGTGTGCCTGTTGTCTGCATTAAGGGATAGCATCACATACCTAATACAAACAGGCTCTGGGGCAATCCTAAAGCGGTTACCCCAGAGCCTGTCTTCATCAAAAAAGAAACCGGACATCAATCGCGGTACGCATCATACCGAAATTGCTGTCCGGTTTTGAAAATAGTGACCTACTTTGATACAAAATGCACACCCCTTACGACCTTTCGTTAAAAGGTGCCGAGTACCGTTAAAAAGTGCACACCCCAACAAATGATGTGGTTTTTAATTCCTTCTCAAGCACGTCCGCATACTGCTGTATAGCATTTCCTAGCTTCCCCGACAAAGCCTGCAGCTCGGCACTTTCCAAATATTTTTGCGGATTTTTTCTAACCTCTAAGGCGGTTTCAAGTGCGGTGATGTTGTAGAATAAACAGTTTTGCAATGCCCACTCTCCGGCAGCCGTTTTGGAAATGATTTTTCCGGTACGAAGTGTGTAAATGCATCTGGCAATATCCAAAAGCCAACCAAAAGAATAGATACTTCGTCCGGTACTGCTTGCATATTTTCGAATCGTATCGTAATGAAATTGTATATTTGTTTTTATGTCCTCAAAAGAAGGCGGAGTCAATTGTCCCCGTATGTCTTTTCCATGTAAGAGACGGCTGTAGTCAAGCAGTTCTTTCATGCAACACGCATCAAAATGATAGCTGTCAGTAATTCTTTGTCCACTTGTTCCCCAATAGACAACTCTATCCGGAACCTTGCGAATAAATGTGTTCAGTGTCAACATGCCACCCTCAAAGCAACGGTAAAACGGATTATCGGACTCGGCGGCAGTAATACTCTGCCGGAGGCAAACAAGTTCATTAGCCTGTTGTTCGGAAATAGACTTTTGGGTTAGAACGAGAATATCTATGTCGCTCCAGCCGTATTGAAAATCATCTAACACATAAGAACCATAAATGTAAACAGAAGGATCGTTAAGCGAAAGGACATCGGCAATTTGGGTAGTCATATTTTTTATTGCAGCATTTAATTTCACTTTATTCCCTCCTACACATTTATTGAGAAAAATGGACACCAATCATGATACCTATTGTATCACAATTGGTGTCCAGTTATGGTGGGCGAGGCGGGACTTGAACCCGCACGTCCGCAGTGAACACTAGAACCTGAATCTAGCGAGTCTACCAATTCCACCACTCGCCCATATAAGCGTCGTCTCTCAACGACCTGCTTATATTAACACAGGCTGGGAAATTTGTCAATATTATTTTTGACTTTTTTACCCTTTTTATTGCGCCTCCGCCGCCATGAGATAGCTGCTGACGCAGTACAGGGTCTGGCCGTTGTACTCCACCCGCGACCAGCCAACGTCACGGTTGATGCCGGTTCGGGTGACGACCTCGCCGTTTTTCAGGGACGCAACCACCACGCAGTCCGGGTCCTCCACGCTGGGAAGCGACCGCAGATTGACCTCCACCTTGGCGGTGACGAGATCGTTCATTTCCTCAAACTGGGTCTGGATGCCGTCGTCCTCCGGCTGGGTGGGAAGCCCGCAGATGTCCACCGGCGTCAGATAGCTGGTCACGGCGTAGCAGGTCTCGCCCTTGTATTCAAGCTTCGACCAGCCGTTGTCGCTGACGCCGACACAGGTGGCCACGTCGCCGTTTTTCAGCTGGGCGACTACCGTGGCGTCCTCATGCTCCACGCTGGGGAGCTTGCGCAGGTTGACCACATCCTTGGCGGTTACCTTCTGATTCACCGGGGTGAAAACCGTCTTGATGCCATCCTCCCCTGCCTCACCGGCGGCGTCCGCCGAGTAGTTCAGGTCGGTGGTCAGGTAGCTGGTCACGGCGTAATAGGTGCTTCCGTTGAAGGTGACCTTTGACCAGCCGCTGCTGCTTACGGCAATGCGCGTCGCGATCTCGCCATTTTTCAGAGTGTACAGCACCGTGCTGTCCGTATCCTGACTGGGAATGTCGCGGAGATTGGTCTCCACCTTGGCGGTCACTTCCTCGTTGACCTGGGTAAAGTCCATCAACGCCTCCACGTCCGGGAAGGCTTCCGCCGGGGGCGTCTCGTCCTTGGGCTTTTCCACCCCGTCGTAGCCGAAGTAAGCCACGTTCATGTCAACAGGCTGGGAAATACCCGGAACGCTTCCCTCCATGGTGTACTGCCACATCTGGTGCTCGCCGGTATAGCTGGAGGTATGCACCGCCGGGTCGGCGTCACCGGGGAACTGCGCCACCCAGATTTTATAATGTTTTTCAATCCGGGAGGTCTCCCACAGGGTCTCGTCCTGAAGCTCGTTTTTCGCGGCGTAGAACATTCCCTCGTAGCCCCGCTGCTCGATGCGCTTCAGGAAAGCCAGAGCGATGTCCGTCCGCTCTGCTTTGGACATGCCATATTGGCGGCTGTCCATGTCGGTAAAGCCCTCGCAGTCGTAGACCACCGGATAGGTAATGGGATACTGGGCGATGAAATCCGCCGTCCAGTCGGCTTCTTCCACGGCTTCCTCCTGAGAAATGGCAGTGGAGAAAAAGTATACGCCCAGCTTGACGCCGTTTTTCTCCGCTTCCTGTAGGTTATACCGGGCATTGGAGTCGGGAGAAATTTCCCCCTCCGCCATTCCCCGCATACCGACCCGCACCATGGCAAAATCCACCCCGGATGCGGCGGCCTCCGCCCAGTGGATGGTGCCCTGATAGCGTGCAACGTCGATACCATAGGTGGTTTCGTCGGTTTCCTTGGTGGTGCGCTTGGGCTTCTTCTGACAGCCGCCCAGAAGTCCCGCGATCATGACGGCGCAGAGAATAAGCGCCAGAATCTTTTCTGTTTTCTTCATCATAAGCGTTGCCCTTTTCTTTCTTGGGTTATGCTTAGGGTATCACAAATTGGGGAAAAAGTCTACCCTTGAAATGTAAACGGCGCGTGGGCAATGTTTTCCTGCCGAAAGAAAGAGAAATGCGGAAAAGTCTTGATTTTTTCAGCAACCGCTGATATAATGACCGGGAGTTAAAAAGCTATGGAGATGTACCCAAGCGGTTGAAGGGTCCGGATTCGAAATCCGGTAGGCGGGTTCTGCCCGTGCTGGGGTTCGAATCCCCACATCTCCGCCAAAAAGTCCGCCGTAGTTTCGAGGGAACCACGGCGGACTTTTTACTGGTTAAAGAAAATCAAACGATACTGAGGGAATCCCATATGAATCTGGATGAACTGTACAGCCGGGTATCTGAGACGATCTCGTCGTTGGATTTCGGGCGCATCTGGCCGGGCTTTCAGCCACTGAAATTTGCCCTGTATGACGATGAAAAATGCTTTTATGACGGGGCGTACATTGAAAAAAGCGACGATTTCTGCGCAAACACCTCCATTAATTTTCAGGGAGAGCAGATAGCCATATGGAAAGTGGTGGACGACCTCCCCATCCCTGTTCTGGCATCCAAAATCGTCCACGAAATGTTCCATGGCTATCAGACCGTGGAGAACTGGAACTGTTGGGCGGATGAAATGGAAGCGCTGTATCGTTATCAATACAACGCAGACAATCTGAGCCTGAAATTGCGGGAAAACGAACTTCTGCTGCGCATACTCGATCACTTTGATGAAGCGTCCTATCAGGAGCTGCTGTCCCACAGAAAGCGGCGCAGTGAACAGCACCCATACGAATACGCCTACGAAAGCAAGGTAGAAGAGATCGAAGGCACCGCGACTTATGTCGAGTGGATGACCTTGCGGCAGTTGGACGAACAGGCGGCCGCCGCAATGACGCAGCGTATGCGCGTAGCGATAACGAAGCCGGAGCGCCTGTTCCCCATCCGAATTTCCTGCTACTACAGCGGCGCACTGATAGTCAACGCACTGGCTGCTTCGGGCGCATATTCTTTCAACCAAGCCGGACGCCCCATTGCCTGTTCCATGCTGAAAACGGTCTGTCCGTCCGACGGAGATTTTCCGGAAAGAGAGAGCTGCTGCCGGAGGGTTTCCGATGCGATCACATCGTTTGAGGAAACGTCGGAACGCATCATCCAATCCGCCCTCAAAAAGAACAAAGTGGTACTGACCGGCCCCGCTGAACTGCTCTGTGTCAACATCTATGACGCGCGGTTTTACAAAGGGTATATGACATCCCGGTTTTTCCTGATGTATCGGGACGGGAGCAGTGAGAAAATGCTTCCCGGTAATTTTGTGATCGAAATGACAGACGAAAAGACGATATCCAAGGTCTACGAGGCTCTAACGATGTAATTTTACACGCTTTGACAAAACGTCCACTGTAATTCTTTTGGAATTACAGTGGACGTTTTTAGTGTTTCTTATTCAGCGGTGCGTAAATCAGTCAACCTTCACCAGCGTATACTCCCGGCTGCCGAAGCCCAGCGCCGCAGCGGCTTCAATGGTGTGGACGCCGTTCCGGCTTTCCACGCGCTCCAGAAAATGCGCCTTGCCGGGGTCATCGCAGCCGTACACCAGATCAATGCACGCCTGATCGATGGCAATGGGATCTGTGGAAACCAGAATGCCCATGTCCGCCATGCAGGGGTCTTCCGCAATTTCACAGCAGTCGCAGTCAACGCTCATGTTCTTCATGACGTTGATGAAAATCATGTTGCCGTGGAAGTAATTCACAACGCTGCTGGCTGCGTCCGCCATGGATTCCAGAAAAGAATCATGATCCGGCGTCCAGAGGTTTTCCGGCACGCCCGCGCCGTGAATATACGCCTTGCCGTAGGATGACGCCACGCCGATGGACAGCTGCTTCAGTGCGCCGCCGTAGCCGCCCATGGGATGTCCCTTGAAGTGGGACAGCACCAGCATGGAGTCGTAGTTTTTCAAATCTTTGCCGACAAAATCTTTCTTGATGACCTTGCCGTTCGGGATATCCAGCTGCATATCGGGGCCTTCGGCGTCCAGCAGATCTACCGTGAAATAGCGGCTCCAGCCGTGCTCGTCCATCAGCTTGCGGTGCTTCTCGGTGGTGTTGCGGGCGCCGCCATAGGCGGTGTTGCACTCCACGACGGTGCCGCCGACGTAGTCGATCACAGGTTTCCAGAACTCCGGGTCAAGGAAATTCTGATTTCCCTTTTCACCGGAATGCAGCTTGATTGCAATGTTGCCGGGGAGCGTCTTGTCCACCAGCTTGAACATATCCAGAACCTTCTCCGGGGTGATAACAGGAGAAAAATAAACGGTTGCACTCATAAAAATACCTTCTGTCATTTGGTTGGCTGTATTATAATACGGCTAATCCCTAATTGCAAGTATTTTCTCCCATGCGGTTTTCTGTTGAAAAACGCGGATGGCTATGGTATAGTGATTTCTGGTGAAATGTCGAGAAAAGGAGAATAGGGCGCATGAACGACAGGCTGCTGGATTACGCCATCCGCATTCAGAGCATTGCACAGGCGGGGCTTCAATACGGGAAGGACAAATATGACCGGGAGCGGTACGCTGAGTTGCGGGAAATCGCCGCGGAGATGATCTCCGCGAAAACGGATATTTCCATGGAGAAAGTCCGCGATCTGTTCTGCAATGAGACTGGCTATCAGACCCCGAAAATCGATACCAGAGCCGCTGTTTTTATCGACGGCAAAATCCTGCTTGTGCATGAAAATAACGGCACATGGTGTCTGCCCGGCGGCTGGTGCGACGTTGACCAGTCCATCGCGTCCAACACCGAAAAGGAAGTCCGGGAGGAAGCCGGATTCACCGTCAAGGCGGAACGCCTGATTGCCGTTCAGGACTGGCGGAAGCACAACGTCGCGAACTACGTCTACGGGGTCGTAAAGTGCTTTGTGCTGTGCAAATACGAACGCGGCGAATTTCAGAAAAATATTGAAACAACCGGAATCGGCCTGTTTGGCAGAGATGAACTCCCCATCGATCTTGCCGTGGAAAAGACCTCCCGGGAACAGATCCTGATGTGCTTCGACGCATTGGATAACCCCCTCTCCCCTACTCTGTTCGATTAGCCGTGTTTTTTGGATGCAAAAACCGGCTTGTATTTTTCAGGGCGTATGATATACTGTTACTGCTTTCAGACTATGACACTGGGGGATTCCCATGGACTATAACATTTTACTGGATCTTGCCACGGATTTAGGCTATGAGCTTGCCATGTGCGGCGCGGAGACGTTCCGGGTGGAGGAAAGCGTCAGCCGGGTGCTGAGTAGCTACGGCATTGCGTCGGAAGTGTTCGCCATTCCCAATTATCTGATCGTCACCGTCATGATGGAGGACGGCACCCCCATCACCCGGATGCGCCGCATCGGCTCCCATGGCAACGATCTGGACTCTGTAGAAAAATTCAGCGGCCTGAGTCGCGCCTATTGCAGCCAGCGCCCGGAGCCGAAGGAAGCCCAGCGGTGGATGGAGGTCACCCGCTCCCAGCGGCTTGTCTATCCGGTTCCCATCGTTTATCTGGGGTATTTTCTGGGCGCACTGGGCTTCGGGCTGCTGTTCGGCGGCAATTTTCTGGACGGCCTCTGCGCCGGTATTTGCGGGATACTGGTAGGACTTGTAATTCGGTTTCTGGACGCGCAGGACACTAACCAGTTCTTCCGAACCATTGCCGCTTCCTTCCTGATGGCGCTGCTGGCCTATGCCTTCGGCGCTATGGGCATTGCAAAGAATCCAGACGCCATTACCATCGGCGCTTTGATGATCCTCGTTCCCGGCCTGTTGTTCACCAACGCCATGCGGGACATCATCTACGGCGACACCAATTCCGGCATCAACCGGATCGTTCAGGTGTTCCTGATCGCGGCGGCTCTGGCGGTGGGGACGGCCACGGCGTGGTCGCTTGCCGAGCGGCTGTGGGGCGCACCGGTTTCCGCACCTGCCGTTGACCATTCCGTTCTGGCGCAGTGCCTGTTCGCCTGTATCGGATGCTTTGGGTTCTCCATTCTGTTCAATATTCATGGCCCCGGGGGCATTCTCTGCACCATCGGCGGCATTGCGTGCTGGGTGGTGTTCTGGTTGAGTCAACGGCTGGGATTCAGCGAGATCCTCTCCTATTTCTGGGCTTCTCTGTTTGCGTCGTTATATTCCGAAATTATGGCAAGAATCCGCAAATATCCCGCCATTTCCTATTTGCTGGTGTCCGCGTTCCCTCTGATTCCCGGCGCGGGGGTGTATTACACCATGAACTTCGCCGTGCGGGGCGAGATGGATATGTTTGCCTACAGGGGCATGAACACCGCCGCCATCGCCGGTATCATGGCGGTAGGCATTTTGCTGGGGTCTACCGTGTTCCGGATGTATGCCCAATGGAAATCCCGCAGAATGCAAAAGACAAAAACATAAAATTTCAGGGAGGAAGCTGTGCTTCCTCCCTGATTTTCATGCGAATTGGGAAAAGACGTCCCCAAGACTTTCGTGCAGCACCAGATCGGCGCGGTCGTCATAAGGTGTCTCGTCCCGGTTGATGAGCACCAGCCGGCTGCCCCGATAATAATTGATAAGCCCCGCCGCCGGGTACACCGTCAGACTGGTTCCGGCCACGATGAGCATGTCCGCACTGCGGATGGCCTTTACGCTGCCCGCAATGGTCTGTTCGTCCAGACTTTCTTCGTAAAGGACGACATCCGGCTTTACGATGCCGCCGCAGCTGCACCGGGGAATGCCCGGGGCATTTTTGACAAATTCGGCGCTGTAGAATTTGCCGCAGCGGGTGCAGTAATTGCGAAGCACCGAGCCGTGCAGCTCATAGACCTTTTTCGATCCCGCCTTCTGGTGCAGGCCATCGATGTTCTGGGTCACCACCGCCAGGAGCTTTCCCTCCTGCTCCCACTTTGCGAGAATCCTATGGGTGATGTTGGGCTCAAAGCCCAGCGGCAGCATTTTTTCCCGGTAAAACCGGAAAAAATACTCCGGGTTCCGCTCATAAAAGCTGTGGCTGATGATGACCTCCGGCGGGTAGTCGAATTTCTGGTGGTACAGCCCGTCCACGCTCCGGAAATCCGGGATTCCGGACTCCGTACTAACTCCCGCGCCGCCGAAAAAGACGATGCGGTTACTCTCCTGCACCCATGTTTTCAGAGTTTCCAGCTTGTTCACGGTCTTCCACCTCCATTTCCTTCAGCAGCTTCTTGTCCTGCTTCGACGATAAATCCAGCTGTGCATACATGTCCGGCCGCCGCGCCCGGGTGCGGCGAAGCGCCTGCTTCCGACGCCATTGGCGCACCTTTTCGTGGTTGCCGGAGAGCAGAATTTCCGGCACCGCCCGCCCGTGCCATACCGCCGGACGGCTGTACTGGGGGTATTCCAACAGGCCGTTGAAGTGGCTCTCGTCCTCAAAGCACTCCGGGTCGGCAAGCACCCCCGGAACCATGCGGCACACCGCATCCGTCACCGCCATGGCGGCAATCTCACCGCCGGTGAGGACGAAGTCACCCAGAGAAATTTCCTCATCCACGCACTCGTCAATAAACCTCTGGTCAATGCCCTCGTAATGGCCGCAGACCAGAATCAGATTGTCCAGCTTGCTCAGGCGAATGGCATCCGCCTGTTTGAAAGTATGTCCGCAGGGGGACAGATAGACGGTATGCACCGCCCCACCGGCCTCGTCGCACACCGCCTCCCAGCAGCGGTATAAGGGGTCAGCCTGCATGATGGCGCCCCGCCCGCCGCCGTAAGGATAGTCGTCCACCTGATTCTGCTTGTTTGCGGTGTAGTCCCGTATCTGGTGGGCTTCGATGGAAATATATCCCCGCTCCTGCGCACGCCCCAGAATGCTTTCGGAAAGCACATCCCCCAGAGTGTCGGGAAACAGCGTCAGAATGTCAATCCTCATCGCTTGCCATTCCCTTCAGCAGTTTCACCTGCATCTGATTTCTTTCCAGATCGGTGGAAAGAATGAATTCCTTCACCGCGGGGATTAGGTACTCCCGTTCCCCCTGCACGACGTAGACGCTGTTGCCGGGGTAGTCCAGCACCTCTTTGATCTTGCCGATGCACGCACCGTCCGCGTAGACCTCCACGTCCACCAGCTCGGCGGCGAAGATCAGCTCGTCGGAGATGTCCTCCCGGTACAGCTCCATGGTTTTCCCCCGAAGCTTCTGAGCGTCCTCCATGGTGTCAACGCCCCGGAGCTTGACCAGATTGCAGGTCTTCTGCACCCGAACGGAATCCATGACGTATTCCCTGCCGCTTATCCGGCAGCGGTCAAATTCGCAGAGCATTTCCGGGCTGTCCAGCCAGGAAAGGACTTTCACCTCTCCCCGGACGCCGTGGGTGGTGACGATCTCACCGGCTTCAATATATGGAAGTTTCATTTCAATTCTCCCCTACTGCTCAAATGAGCAGATGATTTCTTATCACATTCCCGGCAAGCAGCCGGGATAACGAAAAATGCGTGACAAATGTCACGCATCCTCGTTTAATCCACGATTTCGACCGTGACCTTCTCGCCTGTGCGCTGGGCTACAGTCTTAATAATGGTGCGGATCTCCTTGGCGATCCGTCCCTGGCGGCCGATCACCTTGCCCATGTCGCCCTCAGCGACACGAAGCTCCAGCACCTTCCCTTCCTCGTCAGAGGTTTCGGTTACGGTGACGGCATCAGGATCATCCACCAGATTCTTTGCCATATACAGCAAAAGTTCTTTCATTGCGGAATTCTCCTTTGCGGATCTTACAGCACGCCGGCGTTCTTCAGCAGGCCGCGGACGGTGTCAGTGGGCTGAGCGCCGTTCTTGATCCATGCCTGAGCCTTCTCGGCATCGACGGTGATGGTAGCGGGCTGGGTCAGAGGATTGTAAGTTCCAATCTCCTCAATGCAGCGGCCATCACGGGGAGAACGGGAGTCAGCGACAACAATCCGGTAGTAAGGAGCCTTCTTCGCGCCCATTCTTCTCAGTCTGATCTTAACCATGAGAGTTTCACCTCCATAAATAATCTATAAATCTATATCGCAAAGCATATTTGCTTACAGCGAACGAATCAATACGGCTTCGGCTCAGAAGCCGGGGAAGCCGCCAAAGCCGCCCATACGGCCCATGCGCTTCATTTTCTTCCCCGCACCGGGGCCGGAGAACTGCTTGATGAGCTTGCGCATCTGCTCAAAGGATTTAAGAAGCCGGTTCACGTCCTCTACCTTCAGGCCAGCGCCTGCGGCAATGCGCTTTTTCCGGCTTGCGCCGATGATCTCGGGCTTTTCCCGCTCCTTTGGGGTCATGGACAGGATGATGGCTTCGGTGTGCGCCATGGCCTTTTCGTCCAGCTTGACGCCCTTGAGGTTTCCGCCGCCGGGCATCTGGGCGAGAATTTCCTCCATGGAGCCCATGGATTTCATCTGCACCATCTGGTCGTAAAAGTCCTGAAGGGTGAAGCGGTTGGTTTTCAGCTTTTCCTCCATCTCGGCGGCCTTTTTGGCGTCGTAAGCCTTTTCTGCCTTCTCGATGAGGGTCAGCACATCGCCCATGCCCAGAATGCGGCTGGCCATCCGGTCAGGATGGAACGGCTCGATGTCCTCCAGCTTCTCGCCGATACCGGCGAACTTGATGGGCTTGCCTGTGATTGCGCGGACGGAAAGCGCCGCGCCGCCTCTCGCGTCGCCGTCCAGCTTGGACAGCATCACGGAGTCAATATCCAGCCACTCGTTGAAGCTCTGAGCGGCGTTCACCGCGTCCTGACCGGTCATGGCGTCCACGACCAGCATGATCTCGTCGGGCTTGACGGTGGCCTTGATGTTTTTCAGTTCGTTCATCAGAGTCTCGTCCACATGCAGACGGCCGGCGGTGTCCAGAAACACCATGTCATGGCCGTGCTGACGGGCGTAGAGGACGGCCTCTTTCGCCGTCTGCACCGGGTCCTGCGTCCCCTTTTCAAACACGGGGATGCCCAGCTTTTCGCCGCAGACCTTCAGCTGCTGAATGGCGGCGGGGCGGTAAATGTCGCAGGCGACCAGCAACGGGTTCTTCCCCTGCCGCTTCATCAGTCCGGCCAGCTTGCTGCCGTTGGTGGTTTTACCCGCGCCCTGCAAGCCCACCAGCATGACCACCGTCGGGCCATTGGGGTTGATGTTGATATGCTTGGTATCGCTGCCCATGAGCTTGCAAAGCTCCTCGTTGACGATCTTCACGATCATCTGGGCAGGAGTCAGGGATTCCAGAACGTCAGCGCCGATGCAGCGCTCGGTGACGGATTTGGTAAAATCCTTGACCACCTTATAGCTGACGTCCGCTTCCAGCAGCGCCATGCGGATCTCCCGCATAGCCTCCTTTACGTCCGCCTCTTTCAGGCGTCCCTTGCCGCGCAGTTTTTTGAAGGTCGCGGAAATCTTTTCGGTTAAGCCTTCAAATGCCATACTTTACTCCTCAAAGTCCTGAGCAGCTTCGATGATCTCCCCTGCCAGAACTGAAACGGTTTCATCCGGGTACGTTTTCAGGCGTTCCGCCGCGTCCAGAATCGTCCGCAGCGCATTCCGGTTCTTGAGATCCCGGCCGACACAGCCGATGCTATCCTCCATTTTCCGGAGAAGCGCCTCCGTCCGCGTCAGGTTGTCGCTTACGGCCTGACGGCTCACGCCCATCACCTGAGCGATCTCGCCCAGAGAAAGATCCTGATTGTAGCGCAGATCAAAGCATTGCCTCTGTTTGCCCGTCAGCAGTCCACCGTAATAGTCATACAGAAGCGACATTTCCAGCGCGTCCATTCAGAACCTCCCGTGTCAAGTACATTTCCTTGACCGTCGGGTATTATAGCACAGACTTTTCTGCCTGTCAAGTATTTTTCCTGTACAGTGGTCAGAATGTAACTTCGCCGTCGTGAGCAAGCAAAGACGCGGAAGTCACGCCCGCAAGCCCCATCACTTCCCGGACCAGCTTACCGCCCTCGTCCGTCCGCAGCTCCAGAACCAGATCAAGAGAATTCTCCGCCAGATTCCGGGACTTGATGCGGTAATGCTTCGCGTATTTTCGCACGGTCTCCACGACAGCGTCCTCCGCGTCGAAGTTATCGGCGTTGACCACAAAGATCATGGGCGCGCGCGCTACGGGCAGCCTGTCCAGAATCAGGATACCAAGGGTCATCACCACGGACAGAATGACCGCCACCTGAGCAAGTCCCGCGCCGCAGATAATGCCCACGCTGATCGACCAGAAGAGGAACATCAAGTCCATCGGCTCCTTGATAGCGGTACGGAAGCGGACGATGGACAGCGCGCCCACCATGCCCAGGGACAGCACCACGCTGGACTGCATGGTGAGAATGAGCGACGCCGTGATCACGGTGACGCCTGCCAGCGTGATGTTGAAGTTCTTGGAATAGAAGGTCTTCCGGGTCACGACCCGGTAGACGAAAAATATGTACAGCGCCAGCAGGCACGCCACGCCCAGTGCCGTGACCACCGTCAGCGTGGTGATCTCCGTGGAGGCAAAGCCCTCCAGAAAGGACTTTTTGAAAATATCTTTGAAGCTCATAACTCTCTCCTTATCTTGTATATCTTCTGCACAGTGCGTATTTGGAATATGCCGTCTGCCTTAAGTCGGACAACTGGAGGCTCTGATACAGGAAGTCCGGCAGGTAGGCGTCATATTTGACTTCCAGAAGCTGCTGTCCCAGCGGCATGACCGGCCGGTGGGGTATCCGCTCACGCAGGAACTGACTGACATCGCTGGAGGAAACTAAGTTGGTGTCCAGTGTAATGCGGACGTTGCCGTTCTTGTAAACGAAGGGAATGCGCTCGTATTCCACGATGACCACGGGGTGCAGGCGGCGGGTCATCATCTGCGCCGTGAGCTTTTGGAGAAGGGGCGGCCGATCGGCCACATTGGGCACTATCTTTCCCGCCATCAGAAGCTCCGTCTGCTCCCGGGTCAGCGGGCAGGACGTCTTGTGGGTCATTCCACGCTCCTTGCGCTTGCACTCCAGACTGATGCGGTCGGCGCTGCCGTTATAAATGCGGATGCGGAATTTCTCTCTGGGATCGGTGCCGTTTTCATTTTCCAGAAGACAGCGATCGTCATAGTCGTCAAAATACAGGCTGCGGATGGTGTAATGCCCGTTCTTCGCGTGGGCGTCCAGAGAGATCAGCCCCGACAGCCGGGTTCTGAGCATGGTCACCTCCGCGCTGCTGATGAGGTATTTCAGCTCATGACGAAAGTTGACCGGTTTTGGTTCTCCCATGTCTGCCCTCCTTTCGGCTGCGGTAGATGTCCACCGCAACGATCAGCACCCCCAGCACCATAAATGCCGCCAGCGGTGCGTAGCGGAGAATGGAAGCTTCCTCCGTGGCGTATTCCTCCTCCGCGGCTTGCTGGTTCTGGGTATACTTCAGATAGATGTCCGTGTCCTCCCATATGGGCTGGGACAAATCAAACGGTTCCTCTGTCTTTTTATTATACCAGCCATCGTAAGTGACAAACGGCGTACTGATGTAATCCCGAAGCTCTGGCATGACCTCTCCGGGGCGGACATAATAGCGCAGCCTGACGCCGTCTTCCAGGAAAACAGTGACTTTGCAGTAATGCTCGTTTTTCAGCCACAGGCTGTCCAGAAATTCTATACGCTCCGACAGATAATGCTTCATCCACTTTGCTTCCAACGCGGCGTCTCCCGTTCCCCAGCGAAGACGGTTCATAGCGGCGGCAGCAGAAATTTCCTCCGCGTACCGGTCGATCTGCTCATCTACTATGTAGTCCAGCAGCGGACGGAATTCCGTTTCATAAACTGACGTCAGGCGGCTGTAAAATACCTCTTTCAAGTAAAGTTTTGCGTACCACTCGGAGCCCCAGATGCCTTCGATACTGGCAAAGGCCATATTCGCGCTGGGCTTCGGCCACGCATATCTGTTCCCCAGCGCAAGATCGTAGTCCCACACAGGCCCGGCGCAGATCTTTCCGTCCGCACCGTCCCGGAAAAATGCCTGACTGCGCACTCCGGCATCAACGTTCGCAAAAACTTCCTCGATCAGAAATCTTCTGACCCACGAGTCCATGTCAATCAATTCCTGCCAGCTCTTTCCCGTGACCGGGTCAATGCCGTCCTCGGCAAGAATGGCGTTTTCCGCCGACTGCCACGTGCTTTTCAGTTCCTCTGTAGAAATGTCCGAATAAAGAATGCGAAGCGCCGCATGGGAACCCGTAGTGAAATAGACACGGTTCCGGGAAATAAAGCGGGTCTCCCAGTCCTTGGACACCAGAAAGCTGCCGTCTCCCGCAATATCGACCCGCTCGGGATCTACCTCGTTCCGCTCGGTCAGCAGGTACAGCCCCGCATATTCGCCGTTCAGGTACAGATCCACCCACCGGCATTCCGGCGTGTAGGGCGGCCCAACTGCGGCGGAAGCGTCCAGAACAATTTTGTTGCGCAGGTGGCTGGAATCGTAGGCATTCGCCAGCAAGATCCACTTTTTCGCCTTGCCCATGCCCAGAAGGTCAGCCCTGTCGGACAGGGTAACGCTGTAGGGCTTCTTGGCTGCTCCCCAGGTGGACTGTCCCCGCCCGCCTATGGATTTGACCCGCCCGGAATAGTCCGGGCTTCCGTCGGCCTTGTAGACCCGGATGCGGCCGGACTCGCTGTGGTCAAGATCTTCATGAATATAGTCCATGCTGCCGGAAGCCACGTCCAGATAGATGGCCGCCACATTCCCCGACCGGACAAAGGTAACGCTTCCCATGCTGTCCCCCGCCCCATTCGTCAGATTGTAGGGCTTGTCCAGAACCAAACCGCCGCAGGACATGCCGTCGGTCAGCACCGTGCCGTCCAGCGCCAGCGTTCCCTTTCCGCTGACCCGGAATCTGGTCTCGTCCAGCTCCCCGTAGGACGGCAGGAAAAAGTAGCTTTCCCCGGAATCCGACTGCCAGCAGGCGATCTTCTCCTTCGAGCTGCCGGAGGAAATTTCCAGAGAAAGGGTCGTCCCCTGTTTCGGTTCTTCGTGCCAAGCAAGCAGGATCAGCCCCGCAAGCAGCAGCGACAGCAATATGATAAATCCTCGCCCAAACCGCATTCTTTTCCTCCGATGAAGCCGGTTTCTCAACCGACAAATACTGCTTTATTTTTCTGGGGTCTATCTGAAAACCGGAAACATGACCAACAGCAAGGGATTTTTCGCCTGATGAAGGCATTTTTCCGCAGGAATACTTTGTGTATTGCAAGGGAAAATGGTGCACAGCAGGCGGAAAAGACCCGCTGTTTGGGCGTGTTGACGGTTTTCAGATAGACCCCAATATACGATAGCATATTTTATCCACGGTGTCAAACGGGATGCCGCATGATTTCTACCCGACCCGGTACCAGCGCACTTTCTCCGCCGTGCGCAGAAAGCCCAGCTTTTCATACAGGCGGATGGCTTTTGCATTGGTGGACGCGACTTCCAGTGTCATTCCCGCGCCTTCCACCAGCGACATAAGCGTGTGCATCACCCGTTCCCCCGCCCCGGGTTTCACGGAACACACCGCCAGAAGTTCGGTGTCCTTCATCCAGCCAATACCAAGAAGTTCCCCGGCGCTGTGGACAAAATACGCGCCGCCGGATTCCAGAATTTCCTTTTCATCCCCGGCGGTCTGGGTCGCGGCGCAGTCAACGCCGCGCATCCGCTCGTTGCAGAGCTTTCGCCATGTTTCCGCTGTGGCTTCCGTCACCGGAAAGATGTTTTCCAGCAGCTTCGTATCCACCCACGCTTTTCCCCGCATTTCGTAAACGGCGGCGTGCAGCGGATACTGCGACAATTCCTCGTGGCCCTGAGCATATATCTTCTCCGCTCCCGCCATGCGGCAGAAGGAAACGCACTCCTGCAAAAAGGGCGCGAACCGCCCCGGCTGTACGTCCTGAAAGCGGATATAGGCTTCCTGCCGATAGGGAATTTCCTTTAAGATCAGGCTGGCCACGCCGTCATCTGTGGCAAAACATGGAAAGTCCTTCATTTCTCCGCCTCCCTTTTTTGCCCCATTATACCACCGAAGCAGTCTATGAGCAAGCGGGAAGCATTTCCAGAATCAGGAAATTCTATTGTGCAATCTGCATATAGAAATACGCTTTCACTGTATTAAAAAAACAGTATACCTTCCAATCTTTTTGCAAAAATTGTAACATATTGGAATAAGCCCTTGATTTCTGGACAAAAAACTGTATAATACCAGTTGTATGGAATTCAATAGTAAAGGAGGTTCGTTCCATGAAGAAGGTCATCTGCAAGAAAACATACGACACTGAGACCGCAACGCTGATCAAGGCTTATTCCTTCAGCCAGCTGGGCGATCCCGCTGGTTACGAGGAAGACCTGTACCAGACGCCCGAGGGCCTGTACTTCCTGCACGTAGGCGGCGGAGAGACTTCCATCTACCCTGCCGAGGATATTGTCCGCATGGCAAAGACCAAGGTAAAAGACTGGATGGAGAAGCATTAACGTGATACATACCGATGGGGAGCCTGTGAAAGCAGGCTCCTTTTTTCTTGACAAAGATGATATGATGGAAGCAGATATAAGCGTTGAAGGATGAACGTTAATGCAAAAAAAATGTTTACTTCCGGTTCTGCTGGCACTGCTGATGCTGCTCAGCGGCTGCCGATCTCAGGCACAGCCGGCACAAATTGCCGCTACGACCCTGCCCGTGTATGAATTTACCTCCCGGCTCTGCGAGGGTACGTCCCTCACCGTCACCCGACTGGTGACGGAAAACGTCTCCTGCCTGCACGACTACTCCCTGAACGTCCGTCAGGTAAAGGCGGCGGAGGCCGCCGAGGTCGTCGTGATCTCCGGCGCAGGGCTGGAGGATTTTCTGGACAGCATTCTGGATGATTCGGATATCATCGATTCTTCCGAGGGCATCGCCCTTCTGCATATGGAAGAAGAACACGACCACGGTCACGAAGACCACCACCATGAGGACGACCCCCACATCTGGCTTTCCCCGGAAAACGCTAAGATAATGGCCGGAAACATCTGCACGGGACTTTCCCAGAGATATCCCGAATATGCGGACACATTTTCCGCCAATCTGGACAGCCTGCTGGAAGATTTGGACGCACTGCAAAGCTATGGAGAATCCAGTCTGTCCGGCCTTAAATGTCGGGAACTGGTGACGTTTCATGACGGCTTTTCCTACTTTGCTCAGGCGTTTGATCTGACCATTCTGGAAGCGGTGGAGGAGGAATCCGGCAGTGAAGCTTCCGCTCAGGAGCTGAAACACCTGATCGGCGTTGTCCGTGAAAATGACCTGCCCGCGATTTTTACCGAGCGCAACGGCAGCACCTCCGCCGCCGGGGTCATTTCCCGGGAAACCGGCGTGACTGTTTATTCGCTGGACATGGCCATGGCTGGTGACAGCTACTTTGACGCCATGTACCGCAACATTGACACCATCAAGGAGGCATTGGGATGAATCTATCACATCACGGCGGTTCCTGCGGCCATTCCTGCTGCCTTCGGGTAGAGAATATGTCCGTGAAAATCGGGACCGACTGCATTCTGAAGGACGTGAATCTTCACGTCCACTGCGGCGAAATGGCCGCCATCATCGGCCCCAACGGCGCGGGCAAATCCACCTTCCTGAAAGCCATTCTGGGACAACGGGAGTACGAGGGCGTCATCGCCTTTTCCGAGCCGGGACAGCGAAGCAAAAAGCCCCGCATCGGCTACGTTCCCCAAAGTCCCGCTTTTGACCCCAGCGACCCGGTCAGCGTGTCCGACCTGTTCGCCTGCTGCATGAGCCGCCGCCCAGCTTTTCTCGGTCTCGGCAAGGCCATGAAGGACACGGTGGCAGAGTGCCTTTCCCGGGTACACGGAGAGGAACTGGTCAACAAGCGGGTAGGAACCCTCTCCGGCGGCGAATTGCAGCGGGTGCTGCTGGCGCTGGCGCTGGAACCCATTCCCAACATTCTCATTCTGGACGAGCCGCTTTCCGGCGTGGACGTGGAGGGCATGGAGACGTTGATGGACATGCTGGACGAGATCCGCAAGAATTATGACCTGTCCATCCTGATGACCACCCACGATTTTTCCCTACTGCCCCGGTACGCCGATCAGGTGGTGCTCATCGACCACGGCGTTCTGATTCAGGGCGACCCGCAAACCGTGCTGGATTCCGAGGAATTCCACCGCACCTTCCACATGAGAGGAGGCCGCGCATGAGTATCTGGTACGCGATTTGGGACGCACTTCCCTTTGAAATGCTCCACTGGGACTTTATGAAAAACGCCCTGCTGGCGCTGCTGCTCATGGCGCCGCTGTTCGGCATTCTCTCCACCATGATCGTCACCGGGCGCATGAGCTTTTTCTCCGACGCTCTGGGACACTCCGCCTTTACGGGCATCGCCATCGGCATTATCTGCGGCGTGGCCGCCCCCATCTGGGCGGCGGTTGGCTTCAGCGTGGTGTTTGCCCTGCTGTTTTCCTTTGTCAGAAGCCGCTCCAATCAGGCGGCGGATACCCTGATCGGCGTGTTTTCCAGCTCCGCCGTTGCGCTGGGCATTTTCGTTGCCACCGTGGGCGGCGGCAGCTTCACCCGGTACAATAAATATCTCATCGGCGACATTCTCTCCGTCACGCCGGGGGAGATCGGGATGCTGGCGATGGTGCTGCTGGCGGTGATCGTTTTCTGGATTTTCTACAGCAACCGTCTGACCCTCACCGCCATTCACCCCCAGCTGGCGTCCTCCCGGGGCATTCCCGTGGGACTTTCCCAGACGCTGTTCACCGCTGCCATCGCCGTTGTGGTGACGCTGTCCATTTCCAGCGTTGGTCTGCTGATTCTCAATTCCCTGCTGGTGCTGCCCGGCGCTTCCGCGCGGAACGTCGCCCGGAATCTGAAACAGTACCACGGTTTTTCCGTGCTGTTCGCGTTTCTTGCCGGGGTCGTCGGGCTGACGGTTTCCTACTATTCCGGCTGCTCCGCAGGCGCGGCCATCAGTCTGGGTCTTGCCGCGGTTTTCGCGGTCACTTTCTGCTTGAGAAAGGTCAGAGCGTAATGGATACGGTCAATATTCAGGTCATTGCCCGGATGCACAGCGACTTTGCCACCAAATTCGGCATTCCCCGGCAGAGCGGACTGGTGGAAGCTCTCCGCTCCACCATTGTCTTCGAGCCAGAATTCCGCAATTCCGACGCTCTGCGGGGCATTGAGGACTTTTCCCATCTGTGGCTCATCTGGCAGTTTTCCGAAGCTGTCCGGCAGGGCTGGTCGCCCACCGTGCGACCGCCCCGGCTGGGCGGAAACACCCGGATGGGCGTCTTCGCCACCCGTTCCCCTTTCCGCCCCAACAATCTGGGGTTGTCCAGCGTCCGCCTTCTGGGTGTGGAGCAGACCCGGGAATTCGGCACGGTTCTGCATGTGGGCGGTGCGGATTTGATGGACGGCACCCCGATTTTCGACATCAAGCCCTACATTCCCTACGGCGACTGCCATCCGGACGCCACCGGCGGCTTTACGGACACCGCCGGGGATTTCCTGCTGAACGTCAGCTTCCCGCCCGCGCTTCTGTCCCTGCTCCCGGAGGACAAGCGGGACGCCGCCCTCGGCGTTCTGTCCCACGACCCCCGGCCATCCTACCAGCGAAGCCCGGAGCGCGTCTACGGACTGTCTTTCGCCGGGTACGATATCCGCTTCACCGTGGTGGAAAATGTTCTGACCGTGAGGGAAGTCCTGAAAAAATGACAACATCCTGGCGCGAATGCTC
>HF988066.1 GCA_000434635.1 Firmicutes bacterium CAG:110 | reverse complement strand
TTCTGGCGCTCAATTCTCCACAGCGTGTTTTTTATGAGGGTAATATTTTTATTCCGGATTTTTATTGGCAGAACTTTCTGGATGCCTGGAGAAAATCAAAGATAGGTACAGCTATGCTGAATTCTGCGATCATTACAGCCGGAACGCTGATTTTGACAATTATTACCGGTGGCCTGGCAGGGTATGCCATTGCAAGGCACAATACAAGGTATAACAAATTCGTATTCGGTCTGCTTTTGTCCTGTATGATGATTCCTGGTATTATCAATACTGTTCCGCTGTACACACTTATGAGAAAAATTCATGCGGTAAATACCCTTTGGGGAATGATTCTGGTTTGCTCCACACTGGCAATGCCGTCTGCGGTGTTCATTTACGCGACATTTATAAAAGCGCTGCCAAGAGAATTGGACGAAGCAGCTGCGTTAGATGGCTGCACAGGATTCAGCGCTTTCTGGAGAGTTATTTTCCCAATCATAAAACCCGCAACGGCATCCTTCGTGATTCTGAATGGTTTTGGAATCTGGAATAACTATGCGCAGGCTACGTTCTTCTTGCAGTCGAGGGCAAAGCAGAACATCCCGCAGGCATTGTCCGTCTTTTTCCAGCAGTTTGGCGGTGGTAAATGGCATCTGATGGCTGCAACGGCGACCATCGCCATTATCCCCGTAGTGATCATCTTCCTGATTTTCCAGAAGCAGTTTATCCAGGGACTTTCAGACGGCGCGGTGAAAGGATAAGGTGAATTGAATGGATTTATATCCTGTAAAAGCGCAGTTTCTGTCCGGTGAAGAAGTTGAGCTTCGCCTTGATACGGATGGACACATCTGTGAATACGCGGAGGTGTCTATATACCATTTGAATGATTTAGTCTACAGGCAAAAAGTTGCTGATTTTACCGGTAATATACTCATTTCTGTTGGAAAATATGATACCACTTTTGCTGGTTACGGTGCTTCGGTAACGGTATGCACAGGTAACACACGTATTCTTCTGGAAACAGCTTTTGATGTTGTCGAAAACCCCAAACGGTCTCTCCGCTACGGCTTTTTGAGCGATTTCACGCAGGACGACGCAGATAACGGTGCTGTTGAATGGCTGAATAAATGTCATATCAATATGGTGCAGTACTATGACTGGTCTTACCGGCATGATCACCTGGTTGCAGATCAGGAATTCTACACAGACATGATGGGTAAGCCAATCTCTCGCAAAACCGTGAAGGACAAGATTGAAAAATGCGCGGAACATGGCATGCATTCTATCGCATACGGCGCAATTTACGCTGCCAGCAAACCCTTTTTCGAGAAGCACACAAATTGGGCGCTGTATAATTCCTGCCAGAAACCCTTTGTGTTCATTGATGTGTTTTATATCATGAATATTGCAAAGGATTCGCCGTGGCGGCATCATTTGATTGCGGAGTATAGAAAAGCAATCACAAAGATGGGGTTTGCAGGAATCCATATGGACACCTATGGCTTCCCCAAAACGGCCTATTCTCATTTGGAGGAAAAGCCGGAACTGATTCGATTGGATCAGGAAATCCCATCCTTGATCAACCAGACCAGAGAAGAACTTGCAGGTGCAAATCAAGACCCATATCTGATCTTCAATAATGTTGGCAACTGGCCTGTATATTTCACCGCTGCTGCTAAGCAGGACGCAGTTTACATTGAGGTCTGGAATCCCTATGAGCGGTATTCTCATATTGCGCAGCTGATTGACGAGGCAAGACAGCTTTCCGGCGACCAGAGGCCGATCATTCTTGCGGCTTATCTGGAACCATTCCGGAAGGATTCCAGAGAACGGGCAATGAATGCGGCTCGAATTTTAACGGCTGCCATTGTTTCAAACGGTGCTTATCATCTGCTGCAGGGCGAAAATCAAGCTGTTCTGACTCAGGGGTATTATAGCGACTATACCCGTCTGAGTGAGAAAGACGCGGCGATTCTCAGACGCTGCAATGATTTCATGATCCGGTATCTGGATTTGTTCTATGACGAGGAGCTAAGAAATGTTTCCATGACGCATATGGGCTGGGACAATTATGAATACCAGTGCCAGAGTCATCCTGTCAGTACATATGGTGAAGCAAACAAGCTCTGGCTTACAATCCGGGAAAAAGAATTAAGAAAATGTTTGTATTTTGTGAATCTGTGCGGATGCGAAAATGATTACTGGAACAAGGGAAAGGATACTCCCATTCCGCAGGAGAACATAAGAATTGTAGTGCAGGTGGACAGTCCGGTTAAAGGCGTATATGCAGCGTCACCAGATAGGGAAGCAATGCAGGCTCAGGCAATCCAATATACTGATTTTGAAAGTGATAAGGGGGCATTTATTGAATTTGTCCTTCCGAGAATAGGATACTGGACTGTCGTATGGATTGATCTGCAGGGAGAAAACATCTGAAAGAAATATTGGGCAGGATGCAGAACAGCGTCCTGCCTGACACCAACAGAAATGAGGAGCAAATGATATGAATTCACCTTGGTGGAAGGAACGGGTATTTTATCAGATATATCCCAGAAGTTTTCAAGATTCAAATGGCGACGGCATTGGCGACATTCAGGGCATCATTTCCAGATTGGACTACCTGAAATGGCTTGGAATTGGAGCAATCTGGCTTTGTCCTGTATATGACTCTCCCAATGCGGATATGGGTTACGATATCCGTAATTATGAGAGCATTATGGCCGAGTTCGGTACGATGGAGGATTTTGAACAGCTTGTCGAAGAACTCCATAAACAGGATATCAAATTGGTCATGGACCTCGTTGTGAATCATTCTTCAGATGAACATGCGTGGTTTATAGAATCACGAAAAAGTAAGGATAATCCCTATCGGGACTATTATATTTGGAGAGACGGCAAGGACGGGAAAGAACCCAACAATTGGTCATCTTTCTTTACGCCATCCGCGTGGAGTTATGATAAGACAACAGACCAATGGTATTTGCACTTGTTCAGCGAAAAGCAGCCGGATCTGAACTGGGAAAATGAAAACATGCGTGCGGAAGTCTATGCAATGATCAATCGTTGGCTTGATAAGGGTGTGGACGGCTTCCGCATGGATGTAATCAGCTTACTTGCCAAAGCACCAGGGCTGCCGGATGGCGAGGGTGAGGGATACGTGTTCTCAGAACAGTATTTTGCATTTCAGCCCAAGTTGCATGAATATCTGAGAGAAATGCGTCAAAATTGCTTTGCGGGACGTGACTGTATGTGCGTGGGGGAAACTACGTTTGTTACTACGCACAATGCCAACTCTGTGGTTGGCGATGGACAGGAGTTGGATCTGCTATTTCAGTTCGATATCATGGACATCGATGGTAAGAATGGAAAATGGAATGTTATTCCCTTTGATTTGCTGAAGCTAAAGCAGATTATTTCCAGTTGGCAAAAAGCGATTGACTGGAATACGCTGTTCTGGGGAAACCATGACCAGCCGAGGGCAGTATCTCGATTCGGCTCAACTGAGACAGAAGAACTGCGCGTACAAAGCGCAAAAATGCTTGCAACCGCCATGTATCTGATGCGTGGAACACCGTTTATTTATCAAGGCGAAGAAATCGGAATGACGAACTATCCATTTGTATCGCCGGATGAACTGCGGGATGTGGAAAGTATCAATCTGCTTCATGAGGCGGAAAAGGAAGGCAATCGCGCATGGGCATGGAACGGCATTCTTCATAAGGGACGGGACAATGCCAGAACACCCGTCCAGTGGGATAGTACAGACAATGCCGGTTTCACAACGGGAACACCTTGGATTCAGGTAAACCCCAACTACAAACAAATCAATGTAGAGAATGCAACAGAAGATCCGGATTCCATTCTACACCATTATAGGAAGCTGATTGCGCTGCGAAATGGTAATAACATTCTCAAATACGGTGATTTTGAAATGCTCCAACCATCTCATGAGAAGCTGTTTATATATCAGCGTGAGTATGGGGCTGACAGCGTAATTGTTTGCTGTAATTTTGCTAACGAGCAAATTGCGTTGCCTCAGGATATATCCGGTACGATAATCTTAGGGTCCTTACACACGAAAGATATGCTTGGCCCATATGGTTTTGCTGTTTTTAGTTCGCAAGAAACTGAATTGTGAGTGTTTGAACGTCAATTACCTGGGATTGCGCTAATACCTAAGGGAACACCATAACAAGGAAATTACGTTTGCATCCGAAGTTAACAAATGAAAGGGCTCGCCAATTATGGCGAGCCCT
>HF988065.1 GCA_000434635.1 Firmicutes bacterium CAG:110 | reverse complement strand
CTCCAATTAAAATCTTTAAAAAAGATTTTATACTATTTCTTAATAAAACGCTTCAAATAATTGCAGTGATATGATATACTATATCTGGGTGATAAATATGGCTTCCAGATATCAATTCAGCGGTGAAGAAATAAAAGCGATTGAGCAGGCACGCAGGGAAAAAAAGATAAAAGAGCCGAGGCCAGATTGAAAGCACTGGAACTGCGGGCCAAAGGTGCCAATTCCAAGGATGTGGCTGAGGCAACGGGTTTCTGTTCAGCCTATGTGAGCCAGTTGGTGGCAAAATATTGGCGCAACGGGCTTGAAGCAATTTCGGGGAATCATTACGGTGGAAATCATCGCAATATGAGCGTGGAAGAAGAAGCAGCTATTCTGGCTCCTTTCAAAGCGCGTGCGGAAAAGGGCGAGCTGGTAGAAATCAGCGAAATCGCGAAAGCATATCAAAGTGCAGTAGACCATCCAGTCAGCAATGGTCAAATATACTTTGTTCTGCATCGTCATGGATGGCGTAAGATCATGCCCCGCAGCAGACACCCCCAAAAGGCCGGCGAAGAAGAAATCGCGGCCTCAAAAAAATTAACGACACCGTAAAAGAACTGGGAAGTTATCCACAGCGGGAAGAAAATCCGCCTGATGTTCCAGGATGAAGCTGGATTTGGTCGAATTAACAAGCCCAAATACTGCTGGTGTCAGGAAGGGATACGTCCCAGTGTACCCTGTCACCACATCCGGGAGTATCGCTATGCCTATGGAGCGGTAGAGCCGTTGACCGGTGACGGATACTTTCTTGTCATGCCCTATTGCAATACAGTGTGCATGAACATTTTTCTCAAGAAATTATCTGAACGATTTTCCGACGACATAATTTTGCTCTGCTGTGATGGTGCTGCGTGGCACAAATCCGGTGGACTGGAATTACCAGAGAATATCATTCTTTTCCACATCCCTCCGTATACGCCCGAGATGAATCCCATTGAACAAATATGGAAAGAGATCCGAAAGCGCGGATTCCGTAACGAGGTTTTCGCCACATTGGAAAAAGTTGTTGACCGCCTGTGTGATACCATCTGCTCCTTGTCTAACAATGCCATTTCTAGCATTACCGGCAGAGATTGGATAATTAAAGTCTTTAATTAAGAATTAGTATTAATTGCCTGAAGGGCATGGAGTTCATAT
>HF988064.1:4575-4792 GCA_000434635.1 Firmicutes bacterium CAG:110 | reverse complement strand
CGTCCTCAGGGTTGGTGAGCTTCTGGCAGTCCGCCGCTCTTTTCAGCATCATCAACCGTTTCGTCCACCGCTGTTACGGTTGCCTCTGGCACAGTCGTTTCTTCTGCGGCCTCTGCTGCCAGCGACTGGACTGTTGCCTCGGGTGCGGGAACGGGTTTCTTTCTCTGAATGAAAAGCAGAACAGCGCTGGCAATGCATAGTACAGCAGCCGCCGCGA
>HF988064.1:4297-4553 GCA_000434635.1 Firmicutes bacterium CAG:110 | reverse complement strand
CGCCGCGAAAATGGGCTTGAGCGGCAGCTTTTTCCTGCCGTGTTTCTTTTCGGAGATTTTTTCATCTGGTCTGGCGGTTTCCGTGTCCGCCTTTTCTGACACAGTGCTGCTTGTACAGCCCGTCAGATCGCTCAGCATTTCGTCAGCGGTCTGGTAGCGGTCTTCCGGATGATAGGCGCAGGCTTTCAGAACCACCTGCTTCAGTGCCTCACTGCCGTTTTTCGGCGCGGGCAGAGCTTCTCCGCGAAAGCGGCGG
>HF988064.1:0-4245 GCA_000434635.1 Firmicutes bacterium CAG:110 | reverse complement strand
CGCGGTAGGAATCTGGGGCGGCATGGGGAGAAAGGGCAGTGTCCGCTCGTTCATCATCCAGTAGAGAACCATGCCCAAAGAGTAAATGTCCACCGTTGGGCCATAGGCCTCATGTTTGGAGATCTCCGGAGCCATATAGCCGGTCGTACCGGTAACCGTGCCGGTGCCATTTCCCATGGCTATCTTCGCGACACCAAAGTCCCCCAGCTTGAAAACCCCGTCCTCGGAGACCAGAATGTTTTCCGGCTTGATGTCCCGGTGGATGATGTGTTCTTTTTCGCAGGCGGTCAGGGCGGCACACAGGTCTTTTCCTATGGCTATAACAGTCTGTTCGCTGTATTCCGTGGGCAGTACCTTTTTCAGCGGAGTCAGCAGCTCCATGCGGATATACAGATCCCAGCCGATGCCGTCCTCGTGCTGAACATAGCGCAGATCCAGACTGTGGACGATATTGGGGCAGCCGCTGAGCCGCTTCATCATACCGTACTCGCCCACCAGATTTTTCAGCTGGTTGGTAAAGTGCGCGGTGATGCTTGCCTCGTCAAATTGATTGGAACGCAGTTCTTCAATTTCATCCGGATTTCTTGGAAGCGTCAGCTTTTTCAGTGCGCCTTTTTCAACCTGACCGTCCGGCAGGGTGCGCTGAATTTCGTACACGCCTCCGAAGCTGCCTACACCCAGCTTGCGGACGACTTCCCAGCCGGGCCATACAACATCCGTGAATCGACTTGCCATGCTCTGTTTCTCCCTTCCGCGCCTGTTATCGCAGGGATGTTTCCTGAACCCGGCAGACGATGATGGTGATATTGTCTTTTCCGCCGCCGTCCAGTGCCGCCTGCAGAAGATTCAGGGCGCACTGTTCCGGATTTTCCGATCTGGACAGGATATCGGAAAGCGCCAGATTGTCCACCATATCCGTCAGACCGTCGCTGCACATCAGGTAGATGTCGCCGCTCTGCATGGAGTCCTTGATGACGAACGGCTCGATGCGCACGTCTTCCGGGTTCATGCCCAGATGCTGGGTCAGGGGCGCTTTCCGCCCCGGCGCCGGGATACGCGTGGATACATGATCCTGAGACAGCTGGGCGAACACATGGTCCCGCAGCCGGTAGACCCGGCTGTCGCCCACGTTGCAGACGTAGACGCGGTTTCCGGAAAAATACAGCGCCGCCATGGTGGTTCCCATCCGGCTGGTCATCAGCTCCTGCGCCCGGCGGAATACGGCGTCGTTCAGCGCCAGCGCCAGATTGCCCAGATATTTTCCTCCGGACTGGTAAAACAGCTTCGGCTTCCCGGTCAGAGCCTGCATTTCCGAGGCGGCGGTGAAGGAGGCCTGTTCTCCATAGTTTTCGCCGCCCATGCCGTCAAACACCCCGAGGCAGACATCCTCCTGCAGCACCCGCTCCATCAGAAGCGGGTCATGGGTGCTTGTGTGTTCTTCCTCGAGGCAGATGCCGTTGAAGAAGAAATTATCTTCGTTATTGCCGCGCCTGTTGCCGATATGGCTGAGGCACGCGGCTTGGAGTGTAAAGGCCATGTGATCCCTCTCCCATCTGTCTTGTACAATCGTACAATGGCCGGAGATTCGTTTATGAATTCCCCGGCCATTGTATAATCTCACTGGTTGTGTCCCACTCTTTTAGCATGCTAAGGCTTGCGGTTGCAGCGCTTAGCAGTATTTATGTGGTCTTACCATTCAAATCTCCAGTTAGGATAAGTCAGCGGGCGCCCGTGCTTCCTATCCCAGAGGTTGCGGATATAGACACCAGCTTGCGTGCCAAAGTCCCACGCGGCTTTAATAGCCCCCCAACTTATTCCTCCGCCGGCAACCGAATCCAACTGCTCATCAGAGAGTTCACCTTCAGGTAAACCGGATAATTCGCTATTCAGGTCAAATCCCTGTGCTGCGCACATTTCTTCTGCTTCTTCAGGAGACTTCGCTTCGTTCAATTTGTTTAAGAAGCTCTCGTCATGCATCAATTCGTCAAAATTCTTTGCCTTTTCCATAATAATATCCTCCATGTACATATTTTGATATAGTTTAGTAGGTTACCATACTTTGATGGTTTAATCACATGATAAGGGACTGCCGAAAATGAGGGTTTTTAAGTAGCCAATAAACAAGTTTTGCCCCTGCTCTGACCGCAGCGTAGGTGCCCCAAAAGCCGCCAGCCACATCATCGAGTTCGCTTTCACTCAATTCTGACTCGGACTCCATCTTTGTCATGATCTCCTGAAGTTCCTCGGGAGTGATTTGAATACCATGCTGCTGCATGATCTTTGCGGCGTCTTCCAATGTTGCGGCATTGTTCATCTCATCTCGGAAAGCCTGATCGTTCAGCAGTTCGTTGAATTTCTCTTCTGTCATTTCCGTTTCTCCTTTGAAACATTTAAAGCCTTACCAATCCGGACTTTGCAGTGAAGCCCAATTTCATGCCGCCGCTGACGGAGTTCAATTCCGCAGCATCCAGTTCGCCGTTTGCCTGCTTCTTTAAAAGCTCAAAAGCCTTTTCAATGCTCAAACCGTCTTCCAATACAAGGGAATTGGCTTCCAGCATGTTTGCAAGCTCTTCCGGGGAATTACATGCAGCCAGACGCTCCATCAGGTCGTCATTTTCCAGATTTTCTTCTGTCATGTACTGCAGATTTTTGTTGAAGTAAATGTAGCTCAGCTTTTCGCATTCGGAAAATGCCTGACGCTCGATGCGCTCAATGTTGGTGCCAAGATACAGGTTCCGCAGGCCGCTGCAGCCCTGAAAAGCGCACTCGCCGATGATGCGGCAGTTATCCTGAAAGGTGATGTCCCGCAGCGCCGTACACTCGGCAAAGGTGGATTCACAGACGTCCGCGTCGATTTTCACCGCCCGGAGAGAGTCACACCCGGTGAAAACATAAGCGCCCATGCTGGTGACGGTGCTGGGAATGTCCGCACTCCAGAGGGAAGTACAGCCCTGAAAGGCATAATCCCCGATGCTTTCTCGTGTAGACCTCATAGTAATCCGTATTCAAAGCGGTCTGACGCTCGGTGCCCTCATAAAGCATGCCGCCGTCAACGGACATCGACACGACCTTGAAGCGGCTGTCATCCAGCATTTCAAACTGGACAAACGTTTCACCGCCGCTGCCGTATTTTACCTGGACGACCGTTTTTCTGTCAGAGCTCTTTCCGCTGCTCCATGTGCCTTTCTGAGAAGAACCATAGCAGTTATCCAGCAATTCCGTTACAGAAATGTCCGTATATTCACCCAAATAACCGGACTTTACGACCTGTACGGCATCCGTCGCGGTTCGACCGATGTACACGATGAATCCGACAACGGCACATGCGATTAGAGCAAACACCAGAACGGCGATGATGACGATAAAAATGGTGTTGGAATTGTCCTTTTTCCTGCGTGCCGGGGCTTGGACCGGCCTCTGCGTGACCGCCGATTGCCCGACGGGCAATCGCTTTCCGCAGCCCGTGCAATACAGCGAGTCCCCGTCATTATTGGTACCACAATATGGACACCGCATCTTGATTCCTCCAGTTTTTCAGATCTCGCTCAGAATTTCCTCATATTCAAACTCTTTCAGGCCGTTGCCCGCGACGGAGGAGAAGTGCATGGTGTTGTCCCAGCTGTCGGAGATCGTTGTCCAGTATTCTGCTTCCGGAGCGTAGATCAGCAGCCGTTTCGCCCGGACGTCCATCTGATCCCACCAGCCGGTCAGCTGGTTGAAGCTCGCCGCCATGTTGCGGGGATAATATTTGGATTTGCTGCCGAAGCCAAGCTCGTGGGTCGGGGCGTCCGTCCAGACGACGATGACATGGCGGCGCTTGTCTCCGTCGCGCGTCCAGTCCGTTCTGATCGCGTACGCCAGTGCCTCAAGGCCGTCCTCCGGCTCGTCGCCGCCGCCGCACGCCGAGATGGTATTGACGAGATCGCGGAATTCCTCCTGCTCCTCCGGCATCCGGAAGAAATCCGTCGCCAGCATAGCGTTTTCTCCGTCGGCCACGTAATCACGGAATGCGATGACCTTGATGCGCAGATCGTTGACCTGCTTTCCCTTTTTGCGCATTGAATTGATCAGATCCCCGTAAAAATTCAGGGCGTTGGACTTTACCGTGTCCAGAATGCCGTTCATGCTGCCCGTCGCGTCAATGCACATGACGATATCAACGTTGTATTTCAGACTGTAATTGCTTGCCATATTTCTCTCTCCTTAATATTTGTTTAAATGCTTATCGACTTAACTCAGCACGCT
>HF988063.1:495-915 GCA_000434635.1 Firmicutes bacterium CAG:110 | reverse complement strand
ACGAAGTGGCTTCTAAGCAGCAGATATAAACTAACACCTCTGTGTCGGAAAGCGAACGTGCCATACGCTGCCCAGAACCAGCCGATCAGCCGCAGGCTCCATGTTCGCATGGATGGGGGCTGCAAGTGTTTGCGCGCCATCGCCAGCATCATGCTCCAGTGAAACCCCAGATGCAGGCTCATACAGATGAAGCCCCAGTAAGCGCAGAGGATATGCACCTGCTGTGCAAGCTCATAGCCACCGTGCCTGGGGAGAAACGCAAACACATGGCGGGACAGCACAATGCCGCTGATTATGGAGCCGACCATGCACAGGAAAATCAGCCCTGCCAGTGCCGTCTGTACGATGCGCAGGGGCGTGTAGCGCCCCCGCGGCACAGCTTGAATCCATCGGCGGTTCAAAACATGGTGCGCCACGGAC
>HF988063.1:0-463 GCA_000434635.1 Firmicutes bacterium CAG:110 | reverse complement strand
GCGAACATTCCCATACCGATCCACTCGTGGGCTGCCTCGCCCACAAGACCGTAGGCCATCAAAAGCAGCAGCGCGGCGGTCATTGGGGCATCGACTGCGATTTTTATTTTGAGAATCGGTTTCATGTTCTCATCCTTTGCTGTGAGAGATCACCCAGTTCAAATTGTCTGGGTCATCAAAGACCACATTAGCTCCACCGTGGTAGTTATAAATGCCCTTTTCGTTGAAGAAGGCATTATTGGGCGTTTCAATACGAAGAACCTGGTCGATGTCGGCATCGCTCCAACCGGCGTTTTCATAGGCTTCGTGGAGATTTTCGTAGGCCGAGCGGGCCTTGGCGCTGCCGTAATACTCGTCACCGTCGGCCATGTAGATATAGATTGCCACACTATTCTCCGCAATGGGTGCATAGCTGCCATCCCACTGAGAAGCGCCGTGGAGATAGGCGGCGTACAGGTCGGGC
>HF988062.1:1170-1272 GCA_000434635.1 Firmicutes bacterium CAG:110 | reverse complement strand
TTGTCGAGATTCCATTCTGTGGGCCAGCTCATTACATTGGTCAGCAGCTCCCGGTTGGACTTGAAAGAGTTCATCAGAGCCATCAGCAGCGGGAAAAGGGTA
>HF988062.1:0-992 GCA_000434635.1 Firmicutes bacterium CAG:110 | reverse complement strand
TCGCGGTGGCATATCCATAGCGAATGTTCCCCCGGAACGCTTCTTCATAAATATTGATGGCAACGGACTGTGTCGCCCTGCCGGGGCCGCCGCCGGTGAGCGTATAGATCACATCAAAGACCTGAAAGCCTGCATTCAATGCCCAGAAGACGCAAATGGTGATCGCATGGCCGATCAGCGGGAAAACGATTTTCCAGAAATTCTGCCAGGAATCTGCGCCATCTATGGATGCCGCCTCCTTCAGATTCGCGGGAACGCCTTGCAATGCGGCCATGTAGATGATCATCAGATAGCCTGTCGCACCCCAGGCTGCAACGATCATGATGGCGATGAAGGAATACTTGGGGTCACCGATCCAGGAATGATCCAAGAACTTCCAGTCCCAGTTATCTGCCATATAATAAAGGACTTTTGTAAAAATAAACATCCACATATAGCCGCCGATGACCATGCTGATCATATTGGGCATATAGAAGATTGTGCGGTACAAGCCCTTGGCTCTGCGGCGGCTTTCGATGGCCACAGCCAGAGTCAATGCCACCACATTGGAAACAATCACGATCACAATAACATATTTGAAGGTAAACCACATGGAATTCCAAAAATATTTATCGGACAGTATTTCGATAAAATTGGAAAGGCCAACAAAATCATATTCCTTTTTCAGGCCGTTCCAGTTGGTCAGAGAATAAAACACGCCGGAAAGCGCGGGGTACAGCTTAAAGAGAATATACACCGCCAACGCCGGCGTACAAAACAGCAGCAAGCTGATATTCTGCTTTCTTGCATTTTTCATAGTTCCAATCCTCCCTGGGAAAAAGGAGGGCAGGAATCCCTGCCCTCCTCTCAGATAAATTTAGGGAACCTCTGATTAAATCGGCAAAAACTGTGAGCGAGAGATTTTTCGTCCAATCGAGATATCGAAAATGGTGGAATACTGTATGTACCCGCAGGGGGTATGTCGCATCCGTAAGCCGGCTTATGCCGGCAAC
>HF988061.1:17475-17735 GCA_000434635.1 Firmicutes bacterium CAG:110 | reverse complement strand
TCTAAAGATTTTAATTGGAGTTCAGTATAACAAAACGATACTGCGTTGCAAATCATATTTCGCTTAGGTGCGCCGAATAGCAAAAATGCTCTTGACAAATCTCGCCCCAGGTACACGCCCCGACGCAAAATGCTTCCGAATTTATTTTACCGCCTGCGGGCGGCTTTCCTCTGCGAGGCTTTAAGGGACATTAAACCGACAGACGCGCGTCTGTCGGCTCAAGTCTCAGCGTATCTTTTTCCCGTTCAGTATCGCTTCCA
>HF988061.1:8504-17442 GCA_000434635.1 Firmicutes bacterium CAG:110 | reverse complement strand
AGGGTGTCCCCGTGGTAGCGCAGGGTCAGCAGGAAGAACGGTGCATTCTGCCACAGTAAGTCCAGAAAAATCTGGTCGCCCTCCCACTTGGGCAGGGCGTTCAGGAATTCCCGCTCTACCCATTGCAGGTCGCCCTCGTCGCATTGGGTCATTTCCCCTTCAAAGCCGTCGGCGGTGAACAGGTACATGTATTCGCCCTCGCAGGTGTCGTTCAGGAACGTCACCACGCCCCGGCACTGCCATGAGGTCAGGGTCAGACCGGTCTCCTCCTTCGCTTCCCGCAGAAGGCATTCGTCCGGGGATTCCTCCCCCTCGAATTTCCCGCCGATGCCGATCCATTTGTCCTTGTTGATGTCGGCTTTCTTTTTTACCCGGTGGAGCATCAGCACCTGACTGCCCCGGGTGACATAGCACAATGTGGTGTTAAGCATCCTCATCCTTCTTCTGCATCAGCCGGATGGCGTGGTGCAGATTCTCCACCTCCACCGTCTCGTGGCCGTCTTCTTTTTCTCCGTCCAGCGTCCATGGCATTTCCGGGTCGGCAAAGATCCGCACCTTTTGGGCGCTGCGGAACGTGAGCATGGCGCAGTTGTACTTCTGGCTTTGCAGCGCCTGGATGCACTCATGGATTTCCCCCAGATTCTCCGGCGCGCGAACCAGCAGAATTTCAAACAGACCGTCGCCCATGTCCACCTGCTTGGGGTCCAGCGTCAGAATGCCGCCCACGGAGGTGGAATTGCAGATGGCGCCGAAGAGGAAGTCCCCTTCCACAACCTGACCGTCGATCTCCATTTTCACATGCTCGTTGCGAATCTGGGACAGCTCCGTAATGCCGCTGAGAACGTAGGCGGTGTGGCCCAGAGCGTTTTTGACATTCTGGGGTGTGGCATAGCTGGACCTGGTAAACGCGCCGAAGGAGGCAACATAGGAAAAATACCGGTTGCCGAACCGCCCTACGTCGTAGCTCACCGGCTCACCCTCCACGATGGTCTGGGCGGCCTTGAGAATGTTGGTGGGCAGCTTCAGGCTGGAAGCAAAGTCGTTGGTGGAACCGGCGGGGATATAGCCGATGGGGGTGTCCGCCCCGGCGCTGAGCAGGCCGGTAATGGTCTCGTTCAGCGTGCCGTCGCCGCCGCAGCAGACCACCAGATCAACATCTTTGCCCTTCTCCCGGGCGACGGCGGTGGCGTCTCCCCGTCCCAGCGTCATGTGGGTGATGACCTCATAGCCCGCCTGTGTAAATGTCAGCAAAATGTCAGCCAGATGCCGGTTCGCCCGTTTCACCCCGGCAAATGGATTCATGATAAACAGCATCTTTTTCATTTCGATAACCTCGATTATCCTGTGGTATTCCTTTTTGTCTATTATACCATTCCCTGGAAAATGCGCAAGTCGTTTTCTCTGCCTTTGGTAAATTCAGGCTGAAAATTTACGATTCATTCACACAATTCTGTGCTGCGCCGGAAATTGGACTTGACGCCTATTTTACCCGCTTTTTGCTTTCTTTAGACAAGAAGGTCTGGACTTCTCCCAAAAGAACAGATATAATACGGTTATATCTACATGGGAACGGAGGCTCCTCAATGAAGCTCAACACCAAGCGCACCGTACTGGTCGGTTTCGCGTTTCTGTCCATCTGCGCCTTCTGGCAGATGTACGACAATCTGATCCCCAAAATCCTCACGGAAACCTTCCACATGGGAGAAAGCGTTTCCGGCATCATCATGGCGGCGGACAATATCCTCGCCCTGTTCCTGCTGCCGCTGTTCGGCGGGCTGTCTGATAAATGCACCTCCCGCCTTGGCCGCCGCCGTCCCTATATTCTGTTCGGCACCCTCGCGGCCGTCGCGGTGATGATGGCGCTGCCCATTCTCACCGACAGCTTCCACGCTTCCCCGGATGCCTGGAAACAGGTGTGCTTTATCATCGGTCTGGGAATCCTGCTGACCGCCATGGGTACTTACCGCAGCCCCGCCGTGGCGCTGATGCCTGACGTCACCCCCAAGCCCCTGCGCTCCAAGGCCAACGCCATCATCAACCTGATGGGCGCTCTGGGCGGCATCATTTACCTGATTATTACCACATTTCTGTACAAAACAACCGCGGATGTGTACGTTTCCTACCTGCCCCTGTTCGCCATCGTGGGGGGCATCATGCTGGCCGCCCTTGCCGTCATTCTGCTGTGCGTGGACGAACCCAAGCTGGTGGCGGAGCAGCGGCGCTATGAGGACGCCCATCCCGAGGATAACCTGACCCAGGTCACGGAGAACGGCGAAACCCTGCCCAAGGACGTCAAGCGGAGTCTTGGCTTCCTGCTTGCCTCCATCGCCCTGTGGTTCATCGGCTACAACGGTGTCACCACATGGTTCTCCGTCTACGCGGGCCGCACTTGGCACATGACGCTGGCACAGGCCAACACCTGCCTGACCATCGCCACCGCCGGCGCGATTCTCAGCTACATCCCGGTGGGCAACGTGGCGAGCAAGGTCGGCCGCCGGAAGACCATCCGCTTCGGCACGCTGCTGCTCGCGGGCAGCTTCTTTGCCGCGTTCATCTATACCATGCTGTCCGATTCCTTCAGCCCCGTGCTGTACGGCCTGTTTGTTCTGGTGGGCATGGCATGGGCGGCCATCAACGTCAACAGTCTGCCCATGGTAGTGGAAATGTGCAGCGGCAGCGAGGTGGGCAAGTTTACGGGGCTGTACTATACCTTCTCCATGTCCGCCCAGATCATGACCCCCATTGTGGCGGGCTGGCTGCTGGAGCATGTGGACTATAAGACCCTGTTCCCCTACGCCGCCATTTTCGTGTTCGCGTCCTTTGTCACCATGGGCTTTGTGAAGCACGGCGACAATAAGGTGGAAGCGAAGAAGGGACTGGAAGCCTTTGACGTGGACGATTAATGCTTTGGAGGGACAATTATGACGCTGCTTATTATTGTACTGATCCTCGCGCTGCTGTGGGTGCTGGCCGCTCAGGGACGGAGCAGCCACCCGGGCATGAAGGAACTGCGGGGCTGGAACTATGCCCACCGTGGTCTTCACGGCGATGGTGCCGCCGAAAACTCCATGACCGCCTTCCGTCTGGCCGTGGAGAACGGCTACGGCATGGAGTTTGACCTGCATCTGCTCAAGGACGGCAATCTCGGAGTGATGCACGATTCCCTGCTCAACCGCACCACCGGGCAGGCCGGGCGCATCGAAGACCTGTATACGCAAGACCTGAAAAACTACCGTCTGGAAAACACGGAAGACACCATCCCCCAGTTTGCGGACGTCCTGACGCTGGTAGACGGAAAGGTTCCCCTCATCATCGAGCTGAAGCCGGAAGACGGCAACCATGCAAAGCTCGCCGAAACGGCCTGCAAGATGCTGGAGGGGTACAAGGGCGTATTCTGCATCGAGTCCTTCGACCCCCGGTGCATCGCGTGGCTGCGGAAAAACCGTCCGGACATCATTCGCGGGCAGCTTTCGGAGAATTTCTTCCGGGACCGCACCGATCTTTCGGATGGGCTTAAATTCCTGCTGACCCATAACCTTGCAAACTTCCTGTCCCGTCCCGATTTTATCGCCTATAAATTCGCCGACCGGAACAGCACGATAAGCAACTGGCTCTGCCGCAGGCTGTGGCGCGTTCAGGGCGTCAGCTGGACGCTGCGGAGCAAAGAAGACCACGACACCGCCCTGAAAGAAGGCTGGCTGTCTATTTTTGAAGGCTTCCGTCCATAATCATTCACCGCCGGGACTATATGAGCCCCGGCGGTTTTTCGTGCCAGAATCCCCGATTGTAAACTTTTTATGACCCTCTTGCAATTTGAAAAGTGATATGCTAATATGTAGCACGCTACATATTATTGACAAGGTGGTGATCATCCTGACACATCACTATGGGTATCTATTGAAGGTTCTCAGCGGCTGCATGAAGGCATCCATGGATAACGCGCTGGCATCTATGGATCTGACGTCCGCTCAGGGGCACATCATGGGCTACCTCGCACAGCGGTCTCAGCCGCCCTGCTCCCGGGACATTGAGGAAACCTTTCACATGAGCCACCCCACCGTTTCGGGGCTGCTGTCCCGGCTGGAAAAGAAGGACTTCATCGAGCTTCGGCCGGACGAAACCGACCGCCGCTGCAAGCGCATCTATGTGCTGCCCAAGGGAGACGAGCTTCACGAGACCATGAACCGGGTCATTCTCGACAACGAAGCTCAGGTGGTGGCAGGCTTTTCCCCGGAGGAACGGGAGCTGTTCACTTCCCTGCTCCTGCGCGCCATCGACAACATGGGCGCAAGCGCCTGTATCCGTAAAATCAAGGAGGAATCTGATACATGATAAGAAGACTCGCCCGGTGCATCCGGGAATATAAGTGGGCGGCCCTGCTCAGCCCGCTGTGCATGGTCGGCGAGGTCGCCATGGAGGTGCTCATCCCTCTGGTCATGGCCGACCTGTATGACTACGGCATCAAAATGCAGGATATGCAGGTCGTCGCCGCCAAGTCTGGCATTCTGGTGCTGTGCGCTCTGGCGTCGCTGTCCTTCGGCGTTCTGTCCGCCGCCTTCGCGTCCAAGGCCGGTACCGGCTTCGCCAAAAATCTGCGCCACGATATGTACCATCAGGTGCAGGATTTCAGCTTTTCCAATATCGACAAATTTTCCACTGCTTCCATCGTCACCCGGCTGACCTCCGACGTGGCGACCTTGCAGAACACCTTCCAGATGATGATCCGTATGGCCATCCGCTGCCCCATGGTGCTGATTCTGGCGCTGGTTTCCGCCATGGGCATCAGCGTGCGGCTGAGCCTCGTGTACTGCGTGGCGCTGCCCATTCTGATCTGCGCCCTGCTTTGCCTGATTCCCAAGGTGTTCCGGATTTTTGACCGGGTCTTCCGCACCTACGACAAAATGAACAATGTGGTGCAGGAGAACGTCCACGGCATCCGGGTGGTCAAATCCTTCGTCCGGGAAGACCGGGAGACCGAGAAATTCACCTCCGTATCCGGCACCATTTACAAGGACTTCTGCAAGGCCGAGCGCATCATGTCCCTGGCAAACCCCATTATGCAGCTGTGCGTTTACGGCTGTATGCTTGCCATTTCGTGGATCGGCGCGCACCTTGTCATTGCCTCCGGCAATAACCCCGATCTCGGCCTCACCACCGGCCAGCTCAGCTCCATGTTCACCTACACCAGCCAGATTCTCTCGTCTCTCATGATGCTGTCCATGGTGGCCGTCATGCTGACCATGAGCCGCGCCCCACTGAAGCGGTGCTATGAGATCCTCACCGAGGAGCCGAACCTGACCTCCCCCACGGAAAACGCCGTCATGGAGGTTCCCGACGGCTCCATCGACTTTGAGAACGTGAGCTTCCGCTATTCCGCCACTGCCAAACACCGGGCGCTGAAGGAAGTGAACCTGCACATCCCCTCCGGCGCGACGGTCGGCATTCTGGGCGGCACCGGTTCCAGCAAAACGACCTTGGTACAGCTGATCCCCCGCCTGTACGACGTCAGCGAGGGCACCTTGAAAGTGGGCGGCATCGACGTCCGGAAGTACGATCTTGAGGTACTCCGGGACAACGTGGCCATGGTGCTGCAAAAGAACGAGCTGTTCTCCGGCACCATCAAAGAAAACCTCCGCTGGGGCAACCCCAACGCCACCGACGAGGAGCTGGTTCACGCCTGCCGTCTGGCCTGCGCCGACGAGTTCATCCGGAGCTTCCCCGACGGCTACGACACCCACATTGAGCAGGGCGGCACCAACGTCTCCGGCGGTCAGAAGCAGCGTCTTTGCATCGCCCGTGCGCTGCTGAAAAAGCCCAAGATCCTCATTCTGGACGACTCCACCTCCGCCGTGGACACCCGTACCGACGCCATGATCCGTCAGGCGTTCCGGGAGGAAATTCCCGGCACCACCAAGCTCATCATCGCCCAGCGGATCGCCTCCGTGCAGGATGCGGACATCATCGTCGTGCTGGACAACGGCATGGTGAAAGACGTAGGCACCCACGAATCCCTGCTGGCCTCGTCGAAAATTTATCAGGAAGTCTACTACTCCCAGCAGAAAGGAGGGGAAGAATAATGCCTCCTGTCAGAATGCGCGGCGACGGCCGCAAAGCCAAGAACCCCAGGAAGACCCTGCTGCGGCTGCTGGGCTACATGAAGCCCTATCTTCCCACTCTGGGCGTGGTGCTGCTGTGCATCATCGCCAACGCCGTCGCCCAGACCACCGGCAGCCGCTCCCTCGGCACACTGGTGGACAGCTATATCCTGCCTATGGTGCGGGATGGCTCTACGGATTTTTCTTCCCTGTGGGGATATCTCAGCAAGCTTGCCTGCATCTTTGCGGTGGGCATGATCTCGTCCTTCCTGTTCATGTTCCTGATGGTCAAGGTCAGTCAGGGTACCCAGAAGCACATCCGGGACGAAATGTTCGCCCATATGCAGACGCTTCCCCTGCGGTATTTTGACACCAACACCGCCGGCAACATCATGTCCCGCTACACCAGCGACATTGACACTCTGCGGCAGATGATCTCCCAGTCCATCCCCCAGTGCGCGTCCTCCCTGGTGACCATTGTGGTGGTCTTTGTGGGAATGCTGCAAACCTCATGGGTGCTGACCATCGTAATGCTCTTCACCGTCACCGGCATCGTCTTTGTCACCATGAAGGTGGCGGGCAAATCCGCCAAATACTTTGTCGGCCAGCAGCAGTCTCTTGGCGCGCTGAACGGCTACGTGGAGGAAATGGTCAACGGTCAGAAGGTGGTCAAGGTCTTCACCCACGAAGAAGCCTGCAAGGAGCAGTTCGACAAGCTCAACGAGGAGCTGTGCCGCAATGCCCGCATCGCCGGAACCCTGTCCAACATGATGGGTCCCATCAACAACAACCTTGGCTACGTCCAGTATGCCATTCTGGCCATCGTGGGCGGCGCGCTGTGCGTGCTGTCCGGCGGCAATATGCTGTCCCTTGGCAGCCTGATGAGCTTCATGCTCCTGTCCCGCTCCTTCAACATGCCCATCAGCCAGGTCTCCAACCAGATCAACGCCATCGTCATGGCGCTGGCCGGTGCGGAGCGCATCTTCGAGCTGATGGACGAACAGCCGGAGACGGACGACGGCTATGTCCAGCTGGTCAACGCCAAAATTGACGAAAACGGCAATATCACCGAGACTCCGGAGCATACCGGCCACTGGGCATGGAAGCACCCCCACAAGGCGGACGGCACCGTCACCTATACCGAGCTGAAGGGCGACATCACCATGACCAACGTAGACTTTGGCTACGTCCCCGAGAAGCTGGTGCTGCACGATGTGACTCTGTACGCCAAGCCCGGCCAGAAGATCGCCTTTGTGGGTGCCACCGGTGCGGGCAAGACCACCATCACCAACCTCATCAACCGCTTCTACGACATTGACGACGGCAAAATTCGCTATGACAACATCAACATCAACAAGATCCGCAAGCCCGATCTGCGCCGCTCTCTCGGCATCGTCTTACAGGACACCAACCTGTTCACCGGCACAGTGATGGACAACATTCGCTACGGCAAGCTGGATGCCACTGACGAAGAGTGCATCCACGCGGCGAAGCTGGCAAACGCCCACGACTTCATTACCCGCCTGCCCGACGGCTACAACACTATGCTCACGGGCAACGGAGCCAGTCTGTCCCAAGGTCAGCGGCAGCTGATCGCCATTGCCCGTGCGGCCGTGGCCGATCCTCCCGTCATGATTCTGGACGAGGCAACTTCCTCCATCGACACCCGCACGGAAAAGCTGGTGCAGGACGGCATGGACGCCCTGATGAAGGGCCGCACCACCTTCGTGATCGCCCACCGCCTGAGCACGGTCATGAACTCCGATTGCATCATGGTTCTCGACCATGGCCGCATCATCGAGCGCGGCACCCACGAAGACCTGATCGCCCAGAAGGGCACCTACTATCAGCTCTACACCGGCGCGTTTGAGCTGGAATAATCAGAATCTTCCGAGCAAACAAAAATCCCACGCGGCCTTGCGGCTGCGTGGGATTTTTACCGTAAAGCGTCTTTTGCCGTTACCTCGGCACCACGCCGTTTGTCTGCGCGCCGGTGAAGGTAAAACGGTAGCTGACGTAGTTGTCCTTCGGCTCCTGGGTCATTTCCAGCCCGGTAAGGTAGCAGTACCGGATACCCCAGATGGGATGCTCCAGATTCCCCGGCGTCGTCTCCTTAAAAAGCTTCGCCAGCTTCTTGAACTGGACAAAGGCGTCGTCGCCGAAGAATGCCCCGGTGCCGGTGATGGTCAGCTTTTCCTCTCCCATGGCGTCAAAGTAGTATTCCCCATCGTCCCCCTTGCAGTATTGGGGTTCCCGGAGATATTCCTCCTTGTACACCGTGGGATTGTGGGGCCAGACAAAGGTCTTGTACTTGAGCTTGTCCATTTATTCTTCCTCCTGCCGCAGCATGGCGATGCCCTTCCGGGTCTTCCGCAGGCCCTCTCTGGAAAATTCCCGCTTGACGGATGTCCACCGGCAGTGATAATACAGCTCCGTCTTGACGTCCGTGGAGATCTCCAGCGTAAATGCGCCCACCGGCTCCGCCTTTTCCGGCGTACCGGCGGGGAACAGCTCCTCCAGCTGGATGTACCACAGGCTGCTTCCCTGACTGGCCCCCGCCGGAGCCGACTCCCCCATTACGTACTCCGCCTGAACCCCCGACACCTCTTCCTCGGAAAAGGCGATGGCGTTGGGCTGAACGATGTCGTTGATGTACGCCCGGAACCCGGGGCCGAGGCTGCACTTGCTGGCCTCCGTCACACAGGTGAAGGTCGCCAGTATCGCCACCACGTACACCTGGCTGATCCCATCGTAGGTGCACCCGTTCTGTATGCACACAGCCCCCGACCAGCGCAGAATTTCCGTTGCCCGCAGAGCCTCCACCTCACAGGCGGTGCCGCCCA
>HF988061.1:0-8489 GCA_000434635.1 Firmicutes bacterium CAG:110 | reverse complement strand
GGTGCCGCCCATGGCGGCGGGGCAGATGATGTTGACCTCCACCGTCACCGTCATGTTTGCTCTGTCCACCTTCTCAATGTGGACCGCCGCCACAGGCTTCGTGATCTGCGGGAACTTCTGCCCGGGGAAGGCCACGTCCGCCGTGAACTTTGCTTCCCGCAGCCGCCGCAGCACAAGCTCTAGGATTGAGATGCCCAAGTATCGTTCACACCCTTCTCCACGCACAGCCCCCACTGGTAGACCGGCTGATTGCGGTAGTAATAAAGCTCCGCCCGCCGGAACAGATACGTCTTATCCCCAAGGGTCAGCGTATCCCCCTCCCGTACCTGCGCGCCGACGGGGCCGATGTAGGCGTACTGCCCCCGGGAGATCTCTCCCAGGAGCGTCGCCTCGCTTTCCATGCTCTGCCAGCTTTTGGCGTTCACCGCCCGGAAAAAAGCCCGGACGGTTTTCGTCTCAGTGCCGCTGGTAAGCCGCATATCCGTACCGTACTGAGCAATGATTTTCTCAACCATTCTCCGCATGTCAGACCCCCCGGAAGGAAAAACCGTCTTTCAGATAGGGCGCGATCATCAGCTCTGCCTGACGCTGCAAGCACTGGGAAGCCGCGTCCCGATTCTTGCTTCCCTGCTTCACCGTCAGATCACCGGCCTTGAACTCCTCCACCTGCGCGTCGTCGTCCACGCCGTTCAGCTGCGCCAGCGCCAGCAGACTGGCCGCGGCGATGAAATCCGCCTTGCAGTCCTCCGGCGTTAATCCCTCCCGCAGCCGCGCCGTCAGGGAGGAAGCGGACGCGCCGCACAGCAGCCGCAGCAGATTCGTCTGCCGCCCGTCCAGTTCCCCCGCCAGCAGCGCCGCCTGAGCAAAAACCTGTTCCGTCAGCGTCATACGTTCAGCACGAGGGACGCGCCGTCACAGATCTTGCCGAAGCCGGAAATGGAGGTGATGGCCGCCCGCTCCAGCTGCCGGTCAATGAGCTTGTCGTACTCCACCAGCACGTCGCCGGCACGAACCAGCTCCAGCGCGTAGCGGTTGTCCAGGCCGATGATAACGCCGTCGGACACGGCAGAGGTGCGGTGCAGCTGCGCGCCCAGAGGGGTGCTGAGCTTGCCGGTGCCCTGGAAATTCAGCCCGGTGAGGGGATTCTGCAATTCGGAGATCTTCAGCATGCTGGTCATGGTGGCGGTGGAGCAGAGAATGGTGTTCATGGTGTAGGGGTCAAACTGCCCCCAGAACTCCACCAGCTGGTCGTAAGCCAGCGTACCCTTAGTGCCGGAGATGGGGCCGGTGCCGATGGTATACTGGGTTGCAGCGTTCTCGTTGCCGTCGCCGGAGATCAGCACATTCACCGCGTCGGCCAGCTGCTGCTTCTGGATGTGTGCGCCGATCTGACGCAGCATCACGCCGAACAGATCCAGCTTCTGGAAGCGGATGGCCTCATAGGACGCCACCAGCATTCTGCCCCGCTTGCTCAGCTGCACCAGATGCTCCTTGGTCTTCACCGCAGTCTCGGGGATGGACGCACCCTCCATCACGTCCTTCAGCTCCTTGTCCGCGTCGGTGGGGATGGAGTAGATGGAGCGGTAGTCCATGGCGTCGATGACGGTGGTGGTAGCGGTGATGGCAGGCAGAATGTCGTTTTCCTCCATACCCTGCCGGACGGTGCGGGCGATGTACTCAGGAAACAGCACGGCGGAGTCCATGGTGCGGAAGAACTTCTCCACAGGAGAAGAACCCGCCCCCTTGGCGCGGATGCCGAAGCGCTTCAGCTGCCGCTGAAAGGCGTCGGTGCCCTCCAGCGCGGTGCCCCGGTAGTTTTCGCTGGGGTCCAGAGATTCCAGCACCTGCGTAAAGTTCATACCCTCCTGTCGGTACATACCCTTTTCCAGTTTCAGATTGTCATAACCCATTTGATATCCTCCCAAGTAAATTTATGGCTGCCGGCCTTCGCCGGAGAACCTATGATGTATCGCGGCAGTGTCATTCACGTAAAGCCCCGCGCCGCCCCGAAGCCCCGTAAAATCCCTAAATCAAAAATCCACTTTCTACTTTTTCCTCTTTTCCCCGGCAGCCGCCCAGCTGGGTCGTAAGCGGCATACTCTCCGCCAGCCGCTCTTCCAGCGCCGACTTGAGCTTGATCAGGTCTTCCGCCGCGGCGGTCTTAGCGATACTCCGCAGCACCGGCGCTTCCACCCCCAGCTCCAGCGACAGCCCCAGACGCACAATGCTGTCCTCCAGCTCCTTCTGGTATCGCTTCCCCAGCTCTGCCTGCTGATACAGCGCCCGGTATTCCGCCTGCGCGCCGAATTCATCGGCCAGCTCCTTGAGCTTGGGCTTTCCGCAGCCCAGCCCCTTCAGCACCCCGGCCTCCCGCTGTGCCGGGACGGCCACAAAGGAAAACTCGTAGGCGTCCATCGGCTCCTGTAAAATGGCGCAGCAGACCTGTCCGTCATAGCTCTCGCCCTTCCGATGCCCGCAGGAACCGTAGTCGCTCCCGCAGATGGAGCATACGGAGCGCCCCATGGCGCACCCCACGGATACCTCCTTTTTGATTCCCGCCTCAATGTCGGCGATGACCTCGTCGTTGGCATCCCCCCGCCGGATGTACGCCCATGCTTTGATGAATTCCGCGCCGTCCTCCCGCACCACCTCGGTCTGGAAGATACGCGCCACCTGCTTGTCGCTGCTCCACTTGTGGTCAACGATCCCCGTCTTGCCGATAAACAGCTTGGCAAGTCCGGGGAGTGCGGCGCTGTCGAAGCGCTCAAAATCCCGGTCTACCTGATCGTCGCACAGCCGCAGGGAGAACACGTAAACCTGCTCCGCCGTCAGATGTGCCTTAGCCAGATTGTTGATGGCTTCCAGCTGTACCGCCGTAGGCGCGCCGCTGCTTGCGGCCTGTGCCGCCTTGTTGATTTCCATGCCGGTTCCTCCATTCAAGAATTTTCATTTTGGGACGCATCCGCCAGACACTTTTCCGCCTGCGCCCGGTAAAGCGCCGCCTGCGCCTCCTGCGTGATATCCTGCAAGCTGATGTCGTCCCACTCGATCTCCACCCGGTTGTCCAGCCCTTCCAGCGCAAGATAGGTCTGACAGATCTTCCGCATGGCAGGCTCCACCGTCCGCCGCAGCGCCCACAGCTCCGAGGTCAGCAGATCCGCCTGCTGGGTACTCATCCGCTCGGTGGTGCTCCAGTTCAGCCCCAGCAAAAAGGGCGGCAGCCCGGTTTTTGCCACCAGCTGCTCCAGGATCTGCCGCACCGGGGTCTCGGAATCCAATATCGGCGCTTCCCCGCCGATGACCTTGATCTCCACATCCCCCACAGCCACGAAATCCCGCACCGTGCCGTTCTTGTTGTCCTCCATGGCCCGGCTCCATTCCGCCGCCACGGCTTTCCCCCGCTCCTGCGCCGTCACCGGGTCAAGGTTTTCGCCGCCCTTGCAGATGACGCTGTAACGGATGTTCCCGGCGCGTTCCCAGTTAACGCCGATGGTGTTGTAAATTTTCAGAAGAATGTCCGCGAGGAACGGCATCCCCCGGAACATGCTCACTCCATAAGGGTGTGCCGGCTCGGGATTCATCGTGGTAAACAACAGGAGCTGCTGATAAGGGAGCGGCCGCAGCAGGCCATGCTCATCGGTGCCCCACAGCACCGTTTCCAGAGGATTTTCCCCCTCCTGCGCTTCCAGCGCCGTCACGTCTCCCCAACATACCGCCCGCAGTTTTCCCCCGACGACCACCAGCTCGCCCACCGCCCGGCCATAGGTCAGCAGGCTGTCCAGATACCCGCTCAAAAAGCTTTCGATTCCCATCTGCCCCCGGCCGCAGGGCATCATCTGCAAAAAACCATTGAGCCGGTGCTGTGCCTCACGGTCCCGGCACCGGACCTCAAACCCGCCGCACAGCCGCACCATTTTCGCGACCGCGGCATCCAGCACCGGAATGGCTTCCCGCATCTCCCGGTAAATCCGCTCCTCCCCGGCGCCCAGAGGCGTAAACCCCTTCATCACCCCAAAGGGGTGGGTGTTCCCGGTGCGAAGCTGGCACACCGCCGCAACGCCTCCGGTTTCCTTCTGCTTTCGTTTCAAAAAATCGCTCCCTTCAAGCAAATATTACCCTGACGTCCCCCGTCAGCGCCTTCTCTCCACCGCCCACGCGGAAACTCCCTCCTGCCGCTCCCCCAGAACCGTGGCGGCGAAGTACCGCATGTCGTCCATGGCGTGGTCGTGCTCCTTGCGCACCTTGTCCTTCCCTCCGCCGGATAAATCCCAGACGTACTCGTCCATCTCCCGCAGGCAGTCCGCGCACCCCTCGCAGATCACGATCTTCCCGGCCTTCAGCAGATCGGAGGTCAGCCGGATACCGCTGAGAACATCGTTTTCCGCCTTGCGCACCCGCCACCCCTTCCGCCGCAGAACCTCAATGAAGCTGGCCGCCGAGGGGTCAACGATCACCGCCGTGATCCGCCGTTCCCCGGCAAGTCCCTCCAGCGCCCGGGCGTATTCCTCGTCGGTCATCTGCCGCCGGGCCTCCCGGGAGTTGAAGTAAAACTCCTTCACCCGGTACCAGACCCCGCCCCGCAGCCCCCACAGCCCCATGGACGTAGGATTCACCGTCCCGTAGTCGCAGGATATGTACCACTTTTCGCAGCTTTCCGGCGCTTTCCCCACCATTTCCGGCGAGAAAAAGTCGTAAACCCGACCTTCCGCCTGCGCCCACTGCCCGAGAATAAACCGCCGGTAGAACACCCCTGTGTACAGCTTCTGATACCGCTGCCGGATCTCAGGCGTCAGGGAGGGGTTGTCCTCCATGGTAAAGTGGAGCCGCAGACAGTTCCGCTTCTCCGCCTCCAGAATCCACGTCCGGTAAAACCAATGCCCCGGCCCGGCAGGGTTGCAGTTGAACCATAACCGGCTCCCGGCGACGGAGCATCGGGCGCAGGCCTGTTCCACAAAGCTGCGTGGCATCAGCGCCACCTCGTCCAGCAGCACCCCGGCAAAGGTGATACCCTGAATCAGGCTTGCGGAGCTTTCGTCCCGCCCGCCGAAGACGTAGAACTGGTTTTCCCGCCCCCGGAATTTTACAGTCAGCAGGTTATCCGTCCGCTTTTCCTTCCATTTCGCCCCCAGCGCTTCCAGCTTCGGCAAAATCTCGGACAACACATTTCTCCGCAGAGACGCGATCGTCTTGCCGCAGACGCCGAACTTCTGGCCGCTAAAGCAGCTCATGGCCCACAGGAAGAAGCTCAGCCCCATAGCCAGTGTCTTCCCGGAGCGGACCGCCCCGTCGCACACGATGGCCTCCCTGTCCCGGTTGGGACTCCCCGGCACCCACCAGCTCAGTACCGTCCGCTGCTTTGGCGAAAATGCCGTCATTCTTCCCCGCCGCCCTGCAAAGCCTTCAGGAAATCGTCCATGTCCGTCTGCTCCCCGTCCGCCACCGTCGCCAGCTGTTCCAGCGCCTGTAACCGGTCAATGAGCTTGATCTCCACCGTCCCCTTGTCGTTGCGCTTGACCTCGCTGAGCAAACTCAGGTCCAACTTGTCCAGCCTCGGCTCATCCTCCAGCGCCAGCCGCACGCAGTCGTTGGCTTTCCCGAACGCCAGTTCCGCCAGCCGCCGCGTCACATCCTCCCTCCGGATTTTCCCCGTCTGGATTCGCTGCTTCAGTTCCCTTTCCACGCTTTTGCGTTCCATAGTAACCTCCCTTTCATCCAAACCCAAGAAGGCAAAAAAAGTTGCACCCGAAGGTGCAACCAGATAAATCCCTGAAAATCTTTCTCCCTACCCGCCGCCCGCGACCACTTCCGTAAAACCCACACAGGCCACCAACCCACCGAATTACCGCCCCGCCGCATACCTTAGAAATCTCCAAATCTCATATGAACTCCATGCCCTTCGGGCAATTAAAATCTTTTCTAAAGATTTTAATTGGAGTTCAGTATCAATCATCCCTGACCGGGCAGCGGATATTCTTCCCCGCCCGCACAGTTTCAAAGCGTAAAAAGCACACAGCATCCTCCTATTTTGCCCCCTTTGTCCAGAGAGGATGCTCTCACCGTCAGCTCCTTGCAATTCAACCAGAGCGTCCCTCACTCTTCCAACTCCTTCCGCAGCTTCTGCAGCGCCCGCTTCTCAATCCTGGACACATAACTCCTGCTGATCCCCGTAATGATCGCCACCTCCCGCTGCCGCTTCGGCGGCTTTCCATTCAGTCCATACCTCAATACGACCACCTCCCGCTCCTGTTCCGTCAAACAAGACCGAATCGCCCGATGCAGCTGTTCCGCGCTCTCCCGGGAGGACACCTGTTCCAGCAGATCGCCGTCCTCGCTGACCACATCCATCAAAGAAAGCGCCGCCCCATCGGTACCGGTCTCGATATAATCGGACAGCGAAACATCCTGCGCACTCTTCTTCTGCCCCCGAAAATACATCAGTATCTCATTTTCTACGCACCGGGCAGCATAGGTAGCAAGTCTCGCCCCCTTGCTGGCATCGAATGTCGTGATCCCCTTGATCAGCCCAATCGTCCCAATGGAAATCAAGTCCTCCTGGTCGGCGGTTTGTGCGTAGTATTTTTTAGACTGGTGATGCCTGCGGTGTGCTTGAGCGGTGTATAGACGGCCTCATATGTGCTGCCCAGCTTCAGAAAAATGTCGAGATGAATGGCATCCTTGGTGCTTTCCTTCTTGACAACAACCTTATCCAGAATCGTCGCCACCAGCGCCGTATCGATTTCCCCGGTGAAGCGCAACGCCTCGTCCAGCGCTTGCCGGATGGCCGGGATGTCCAGTTCCTCAGAAGACTGATTTTCTTCTTCCTGCCGGATGGCCGTCAGTTTTCCACGGCACTCCAGAATCTGGACGTTGAAGGCATCGTTGCGCTCCTTGAATTCTTCTACCGTCAATGCACCGGCAATGCTCAAATCCAGCAGCCGATTTTTCTTTCGCTCCAGATCATCCATCTCATTTTCCACCTGACAGCGGAGCTTGCCATAATCCACTTCTTTGGGAATGTTGGTCAGCACCGTCACCAGAGAATCGATAATTTTCTGCTTATCCCGAATCAACTCCTTGAAAATGTCGCTGAGGATAAAATCCAGGTCACTGCTGCGAATCTGTGGTGCCGAGCAGGCCGCCCTTCCGTGGCTGCGGTAAACCTTGCACTGCCATACCTCCTGCTGCCCATTTTTTGTTTGAATCACCTGTCGGTGAAAGGTGGTTCCGTGTTCCTCACAATAGATTTTTGTGCTGTAGGGATAGCGATTGTGAAAGCTGAGGCCGCTGCTGCGTGACTTCATTTCTTCTCTCCTTCTCCTGTACAGGGCGTTGGCCCGATTCCACAGTTCTTCGGAAACGATGGCCGGTATAGATGGGTCCGGGTACGTCACCCACTCGCTTTCGTCCAGCAAAACATTCCGCTTTGTCCGGTAATCCACACTCTGGCTCTTATTTCCGCAGTACCAGCCCTTATATTTTGGATTTTCCAGAATATGCCGGATGGTCAGGGTATTAAAGGCGTTCCCCTCCCGGCTGGTGTAGCCCAGCTCCATCAGCCTTTTGGAAATCGTGCGGGTTCCAAGACGCTGGTTTCCGTAGAGATCAAAGATAATGCGGACGATCTCCGCTTCCTCCTCATTGACGGTCAGAACGCAGTCCTTTTTATCGTAGCCATAGAGCTTGTCGTTGCCCAGCACATGGCCGTTCTTGATAGCCTGCCGAAAGCCAAATTTCAGCCGTTCCGACAGCTTCCGGATTTCATCCTGAGCAACACCCGCCATAATCACCAGCCGGAACTCGCTGTCCGTGTCCAGTGTGTTGATATTGTCGTTCTGAAAAAACACACCCACATTGTAATCCAGCAGTTCCTGCGTATATCGGATGCTGTCCAGAGTCGATCTGGAAAACCGGGAAATCTCCTTGGTAATGATGAAATCAAACATCCCCGCCTTTGCATCCCGGATCATGCGATTAAAATTGTCCCGCTTCTTCGTAGAGCCGCCGGAAATGCCCTCATCCACATACCCCGGTACAAATCTCCAATTTGGTCTGCTTTGAATCAACTCCGTATAATATTGCACTTGATTTTCCAGAGAATTGATCTGTTCATCCTGATCTGTGGACACCCGGGCATAAAATGTCACCCGAAGTGGCATGCCCGGGCATAAAATGTCCCCCGAAGTGGCATGTCGTAAAACGACCTGCCATTCCGCATTTCAGCACGGATTTTCCGAACTTCCATCAGCATCCTCTCCGTTCCGGAAAAAGGGCGGCAAATCCAATGTGCCGAGAACTTTCTCACGCGCCCTGCCGCAAACATCCCCCGAAATCAGGCCTCTGTCCAGAAGCGCCTGCAGCAGAACACACAAAACATCCTTCTGTACCTCATCCATATGCGCTCACCTCGTAACACCATATGAGCGCTGTTTCCCATCATGCTGTCGGCCTTATACTGAACTCAATTAGGGTCTATCTGAAAACCGTCAACA
>HF988060.1 GCA_000434635.1 Firmicutes bacterium CAG:110 | reverse complement strand
CAAAGATTTTAATCAGGAAATAGTATTAAAACGCAAAAATTCCCAAGGCTTCAAGCCCTGGGAATTCCGCGTATCAATAGATCACATGCAGCCATTTCCGTTTGTCCACGACAACGTACTTATGTCGGTCGATATACTCAATGATCATCTGAGAAATTTCCGTCGGCTGATCCTTTGCCAGCCTGCACTTTGCGTAGAACGGATACCCGCCCGTACCGGTGGCCCGGTAGTTGTTCATGCACAGTGTCAGCGTCCGGTCTTCTTCCAGCTCTTTGCCTTCATACACCATGGATGTGACCCGGTCACCCACCGGCCGGCGGACGTCCATCGTCACTTCCAGACCGGACAGATAGTCAAAGTTATAGTGCTGAACAATAGGCTTGAGGAAGCTCTGTCCCACCTGTAGCCGCCCAGATTCATCCAATTCAAAGTATTCCGCACAGCGTTCCAGCCCGGCCTTCAGCACCCGGCGATCCACCTGAAGGGTTTGCAGCGTGTTGGGGAACACGTAGGTGGCAACCACGTCCCGGATGGTGACCTGCTTATTAAAGCCTTTCACCACATTGGCAAGGCTGGTGACGGAAAGGTCTGCGCCGGAGGCTTCCAGCTGCACCTGATTAAAGAAATTGGCAATCAGGGAGCCGTTTTCCGCCATCTCCATATGATCTCCGGGCAGTAGCGGAATGTCCAGCTCTCCAAGGGGCTGATCCAGAAAAACAGCATTCTGCGCATCCAGCGGCGCCAGAAATGCCGTCAGACGTTCATCGGGCTTTCCGGGTTCAACCAGCCGGGAATGGGCGGTCACTTCCCCATCCGCCGACACTTCCGCATCCATCCGGACGTACTGCCTGCACCGATCCGGGGACTGACAGGCGTAAGTGCCAAAGAGCTGCAAGCCCGCCTTGGCCTGATGCTGGTGCCCCGTCAGCAGAATGTCAAAATCCAGCTCCCGGCAGATCCGGTAAGCCTGATTTTCGCCGGTGTCAGAGAGAAGCTCCCCGGTGGTCAGATCATTTTCAAAACCGCCGTGGTAAATGCAGACCGTAATGTCCACACCCGCCTGTTTCAATTCCTCCAGCGCGGCCGCCGCGGTGGGGAAAGCCTCGTGAACTTTAATACCTTCCAGGTTTTCCGGCTTCTCCCACAGGTTGACAAAATGGGTGGTGACGCCGGTAATGCCCACGCGCAGACCGTTTTCCAGCGTGACCACAGCAGTCCGCTCCACGCCGGATACCCCCTCCACATTGGCGCTGACACAGCGCGCGTCCAGATGGCTGAGGTAGCTTTCCAGCGTCTCACGGCCAAAGTTAAAATCGTGGTTGCCAATAGTGACAAAATGATACCCCGCCAGATTCATCACCTGCGCGGACACCTTCGCACCCTCCACCGGCTCCCGGCTGAGCCAATAGGCAAAGGGGCTTCCCTGCAAAATGTCGCCGCCATCCAGAATCAGGGTGTTGCCGTCGTGGGGGAAGGAGGAGGCGCAGCGGGAAAGTCCGGTGGTGCCGGGCGTCCCCGTTGCGTAATCCATATCGGAAAAATAGCCGTGAATATCGCTTGTAAAGCAGATCGTCAGATTTCGGTTCATAGAAATACTCCCTTGAAAAAGGCTTCGGCGTTGACGCGCCGAAGCCTTTATGTTAAATTATTGACCGTGCGCCAGCTTCCGGCGGATTCTGGTGGAGAAGAACTCAATGATCAGCGCCAGCACCATCAGCCCCCAGACGAAGGAGCCGACCATCGCCCAGCGGCGGCTGTTCAGGCACTGCACCAGCGACGCGCCGATACCGCCCGCGCCGACGATACCCAGAGTGGTAGCGTCCTTCAGGTTGATATCGAAGCGGTAAATTGTGGTGGAAATAAAGCTCGCCGTCAGCTGGGGGATAACGCCGTAGCGGATCTTCTCAAAGGCGTTGCAGCCCATGGCGTCCAGACTTTCCAGAATGTGGGTGTCCAAGTCCTCGATGGCCGTGATATACATTTTGGAGATCATGCCGATAGAGCAGATGGACTGGGTGATGACACCGCAGGCCGCGCCGGGTCCGGTAACGCGAATCCACATCAGCGCCCATACCAGACTGGGAATGGTGCGGATCAGCAGGATCAGCAGCCGGAACAGATAGGAAATGGGCTTCGGCATGATGTTGGACGCGGCCAGAAAAGCAAAGGGAATCGCCAGAATCGCGCCGAACAGGGTGCCCAGCACCGCAATGGCCACAGTTTGCAGCAGCAGATAGGGCACATCCGTATCTCCAGTGCCGAACAGCAGCTTGGTATCGGGATTGAAGACGCCGTGGAGGACGCCCTTTGCCACTTCGGAGCCTGTTGTGGTCATGCCGTTGAACTGGATGCTGGAGGACGACCAGCTGACCATTACCGCGATAATCAGCACGATCAGGGTGTAGAGCATCCACTTCCGGGGACGGTTGGCATAGGCCTCGGCAGCGGTAAGCTTCCGGTTGTAGACTTCCTCAAAGGTTTCCAATTTGGTTCTTGCAGACATGTTCATCCTCCTCTCAGCTCAGCTTCTTGCGCAGGTAGGCGCTGAAGAATTCGATGAACGCAACGACCACGAACAGCGTCAGCAGAACCATGCCAAGGCTCTCATAGTCGCGCCAGCCGATCCGCTCGTTGATGGTGATGCCGAGGCCGCCCGCGCCGACGTAACCCAGAATGGCGGAGGCGCGGATGTTCATTTCAAAGCAGTACAGGCAGTGGCTCAGGTAAACGGGCAGGATCTGGGGAACGCAGGCCGACCAGAATGCCTGAAATTTATTGGCGCCCAGCGCCTCCATGGCCTCAAAAGGCCCCATATCGATGGTCTCGATGCTCTCGTACAGCATCTTGGACACGACGCCGAAGGTGAAAATGGCGATGGCAACCGTGCCGGAGAAGGTGCCCAGAGAGAAGATCAACGCGCACACCAGCGCGATGACCAGCGTGGGCAGGGTACGGATCAGCGCCAGAATGAAGCGGAAAATGCTGACGATCACCGCGTTGCGGTTGATGTTGGAGGAAGCGAGAATTGCCACCGGCATGGCGATGGCGCAGCCGATGACCGTACCCAGAATGGACATCTTGATGGTGTCCAGCAGGGGGCTGACGACCTTGGGGAAGAACTCCCAGTTGGGATGGAAAATCTTTTTCAGCAGGTCCAGCATCTTGGAAAACCGGCTGACGATGACCGCGAGATCAAAGCCGGTCATTTTCAGCGCCCACACGATGGCCAGCGCCAGACAGATCACAATGAGCGGGGTGCGGCTTCTGGGGCGGCGGACGGTGTGTCCGTTTTCCAGCGTAATGACCTGCGGCTTGAATATCTTATCGAAGAGTGTCTCTCTGTAGAGAGCGGTATTTTCGTTGTCCATACTCATTCTCCATCGCCCATGGTGGGGACCTTGGTGCCGTTGTAGACCGCGTCGATCTGCTCCTGCGTAATGGTGCTGGCGGGGCCGTCGAAGACGATCTCACCGGCACGGACGCCGATGACCCGGTCACAGTATTTGAGGGCAAGGTCAACATGGTGGATGTTCAGCAGAATGGAAATGTTGTATTCCTTGTTGATGCGGACAAAGTCCTCCATGACCTGCTTGGCGGTGATGGGGTCAAGGGAGGCCACCGGCTCGTCGGCCAGAATGATCTTGGGGTTCTGGTTCAGGGTACGCGCCAGCGCAACACGCTGCTGCTGGCCGCCGGACAGCTGGTCGCAGCGGGTATAGGCTTTGTCCAGAATGCCCACCTTAGCAAGGCTTTGATAAGGATGGTAGTAGAAAACCAGTAAAATCAAGGCTTTGCAGACAGCA
>HF988059.1:2071-2302 GCA_000434635.1 Firmicutes bacterium CAG:110 | reverse complement strand
GCTCTGAAAGAGCGCCCTGTTTGCGTTACTGCAGACCCTGCTCGTAAGCCTCGATCATCTTCTTGACCATCTGGCCGCCGACGGAGCCGGCTTCGCGGGAGGTCAGGTGACCGTTGTAACCGTTGGTCAGGTTCACGCCAACCTCCCTTGATGTCTCTTTTACATAGTGAACGTCAAATTGCCTCAGATTGTTCTGAAATCACCCTGTTTTGAGGGAAATTTTGAAGGGGT
>HF988059.1:0-2039 GCA_000434635.1 Firmicutes bacterium CAG:110 | reverse complement strand
TTTGAAGGGGTTCAAGATGCAGACACCCAATGAATTTGTAATATATTTTAACACTTTGCTGATATGTGGCATTTTTCCGGGGTGCTCTGACGTACCCATCGGGTAATATCTTAGGCCCTACTTCAATTTTTTCGACGAAAGTCAGGAGAGTGTCCCGATCCAGAACCTCAATGGTGGAGTATTGCTTGGCAAGATCAAAGAACCTTTTGTAATTGGAACGGATGTCATCGTCAGGGGGCGGCGCACAGAGGACTTCCAAAGCTTTTTCGAGGCCGGAGGCTTCTTTTTCAAGGTCGGCGACCATGACTTCCAATCTGGAATCAGCCAGCTTCCCTTCGGCGTTGTCGGTGTACAGCTTTCCGATTGTCCGGTTAATGACATTCAGGCGTGCTTTGGCTTTTTCGATTTTTGCCTCGCGCACTTTTTTGGCGGATTCGTCGTTGATTTCTTCCAAGACCTGATTTACCAGCTTACTGATTTCTTTGTCAGACAACTTGATCAGGCTGTTCAAATCCTGACGAACTACTTCAAGAAGGTCGGCGTATTTAATATTCACGCCCTCGCAGGGGTTTTCAAACCGCTTGCTTTTGTGGTTGCAGGAAAGAAACCAGTATTTTTCGCGCTCGCCCTTGTAAACCGTCCCGGAAGAACACAGTGAATATCCACAACGGCTGCAAACGGCGATACCACCGAAAATGCTTTTCCGCACCTGGTCGTATTGACGGTAGTCGCGGCTGCCTTTTCCGAGGTTTGCTTGTGCCTTGCCAAAGGTCATTTGATCAACGAGAGGTTCGTGCGTGTTGGACGTTATGGCCCAATCTTCCTGCGGAATGGAAATCTTTTTGCGGGACTTAATGCTTGCCTTGCGGGTTTTCCCAAGCAGCGTATTGCCAAGGTAGACCTGATTCTTGATGATACGCTTTACCGTGGTGTAATTCCAGCAATCCGTGGCGCGGGCGGCACCTGTGTCGGAAAAGTTGTCGCGGTATAGTACCCGGTATTTAAGAGGCGTGATCACACCGGCTTCCGTGAGATCCTGCGCAATTTTGATGCAGGAGTCGCCTGCGGCGGAGCGTTGGAAAATCTGCGCGACGATTGGCGCGGTTTCCTCGTCCGGGATCAACCGATCTCTGTTGCGGGGGTCTTTCTTGTAGCCAAAGGGTGGGCAGGCACAGTATTCGCCTTTGCTTCGCTTCATCCGCAGAACATCCTTAACCTTTCTGGAGCCGTCACGCAGGTATACCTCATTCATTGCGAACTGAAAAGGAGCCATAATATTCTCCAATTCAGAATCAAAATTGTCAGCAATGGCTACATAATGAATCTGGTGCTCCGGAAAGAACTGCTCGGCATAGTAGCTGGCCTCCCGCATATCACGCCCCAAGCGGGAGAGGTCTTTGGTTATGACCATATTTGCTTTCCCGGCCTGTAAAGCTTTCATCATTTTCTGAAAACCGGGACGTTCAAAATTGCTGCCTGACCAACCGTCATCGACAAAGGAATCCAGAAGAACGATTCCACGCTGAGCGCAGTAGGCTTCAACGATTTTCTTCTGGTTAATGATACTGGCAGAGGACTGCCCGTCCTGCGCTTCTTCCTGAGACAATCTATAGTAGGCGTAGGCAAGGGAGAGAGAAGTTGTGCTTGTATACCTCCTTAGAGAAAAATTTGCAGTTGGAAAATGGTTAGATGTTGTTGAATTCATTTAGCATACCTCGTCGTTGAGGTGCTTTCGCCTGAATTATACACATGGGAAGCCGGAGTTGTCAAAGGTAAAGACTGGCAATGTGCTTGGCGAATGCGCTCACGGATCAGATCGGAAGGTGTTTTTTCACCGACAAATTCACGTTGAACAACGTATGTTATATTGTTAATTTGGAGCTTGCCCATATTTTCCCTCCAATCTACATGGTTGATTTTTCCCATTTATGGGGAGCGTTATTCCGCCGGGACTGTTTGCGGAGGACTGTGTAATCCCAGCCAAAGCGAACGCCGCAATAGGAACACAGTTCCTTTACTTGCTGAAAGGAATCGAGCCT
>HF988058.1 GCA_000434635.1 Firmicutes bacterium CAG:110 | reverse complement strand
TGCGCTGGCAACGGCTGCGCAATATTTCCCATTTTCGGAACTGCGGAAGTGGGGCAAAAAGGCGGCTGAGACTCGAAGACGCAATTGCGCGGTGCTGCCCTAGTATCAGGAGCGTTATCCAGCCGGACTGCGGTACTGCGCAGCAAAAAAATCTGCGGGAACGTCCCACGAAGGGACGCCGAAAGAGGTCTTTTTCCGCACTGCTGATCCTTTACTTTGCTTTGCGGCGGCTGCGCACGTCAAAAGCAACTGCAATTACAAAAATAATGCCCTTTACAATGTACTGATAGGAGATATCAACACCCATCAGATTCATACCGTTTGTCAGAGACACGATCACGAAGGCGCCTACGACAGCGTTTGTCACTTTGCCAATGCCGCCGCTGACAGCGGTGCCGCCAATATAGGAAGAAGCAATTGCGTCCATCTCAAAGGCATTGCCCGCTGTAGGAGTCGCAGACTGGAGACGGGACGTGTAGAGGACACCAGCCAATGCGGCAAGGACACTCATCGAGCAGAATGCAAACTGCGTCACCTTTTTGACATCGACGCCTGACAATTCTGCCGCCTGGTCATTGCCGCCGATACCATAGATGTACCGGCCCAGTCTTGTTTTGCTCAGCAAGTAATTGTAGCTCAGCAGCACCGCTGCTACAATTACAGCCGTCCAGGGCAGGCCGCTGTAATTTGCCAGTATCCAAATAACATACATGATAATCGCTGACTCAAGGACAATACCCAGCAGGAATACCGGCATGGAAGTTACATGGAAATGATACTTCAGCTTATTCTGACGGGCCTTAACCTGCGTGAAAATCAGAACGGCGACAAGAATGACTCCGATCAGAACGGTGAGCAGATGGAATCCAAGGCCCACGCCGGGAATGTCAGGGATGAATCCGTTGGACAGGGCATTGAAGCCCTTGTTCGGAACAATGATGGTGCCGGTTTTCTGAAGGGCACGGCTCAGCAGGCCGCGGAAAATAAACATACCGGCCAATGTCGTAACGAACGCGGGGACGCCAACTCTTGTTACCAATGTGCCCTGATAGAGACCAATGCAAAGGCCAAGCACCAAGACAGCCAAAATAGCGACCCACTCGTTAACTCCAAACTGCGTCATCAGAATCGCGGCAATGGCTCCCGAGAAGCCGGCTACATAGCCTACAGAAAGATCAATGTGCTTCAAAATCAGAATCAGGGTCATACCGATGGCAAGGACTGCCACATAGCCGACCTGCTTGATCAGATTGCTTATGTTGGCTGCCTGTAAAAAGGCGCCCTGGGTCTTCCAGTTAAAGAATATCATGATGATTACCAGGGCGATATACATCATGTAATCTCTGATATTCGTCTTTGCGAGGCAAAAAAGTTCACTGATAAAGCTCTTCTTTTCCGACTCGTTTTGTGTCGTCTTTTCCATTCCGAAACCTCCTATGATCTGACAGCCATAGCCATGACTTTTCTTTCATCGGCTTCCTCCGCCGACAGTTCACCGGTAATGCTGCCGCCCGACATGACATACAGTCTGTCGCTCATTCCCAAAACCTCAGGCAGCTCAGAGGAAATCATTATAATGCTCATGCCTTCTTCTACAAGCCGATTCATCAGCGTGTAGATCTCATATTTTGCACCGACGTCAATTCCCCGGGTGGGTTCGTCCAAAATCAGGACTTTCGGCTTTGCAAACAGCCATTTTGCCAGCTGCACCTTCTGTTGGTTTCCACCGCTGAGGTTGCCTACTTTTTGCATAATGGAAGGCGCTTTGATGTTCATAGAAGATTTCAGCTCATTGGCCATCTGAATTTCTTTATTTTCGTCTATCGATAAGCCATTCTGAAGGCATTCCAAATCCGCCAGAGTGATGTTGTACTTGATATTCTGAATCAGCACCAGACCGTTACCCTTGCGATCCTCGGAAACATAAGCGATTCCCTTCTTAATGGCATCCCGCGGCTTGTCGAAGGAAACCTTTTCTCCATTCAGGAAAATTTCTCCGCTTTTAATATGGTAATGTGAGGGATTGCCAAAAATGCTCATGGCAAATTCCGTACGTCCCGCACCCATCAGGCCCTGAAGGCCGACAATTTCGCCTTTTCTGACATTCAGATTGACGTTGTGAAGGATTTCCTTACCCGTTGCGGAATCCTCGACAGTCCAGTTGCGAACCTCAAAGCTGATGTCTCCAATATTTTGCTGCTCCCGCTTCGGGTAGATATTGTCAATCTCCCGACCGACCATGTGCTTGATGATTTCGGACTCGGTCACCGCTGTCTCTCTGGCATCCATGGAACAGATCGTAGCGCCGTCCCGCAGTACCGTAATGGTATCCGCGATTTCTATGATTTCCTTCAGTCTGTGAGAAATCATGATGCAGGTAACGCCCTGTTCCTTCAGTTCTCGAATCAGTTGCAGCAGGTTTTGGCTGTCATCCTCATTCAAGGATGACGTAGGCTCATCCAGAATCAGCAGTTTTACATTTTTAGAGAGTGCCTTGGCAATCTCCACCAGCTGCTGTGTACCGACACCCAGATTCTTCACCTTTGTGGAAGGATCCACATCCAGCCGCACCTTTTTCAGGACCTCTTTCGCCCTAACGATGGTTTCGTTCCAGTCAATATGATGACCGGACATAATTTCGTGCCCGAAAAAGATATTCTCATAAATTGAGAGTTCCGGAACCAGGGCAAGCTCCTGATAGATAATCGAGATTCCCTGCTCCTCGCTGTCCGCAATGGATCGAAATTGCTGAACCTCTCCGTTGTAGACAATATCTCCCTCATAGGTTCCGTGCGGGTAAACGCCGGAGAGGACCTTCATCAGTGTTGATTTTCCGGCTCCGTTTTCTCCGACGAGGCAGTGAATTTCTCCCCGCCTGACTTTAAAATTCACATTGTCCAGGGCCTTTACACCCGGAAATGTCTTTGTGATGCCGCGCATTTCCAGAATATATTCGCTCATGCCCTGCCTCCTTTCGATCGTCCGCCTCCCGGCGGCAATACAGTTCATTCATGCTGATTCTCTTTTAATATGTTTCATCAATTCGGATTAAGCATTTTTTTAGAGAATCATATGAGATGGGAATATGTGATTTCCCATTTCGAAAATCACATATTCGGCAACGCCAGCAGGCGGTGCCTTCTTGAGAACAATTAAACTATTTCATCGAGAATTCGTATCAAATCTGCCAAAAGGCCGGCTTTTTGAAGCCAAAAGCCGGCCTTTCGCATATGGTAACTTTCTTCCCTTAGAAATTACAGACCGGTGAAGTCAGATGCGTCATAGTACTCGGAATCGATCAGTGCTTCTTTCACGTTGCTCTTCGTTACAACGACAATGTCAGTCTGCTTTGCGGGGACATCCTTTACACCATTGTTGTAGGTGGTATCGGTCTTGGGCGTTTCGCCGTTCAGAATGGACATTGCCATCGCGACGGAATCAGCTGCCAAGGTGCGGGTGTCCTTAAACACGGTCATGGACTGCTTGCCATCGATCACATACTGGACAGAAGCCTTCTCAGAATCTTGACCGGTGATTACGTAGCTGGAGACATCCTTGTCAGCGGCGAACACATCCGCGATAGAACGGGCAGTGCCGTCATTGGGGGCGAGAACCAGAACGTCGCCCTTCTTGTCCGCGCCAACAGCGGTCAGATTGGCCTCTGCCTTGGACTTAGCAACATTGAAATCCCAATCCGTCGTAACCTGACCGACGATTTTGCCGACTTCGTCACGGGTGAGCTCAGCCTTGTTCTGCAGAGCCTCTGCCTCGGAAGAGTTCTCAATCACAAAGGTTCCGTCAGCAATCTTGGGCTGGAGCACGCTCCAGGCGCCCTCGAAGAAGATAAACGCGTTGTTGTCGGTAGCCGCGCCGGCGTACAGGTACAGGGGGATGCCGTTGCCCGCAGGGGCGTTGTCTACCAGATACTGACCCTGAGCCGCGCCGACCGCAAAGCTGTCGAATGTCACATAGTAATCAACCGCGTCCGTACCGGTGATCAGCCGGTCATAAGCAATAACGGTCACACCGGCAGCCTTGGCCGCTTCAACGGCAGCTGCGGCAGCAGCACCGTCCTGCGCGCAGATAATCAGCACGGAAATTCCCTTGGAGATCAGCGTCTCAACGTTTGTCTTTTCAGTCGCGGAAGAACCCTGGCTGAACATGACCTGGTTAGTGAATCCGGCATCGCTCAGGATGGACTCAAACTGTGCCTGATCCTGCAGCCATCTGGGCTCATCCTTGGTAGGCAGCACGATGCCAACCTGAATGGTTCCGCTCGCAGACTTATCAGCGGCAGGCTTCGCTCCGTTGGCGGTCTGTGCACTGCCGGAACTACCGCAGCCGGCCAGCAGGCCGATCAGTAGGGATGCCACACAGAGCAGACTAATCAACTTTTTCTTCATAGAAAACCCTCCTTATTATCGGCCGTCAGAATTTGCTCCGGCCTTTGATGGTTTGACTTTATCATAAATAATGATGAATTTGTTTTACACATTCTTCACATTCCTGTGCATTCTGAAAATGTTTTGCCGGAAATAGCATTGTTTTGCGTTATCGCTGTTTAATAGGTTTGAAAATTGCTACATATTCATCATAATAACAAAATTCCCGGGGGTGATATTTGTGCTAAATACACAAACGCAGCGAGAGAACCGGTAATACCAACCAGTTCTCCCGCTGCTTCAATTCAGAGCTTCCCTTATCCGATTTACGGTTTCATCAAATCCGGTCGGTTCAGGTACACATCCTCTCTCAAATGAAATCCGCTGTCAATGATAACGCTCTGCATATTGTCCAGTGTAACGGCAACAGGCGCAAGACGGATATAGGGAATCTGATCCCCGTCTTCTGTAAGGAAATATTCACATTCAAGGGTTTCGCCCTTTATCAGGCGTACCGTTTCCTGCGCTGCCCGGGAAGCCAGCTTGTCCACCGGCTTGTATACCGTCATGGACTGGGTGCCCTCCACAATCCGCTGGCAGGCTGCCAGATCTCCATCCTGACCAACTACGCGGACTTTTCCTGCCAGGCGCTGCTCCGCAAGCGCGTCCACCACCGCCCCGGCCAGATTGTCATTGCCGCACATAATGCCGGAAACGGACTCCACCAGCTCACGATGCTCCCGGATGTAGGCTCCGGCATTCTCCGGCTTCCATCCGTCGGTGTAATAGGTATCCAGAACACTTACGTCCTTCCCCTGGATTTCCGACAGGAAGCCTTCCTCGACCTCCAGCACGTTATGATCTGTCAATGGGCCGCAGATCAAAAGAAGGTCGGATGTCGTTTCTGTATTGCTCAAAAGCGTTTGTGCCATCAGTTCCCCTACCTTTCTGTTGTCAAAGGTGATATAAAGGTCAGGATGCGCACCCACAATAAGTCGGTCGTAGGCGATCACTTTGATATTGGCACTCTGTGCTTTTTGGACGGTCTCCAAAAGAGGAGCGGAGTCAATTGGCACGATCACGATGGCATCTACTTTTTTCTGGATAAAGTATTCCATCAGTTTGACCTGTTCTTCTACACTTCCGTTCGCGTTCTGTACATTTACTTCTGCGCCCAGCTCCCGTGCGGCAGACACGAACACATCGCGGTCTCTTTCCCATCGTTCCATGACAAAGTTATCAAAAAGCATACCGATCTGGAGGCATGCCTCCTGCGTGTCCGGCGATGCTTTCGGCTCCGAACCGCAGCCTGTCATCAGGATCAGAAGCAGGGCTGCCGCCAAGGCAGCTCTCAAGCGATCAGCGATTCTCATGTCCATCGTTTCCCCCTGTACTCTGTAGGTGTCTCCCCGGTGTTTTTCTTGAAGGAACGGCTGAAGTAATTGGGGTCGGAGTATCCAACGGCGGTACAGATTTCTTTCATGCTCTTATCCGTTGTGTTCAGCAGCGTCTTGGCCTTTTCCATCCGAATGCTGGTCAGATACTCCACAAAGGTCTGCCCCGTCTCCTCCTTGAACAGCTTGGTGAAATAATACGGGCTGACATTGACCTGACGGGAAACATTGTCCAGAGACAGATCTCGGGCGAAATGCGCCCGAATATACTCCTGCGCTTGCTTGATTAGTCCAGCGGAGTTCTTCTCCCTGCTTTCAGTCAGGTTTACAGCCGCTGCCCGCATCTTCTGAAGGAACCAGATCCGAAGTTCCTCGAGAGTCGGCGCACTCAATACAGCAGACAGATAGTCGCGCCGGGAAGCAAAGTGATAGGTTCGCCCACCGTTTCGGTAAGAGATTCGCTCAGCCCACAGGACGTATTCCAGAGCTTTCAGCCGCACGTCCTGTGGGTCTTCCTGCCATTTCCCGGACATCCATTCAAAAAAACGATTGGATTCCGCGACAGTTCCCGCCACGTCGCCTCTCTGCACACACTCAAAGATTGCCTTTTCTGTTTCAACGGGGTAGTCCTCCTCATAGCCGCAGGACAGTGGGAGGTCTCCGGCATGCGCCACGCTTCCGGAGGAAAACTGGAAGGAGCTTACCGCTTCCGTATAGGAAGTATGGGCGTCTTCCAGACTTTTCACGGAGCCGATTCCAACACGGAATCTGGCATCCACAATGTCCTGGAGTTTTCTCGCCATCTGGCGGGCTTTCTGGATGACCTGAATTCTCTGCTCGTATTCCTGTTCTGCGGGGCAGCGGGCACAGGGTACAAACAGGATCACGGTATTCGCCATCTGTGGTCCAATGACCGCAGGAAAGAACTCCTTAATCGTTTCCCGGAGCCGGACGTCATTCTTATACATCTGGACACTGAGATCCACCGTGTTGGAAAGCGTTCCAGTCTCCTTCTGAGCGTCATATTCAATGACCATCATGAAGCCGCTGTCCTCCGTAACCCCCAGCAGATCTTTGAACTGAGAAACTTCCCGGACGTAATTTTGCCGAAACAGCACGGAGTAAATGAAGCCGCTTTCCACAATCGGTGTCGCCGTTGCCAGCTGCTCTTTCACCCGAAGGTCGTTGCTCCGCCGCTCCCGCTCCCCGTTAATTCTCTCCATGGCCTGTTCCAGAAGCCGGGTAATTTTCACCCGGTCAATGGGTTTGTTGACATATTCCATTACCCCCAGTCCAACCGCTTCCCGGGCATAGTCGAACTTGTCATAGGCGGTAATCACGATGAAAATGATGTCCTTATTGGTCTTGCGGATCTCCTTCATGGCTTCAATTCCATTGATACCCGGCATCTGAATATCCATCAGCGCAATGTCCGGGCGAAAGCTCTCCGCAAGTTCAATCACACTTCTTCCGGTCTTGGCAGACCGCACCTGACAGGTCTCTCCGAAACTCTTTTCAATGATAAATTTCAGCGCGTCAATCACGATTCCCTCATCGTCCGCGATCATGATTTTATACATGGCTTTTCCTCCCCTAAACCGGTATAAAAACGGCAACTTCCGTTCCCATGCCGGAACCCGTACTGGTGATCTCCATCACATCGTCCCGATTGTAAAACAGCCTCAACCGTCCGATCACATTCCGGAGTCCAACGCCGGTGGTGTGCTCCTGCAAACCATTCCCGTTGAGATCATTATTCAGAATGCTCTGCGTCTGTTCCGGGCTGATCCCGATGCCGTTGTCCCTGACGCTGACGCAGATTCGGTCATTTTCCCTGTAAACGGAAAGCCATATCTTTTTTTCCCATTCCACATCTCTCAGGCCATGATTGATGCTGTTCTCCACCAGCGGCTGCAGAATCATAGCCGGCATAGGGACATCCGTTACGCCCTCCTCAATCTCCTTTATGAAATGAATTTCACCGGAGAAACGGACGTTGATAATATAGATATAGTTGTTCACCAGGCCGATCTCCTCGGCAAGAGTCGCAACACCGTCTTTTTTTCGCACATTGTATCGATAGAAGTCCGCCACATTCTGCACATAGGTATAGGTTCGGTCAGCCCCTTCCAGCATAGCCAACTGTGCGCAGGCATTGAGTGTGTTGAACAGGAAGTGGGGATTGATCTGGGATTGGAGATATTTCAGTTGTGTATCTTTCAGATGCGCCTCCATCAGAAGCTGTTTTTCTTTCATTGCGCTTTCCAACGCAATGCGCTGTCTGGCCTGCTCCATGTTGTCCTTCAGGCTGACCACCATCTGATTGAACGCCGCGGTCACGATTCCAACCTCATCGTTGGTCACCGGGCCAGAGACCTCCGCGACCAGGCTGCCGTTGGCTACCTGCTCAGCGGCTTCCGCCAGACGCTGCAGCGGGTCTGTAATGCCTCTGGTCAATAGGAATACCAGAAGGGTCACCAGCGCGCTGGTCATGCATAATATGGTAAGATTCGCTGTTTCTGAATATTTCAGGGAGGTAAACAACGCCTCATAGTTATGCGAATTGCACTGCAGCTGGCGGCTGTTCAAGCTGTATATGTAAGAATTGATATAGGAGAACAGGCGATCCGCGTCATCGTAGTATTCCTTATACTTCACTACGTTCCGCCCGCGCTTGGCCTCAACCGCCCGGTCCGCTGTCCGGATATATTTTTCGGAGATACTGCGGATATTTTTTTGTGTAATCATGCTGTCGTCGTCCAGCAGCCGCCCGTTGAGCTGCTCCAATCTGTTTGAAAACTCCTGCTGATTCCGCAAGTATCCCTCAATAGCCTCCGTATCCCGGGTATCCAGGAATGTTTCCAGGTAGTGGTGCACCTGCGTCAGGCTGATTTGCAGCTCATTCAGCATCGTATTGCTCGCATAGATGCCGCTGATATCATCTATCATGGTATTGATTTCGGCATTGATATAGGCATTAATGCTCAGAAGCATGATTGTCGGAATCATAAATATGACAAGCAGCTTATTTCGGATGCTGATAAACGGCGTGCCGTGGTTATCCTTTGTCTGGACTCGCATTGTGCAGATACCCCTTCACATTGTCCTTCGTTACTGTGTTTACATCCATTGCCACAAAATCGCTCACATAGCCCGTCTCCAGGTATTCATCCAGCGCCTCCAAGCTTCTGATGCCCAACTGCTGTGTATCCACGGCGATAGATGCCGTAATGACATTCCGGTCGATTGCGTTCAGAATGGTCTCAGTGGCAAAATAGCCCAGAATATCCACCTGTCCAACCAGGTTGAAATCGACTACTGCCTGACATACGCTGACAGTGTTCTGCTCGTTGAGGCAGACGATGATTTCCGGCATGGTCTCCGGATGCAGGTAATACTCCTGAAAAATGCTGCGTATTTCTTCTGCTCCCCCAAACTGGGAATCCGCCATAACTGCCTGTGCGGTCAGGGTGAGATTCAAATGGTTTCCCTCGTTGGCCAGCGTCTCTTGAATCCCGTTGAAAATGATGTTCTGCCCCGTGTCCTCCGCTGCCGCGTTCATCAGGATCAGGGCTTCCTTCGTATTGCTGTTGGCCTCGCGGATAATCTGCCGTCCATATTCACGTCCCACATCATAGCTGTCAATTCCTACAAAGCTCTTCCTCTGGCTTCCGCTGCAGTCGGAGAGGACAGTGACGACCGGAATGGATACCTTGTTGGCCTCCGCGATCAGCTCTCTGATATCTTCGCTTCCATCCCCCTCCAAAATAATGCCATCCACGCCGGAAGCAATCGCGATCTCCAAAAGCTCCTTCTTCGTGTAGTCCACAGTGAGATCTTTTCCTATCCACTCCAGGTAAATGCCCCTTGTGCTCCCGTAAAGCCTGGCCTGATTAAAGATTTCCTCCCAGAAAATATCGTCCCTGGAGGATATGACAAAGGCGTAGTGACGGCTGCATTCCTGAAAAGGCTCCTCTTTCGCAGACACAGAAGCATTTGCGAGGTGCCGGATATAGGACAGTACGCCCGCTGTTGCGGCGAAAAGGAAGAGTATCACAATAATCAGAAAGAAAAATGGTCTCCAGCTTTGTGATTCTTTTGTATCCACAAGTTACCTCCAAAGTAATAGCCCTATCTCATCTCTATGATTTTATCATATCATGGATTTCATCGGATATCAAAAATTTTTTCACCCCTGTGACTGTGCCGGCAGCAAAGGGAAATACCGGTTGGCGCAGCAGATAATTCCGCAGTCCCGTATCCACGACATAATACTTGCCGAGGATTTTCAGGGATTCCTTCCCCTTAATGTCAAACCGCTTGATTTCATAGGAGATATAGGAATCCTTCAGCGCTTCGAAATAAGCCTGAATGGTATGGGTTGCGGGTTTGACTTTTCGATTGCCTTCCGTCAGCAATCCCTCGCTGACCAGGGTATTTCCAATAGAGGTTGCGGAGACACTGTTGCCGATATTATCCGCAAGGAACATCATCAGCTTGCGAAGCAGGAGCGAATCCGTAATGGTGTATCCGTGGAAATCCAGAAACTCCCGGAAGGACAGAGGCAGTACCTTGATCTCCACATACTGCCCCGACAGGTAGGTGGAAAGCTCCGAGGACAGCAGGTGGGCGTTGGAGCCGGTGATTATAGATGTCACAGTCATAATCCACCCGGAAGGAATTCACCGCGTTTTCCCAGCCATCGAGGCGCTGC
>HF988057.1:4563-11593 GCA_000434635.1 Firmicutes bacterium CAG:110 | reverse complement strand
GAGTCTACCAATTCCACCACTCGCCCATATCTGCCTGCCGGTTTCCCTCAGCGCTCGGATATCGTATCACAGCAGGCGAAATTTGTCAACAATTATTTGTCAATCCTTGTAATAGAGCATACAGTGGCAATAGCCCTTGAAATTCGGGTCTGCGATCTGCTCCCGGAATTCCTTACAGATGCACTTATTGTCCTCCGTCCGCTCCAGCCGACAGGGGCAGTAGCCTCCCGTGTGCTTCAGACCTTCCCGAATGGTTTTTACCAGTTCCTTGTCATCATTGAGCCGAACCGCCATCATCCGACACTTCCTTTCAGGGAACATTATAAATCGGCAAAAACCACTTGTCAACAGAATTCAAACAGCCTTTCCAGATAACTGCACGGAACAAATTCCCCGGCACGCGCCATGGCCAGAATCGTTTCCCTGTCCGCGTACATTTTGTCCACGGTCTCGCCCTCCTGCAAGCACCAAGTCAAAAGAATACAGCCCACTGCACACGCAATGAGCTGTATTGTGGCGGAGAGAGTGGGATTCGAACCCACGGTGGGTTGCCCCATCACCAGTTTTCAAGACTGGCTCCTTAAACCGCTCGGACATCTCTCCAGACTTCATAAAATATATCATCCAGAGGGAAAATTGTCAAGAGCTTTGACGCAGGGGCGAGATTAGTGCTTGACAAACATTCTGCCATATGCTAGAATACTTTGGCAATCAAGTGAATAGTTTTCTTTTTATTCGGAGTGATACCCAAGAGGCCGAAGGGGCTCCCCTGCTAAGGGAGTAGGCGTCTAAAAAGCGCGCGAGGGTTCAAATCCCTCTCACTCCGCCATTTTGTCCACCGCAATTCTATCGGAATTGCGGTGGTTTTTCTGCGTCAGCGCAAACCTGTCGGTCAGGCGTTGACAAACGCCCTCCGAACGATTACAATAGACAAAAATTACATTATGAGGTGATTTCTCATGGATTCCAAGCTGCGCCCCGAAACACTGTGCATTCAGGCCGGTTATACGCCCAAAAACGGCGAGCCCCGCCAGATCCCCATCGTCCAGAGTACCACATTCAAGTACGACACCTCCGAGGATATGGGAAAGCTCTTTGATCTGGAAGCCGAGGGTTATTTCTACTCCCGTCTGGCAAATCCCACCTGCGACGCCGTCGCCGCCAAGATCTGCGCGCTGGAGGGCGGCACCGCCGCCATGCTCACCGGTTCCGGACAGGCGGCCAACTTCATGGCGGTGTTCAACATCGCCGGATGCGGCGATCACATCGTTGCCAGCTCCGCCATCTACGGCGGCAGCTTCAACCTTTTCTCCGTCACCATGAAGAAAATGGGTCTGGAAACCACCTTTATCGACCCGGACTGCACCGAGGAAGAACTGAACGCCGCCTTCCGTCCCAACACCAAAGCCGTGTTCGGCGAGACCATCGCCAACCCCGCCCTGACGGTGCTGGACATTGAGAAATTCGCCAAGGCCGCCCACGCCCACGGCGTTCCTCTCATTGTGGACAACACCTTCGCCACCCCCATCAACTGCCAGCCCTTTCAGTGGGGCGCGGATATCGTCACCCACTCCACCACCAAGTACATGGACGGTCACGCCTCCGCTCTGGGCGGCGCCATCGTGGACAGCGGCAAGTTCGACTGGACGGCCTACCCGGACAAGTTCCCCGGCCTGTGTACCCCCGACGACAGCTACCACGGCGTCACCTACACCCAGCGCTTCGGTCTCGGCGGCGCGTTCATCACCAAGTGTACCGCCCAGCTGATGCGGGACTTTGGCTGCGTCCAGTCCCCCCAGAGCGCGTTCCTGCTGAATCTGGGTCTGGAAAGCCTGCCCTTCCGCATGAAGCAGCACTGCGCCAACGCCCAGGCCGTGGCGGAATATCTGCAAGGTCACGAGAAGGTCAAGTGGGTGAAGTTCGCCGGATTGAAGGGCGACAAATATTACGATCTTGCCCATAAGTACATGCCGAACGGCACCTGCGGCGTCATTTCCTTCGGCCTTTACGGCGGCCGGAAGGCGGCCGAGACCTTCATGAAGCACCTGAAACTGGGTGCCATCGAGACCCACGTAGCCGATTCCCACACCTGCTGCCTGCACCCCGCTTCCTCCACCCACCGTCAGATGACCGACGCGGAGCTGGACGCCGCCGGTGTCGGTGCCGACCTCATCCGTCTGAGCTGCGGTCTGGAAAACGCGCAGGATCTTATCGAGGACATCGCGCAGGCATTGGAGAACGTGTAATCAGGAGGAAAGCGTATGCCCATTCAGATTCCCAACGACCTGCCGGCAGCGGGCATTCTGCAGCAGGAAAACATTTTCGTTATGCGAAAGACCCGGGCAGAGACCCAGCACATCCGCCCTCTGGAAATCGTGCTGTTGAATCTCATGCCAACGAAAATCGTCACGGAGACCCAGCTCAGCCGTCTGCTCGGCAATACGCCCCTGCAGGTGCATCTGGAGCTGATGATGGTCTCCTCCCACCGCTCCAAAAATACCCCGCAGGAGCATCTGCTGAATTTCTATAAAACCTTCGACGAACTGAAAGACCGGAAATTCGACGGCATGGTGATCACCGGCGCGCCGGTGGAGCAGATGCCCTTTGAAGAGGTGGACTACTGGCCGGAGCTGTGCCAGATCATGGAGTGGAGCAAAACCAACGTCCATTCCACCTTCCACATCTGCTGGGGCGCGCAGGCGGGACTTTACTACCACTACGGCATTCAGAAAAAAGCCCTCCCGGAAAAGCTGTTCGGCGTGTACCCCCATCACGCGGACTACAAGCGTGCCATTCTGCTCCGGGGCTTCGACGACGAATTCTGGATTCCCCACTCCCGGCACACCACCGTGGAGCGCGCCGACATTGAAGCCGTTCCGGGCCTGAAAATTCTGGCTTCCTCTCCGGATGCCGGGGTCTACGCCGCCATGAACAAGGAAGGCCGTCAGATTTTCGTCACCGGCCACGCCGAGTACGATGCGGACACGCTGGAAAAGGAATACCTCCGGGACAAAGCGCAGGGTCTGCCCATCCACGTCCCGGCGAACTACTATCCCAACGACGATGACACCCAGCGCCCCGTCGTCCGCTGGCGGGGACACGCCCATCTGCTGTTCAGCAACTGGCTGAACTACTTTGTCTATCAGACGACGCCTTACGACATCATGGCCGTCGGCGTGGAGTCCACTTCCGAATAAAAGTTTACAATGCAGCCGCCGTCCCACACTTGAAATGGGACGGCGGCTGCTGTATAATTCTGGAAAATATGAATTGCGAGGTTAAAACGATGCTCACCACAATTCTTTTTGATCTGGACGGCACACTGCTTCCCATGGATCAGGAGGTGTTCGTCAAGGACTACCTGAACCGTCTGGCAGCCAAAATGGTGCCTTATGGCTACGACCCTCAGATGTTGGTCAAGGCCGTCTGGCGCGGCACCGGCGCTATGGTCGCCAATGATGGCAGGAAGAGCAACGAGGCCGTCTTCTGGGAAGCCTTCGCCGACATGTTCGGTCAGGACGCATTGGAAGACGTCCCCCTCTACGACGAATTCTACGAAACGGAATTTCAGGAATGCCGCCACAGCTGCGGCTTTCAGCCCGCCGCGGCGGAAACCATTCGCACCCTCCACGCCATGGGGTACCGCACCGTGCTTGCCACCAATCCCCTTTTCCCGCCCACGGCCACCCAGAGCCGGGTCCGGTGGGCCGGTCTGACGCCCGAGGACTTCGAGTTCATCACTACATATGATAATTCCTCCTTCTGCAAGCCAAATCCGGACTACTACCGGGAAATTCTGGGTAAACTGGGATTGAACGCCGGAGAATGTCTCATGGTGGGCAACGACGTAAACGAGGACATGATCGCCCAAACCCTTGGTATGCAGGTATTCCTCCTCACCGACTGCCTCATCAATAAAGAAAACAGGGACATTTCTCAGTATCCATACGGCAGTTTCCCGGAGCTGATGGACTATATCCGGGGCTTATGATATGACGGTTTTTCTATTTCTTTTGTGTGCCATCGCGGCAATTTTGCTGATGGGAGGGTACTATACCTACCGCATCGCATTCTACTCCCCGAAAAAGGGGCGGGACAAAATCTCCACCTTCGCCAGCCACAAATATGACCCCTACCGCAAGGAGATCAACCGCCTGTTCTGCCAGCTCAGCGACCGTCCCTACGAGGAGGTTTCCATCGTATCTTTCGACGGGCTTACCCTGTTCGGACGCTATTACCACGTCAAAGACGGCGCGCCGCTGGACATCGGCTTCCACGGCTACCGCAGCAGCGCCCTGACGGACTTCGCCGGGGGCAGTGAGCTGAGTTTCTCTATGGGGCACAATCTCCTGCTCATCGACGAACGCGCCCACGGCAGAAGCGAAGGCCGTACCATCACCTTCGGCATTCAGGAGCGGTGGGACGTGGAAAGCTGGGCACGCTACGCCGTGGAGCGATTCGGTGCAGATGTGCAGATTATCCTCTACGGCGTTTCCATGGGTGCGGCGACGGTGCTGATGGCTGCCGGGCTGGACTTGCCCGAAAACGTGAAAGGAATCATCGCCGACTGCCCCTATTCCTCCCCCGGAGACATCATCCGCAAGGTCGCAAGGGATATGCACATGCCCGACCGCTTGGCATGGCCGTTTGTGAAGATCGGCGGGCGGGTATACGGCGGCTTTGACGTTGACGAAATGGACGCCGCCCGGGCAGTGAAACAGGCAAAGATTCCCATTCTCATCATCCACGGGGAAAGCGACAGCTTTGTCCCCTGCGAAATGAGCGACATCGTGGCAGAAAATCCCGCGCTGGTCACACGATACACCTTCCCCGGTGCCGATCACGGGTTCAGCTATCTGGTGGACACCCCCCGCTACAAAAAAATCGTGACTGAGTTCGCGGAAAAGGCACTTGCGCCGAAAGCATAACTGCCGCCACCGCCGGAATGGGCGGGGTGCATCAGATAGTGAAAGGCACAGCGGGATAATCCGCTGTGCCTGTTCTAATGCCAGCGCCCCTTCCCTCTCCCTATGGGAGCGGTGGCCGAGCAAAGCGAGGACGGAGCGGGGAAACTAGGCGTAATACCCTCTCAGTCACCTTCGGTGACAGCTCTCCCAGAGGGAGAGCCAAGGGGCTGTACCAATACTCCGGCGCGGACGTTTTGCGGCAGGGATAGCGCAAAACAATCCCTCTTGATTTTTCCGAAAAAAAGAATACAATGGACGCATATTGTTTCCCGTGAAAGGATGCCGTTTTATGAACAAAATCTACATTCCCGAAAACTACAAGCCGGTGCTGGACGCCTACGACACCCAGCGCGCCATTGCCTATATCAAGGAGACGTTCCAGCAGGAATTTTCCAAGGCGCTGAACCTGAAGCGCGTCTCCGCGCCCCTGTTCGTCACCGAAAGCTCCGGCCTGAACGATAACCTGAACGGCTACGAGCGGCCTGTGGCCTTTGACATTCCCGCCGTGGGCATGGACGCTCAGGTGGTGCATTCTCTGGCAAAATGGAAGCGCCTTGCCCTCAAGCGCTACAATTTCACCGTTGGAAATGGCCTGTACACCGACATGAACGCCATCCGCCGGGACGAAGCGCTGGACAACATCCATTCCATCTACGTCGACCAGTGGGACTGGGAGAAGATCATTACCCGGGAAAACCGGAACCTGGACTTTTTGAAGCTCATCGTCCGCGCCATTGTAGGCGCTATCTGCGACACCAACGACCGCCTGCACGTTCGCTTCCCCCAGCTGCGCACCAAGCTGAGCCGGGAGGTCACCTTCATCACCGCGCAGGAGCTGGAAGACATGTATCCCGGTCTGGAAACCGGTTCCCAGCGGGAAACCGCCTTTGTCCGGGAGCATAAGACTGCCTGCGTCATGCAGATCGGCGGACTTCTCCGCTCCGGCAAGCCCCACGACGGCCGCGCCCCCGACTATGACGACTGGAATCTGAACTGCGACATTTTCTTCTGGGACGAAACGCTGAACCGAGCGCTGGAGGTTTCCTCCATGGGCATCCGTGTGGACGCGGAATCTCTCGACCGCCAGCTGACCCTCGCCCACTGTGATGACCGGCGGGCGCTGCCCTTCCACAAGATGCTGCTGAATAATGAGCTGCCCCTGACCATCGGCGGCGGTATCGGCCAGAGCCGTCTGTCCATGCTGATGATGGGCTGCGCCCACATCGGCGAAGTACAGTCCAGCGTATGGGACAGCGAAACTGTGGACGCCTGCGCAAAGGCCGGGATCCCGCTGCTGTAATTTACATACTGACAAAAGACGCGGCCGACACGACCGCGTCTTTTTCGTATAAACAGATATCAAAAATAGGTTGATTTTATCCTAATATTTGAGTATACTAATAACAAAGGAGGCATTGCCATGAATATTGATACCAATACCATCGTTCCCATCTCCGTAGCCAATCAGAATTTCTCAAAGGTTGCCCGGCTGGTTGACCAGTATGGTTCCGCCGTTATTATGAAAAACAACACGCCCCGGTATATCATCTACGAATTCAACCAAGCGGACACCATGCAGGCGGCAGCCGACGACGATGTGCTTGCTTCCTCCGCGAAGCTCATGCAGCGCAACACGCATGTATATGAGGAACTGGCAAAATGAAGCTTCTCAGTAGGCGTCAAATTCTGATGTTGCATTCCATGCTGATCGCGCAGTCCGGCGGCATGGATGGGCTGCGTGATGAAGGTCTGCTGGACTCCGCAGTCAACACGCCGCTGCAAGCCTTCGGCGGACAGGAGCTCTACCCCACAATTCTCGAAAAAGCCGCCCGTCTGGGTTATGGACTCATTCACAATCACCCTTTCGTGGACGGCAACAAACGCATCGGAACTCACGCCATGCTCGTATTTCTGGACATCAACAACATCACACTTTCCTACGAAGATGACGATTTGATTTCCGTCATTCTCCGCGTTGCCGCCGGTGATATGGATGACCATGGGCTTCTTGAATGGCTGAAAAATCATATTGAATAGTGGGGTTGGCAGACATTGCCAACCCC
>HF988057.1:4264-4557 GCA_000434635.1 Firmicutes bacterium CAG:110 | reverse complement strand
GGGTTGGCAGACATTGCCAACCCCACACTTTTAGTAATAGAAGAACTTATAAAACGAAGGATACACATTCAGCAGCTGCTGCAAATTTGTCCGGGAATTGGAACCGGGGTCGCGGATGGTAAATCCGGACGCCGACAGACTGCTTCCCCCGGTATACCCCGTGACCACCACCCAGTGCTGACCGCCATAGGCATTGCTGACGCCGAGCAAGACAGGTTTTCCCTGCTTCAGCTTACCATAAACGGTACTGAGATACCCGGAACCGTCCGTAACCGCCGTATAGTGGCTCGGCC
>HF988057.1:1088-4255 GCA_000434635.1 Firmicutes bacterium CAG:110 | reverse complement strand
CCGCCGTATAGTGGCTCGGCCAATAGAGACTGCCCGAGGGCGTATAGGTAAGCTCCTTCGCCATAGCGTCGGGGTAGATGGTTCTTCCCGTGCGGAAGGACTCCATCATTGCCACCGCCGTTGTGGCGCAGCCGATCTGAGAAAAGGTCTTCCCGGATGTACCGATCCGGACATCCGCCCAGCGGGCGTCCGTCTGCTTGAAATTCGGCACGTTCAGGGACACTGAAGCATAGTTTCCGGACAGATATTGCGCGCTGACGTATCCGGTTTTTGTTCCGCCGTAAAGGACGCGGCTCCATCCGTTCGCAGTGGACAGACGGATGACCGTTTCCCCCTTGCTGAGGGCGCCGACCCTTCCATAGGCCGTCCCCGCCCCGCTGCGGACGTTCAGCGTGCCGCTGCTTACCGCCACGGATACCGGGGTCCCCTCCGTCACCGTGATAAAGCCCGCGTGGCAGTAGCCGTACTTCCCTTTTGCGTATTCCACCTTCCACCAGTCGCCGGACTTGGAGATCAGCGTGACGTAGCTGCCCTTATTCAGCGACGCGGCCACCGCTGCGCTGGAGGACGGGCTGCTTCGCACGTTCAGCTTCCCGGAAGCAGTCGTCACGACACCGGCTTTGGAATCCGCCGTGGCCGCCTCAGCCCGCATCGGCAGAAGGAACGCTCCCAAAAGGAGCAGAACCGATACAGTACAAGTCAGAATTCGTCGAATAACAATCACCTCGTTCTGGTTTTTCAGGAAGCTTACAGCCCGTCGGCAACCGCTTCCCCGCATATATGCGCAGCAATTGTAACATATTTGTAACCATTTGGGAATACGCCAAATTCTGACAAAAAACGCAGGAGCCGGTAAACCCGCCGCTCCTGCGCTATTCTTTATTTAATTGAACCGCACTACGTTATTGGCAAACCGGTAAAAGCTCCCGGCAAATTCCTGCCCGGCACGCCCCGGCACGCTGATGAACAGCAGCGGCGTGCGCTTGCGGAAGTAGTTCGCCCACTTGGGGTCATAGGCCATGCAGGTCTCCCACATCTTTTTCAGCTCGGCGTCCGTCTCGGCGGACTTGTTCAGCCGGGTCGTGAGAATGGAGATGCCGAACATCATGAACAGGTCGTGCTTCATGTATCGTTTCAGCCGGGGTTCGGCGATATCATCCAGATGACAGGTGGTGAAGCACCGTTCCGTCACAAGGATCTGATCTGCGTGGCGCTTGGCCAGAGCGGCAGACTGCACCGACTGATCCGGCCGGCCGATCCAGTAACGGTAAAGGTCTGCGTTGAGATAGTACATTTTCCGCACATAGGGTATCGTCTGATAGATCATCAGGTTGTCCTCATAGAAAACATGTTTGGGAAGCGGCTGCTCCCATTTACGCATGATCTCGGTGCGGAAAGTGCTGGAATGGATGGTGAGCATCTGGTATACCCGGAAGGGTTTGGTATCCTCCCATGTGAAGATACGGTTCTCCGGCAACACGGCGGAATAGTTGATGGAGCGATCCCCGTCGCCGTCGGAATGGACGTAGTAGTAGTTTGTCACTACCATATCCACGCCGCCCTGCCGCTCGCATTCCTCAAGAGCGTCCAGAAATTTGGGGAAATCGGGGCTGAGGGTGTCGTCGCTGTCCACGACCTTGAAATAGGTGCCGGTGGCGTTCTTCAATCCCTGATTGATGCCCTCACCGTGTCCGCCGTTTTCCTGATGAATGACCCGCACAATGTCCGGGAATTTCCGGGCATATTCGTCGGCGATTTTTCCGGTGTTATCCTTGGAGCCGTCATCAATAATGATGATCTCCACCCGGTTTCCCCCGGGCAGGAGGCTCTGGATGCACTTCTCCATATAGTCCTGAGAATTGTAGCAGGGTACTGTGACCGTCAGAAGCTTCATTTATCTTTCTCCTTCGATTTCTGATTTGGCAAGGCTCAGCGCCCGGAGGATTACCGCGTCCATGTCGTAATAGCGGTACTCCCCCAACCGGCCGCCGAAAATGGTTTTGTCTTCCTTATCCGCCAGCACCTTGTACTTTCCATACAGGGCGTTGTTCTTTTCATCGTTCACGGGATAGTACGGCTCCACCCCCGGCTTCCACTCGGAACTGTACTCCCGGGACACCACAGTTTTCGGCTGGGTGCCGAACTCGAAGAACTTATGCTCGATGATGCGGGTGTAGGGCGTGTCCCGGTCGGTGTAGTTGATCACGGCGTTGCCCTGAAAATTCGGCATATCCAGCACCTCCGTCTCAAACCGGACGGAGCGGTAGCTCAGAGGGCCGAAGCAATAGTCAAAGTAGCTGTCAATAGAGCCGGTGTAAACGACCTTGTCCGCCAGCGCGTTCAGCTCGGCTCTGTGCTCCAAATAGTCCACATTCAGCCGCACCTCGACGCCATCCAGCATATTCTCCACCATTTTGGTGTAGCCGCCCATGGGAATGCCCTGAAACCGGGCGTTGAAGTAGTTATTGTCAAAGGTAAGACGCACAGGCAAACGCTTGATGATGAAGGCGGGCAGCTCCGTGCAGGGACGCCCCCACTGCTTTTCGGTGTAGCCCTTCACCAGCTTTTCGTAAATATCCGTGCCGACAAGGGAAATGGCCTGTTCCTCCAGATTCTTCGGCTCCGCAATCCCGGCGGCCTTCCGTTGACGGGCAATCTCCGCTTCCGCCTGCTGCGGAGTCGTCACACCCCACATTTTATTGAAGGTATACATGTTGAACGGCAGGGAGTACAGCTCCCCGTGGTAATTCGCCACCGGGGAATTGGTGTAGCGGTTAAATTCCGCGAACCGGTTGACATACTCCCACGCGGTCTTGTCGTTGGTGTGGAAAATATGGGCGCCGTAGGTATGTACCTGGATTCCCTCGATTTCCTCGGTATACACATTGCCACCGACGTGACTCCGCCGGTCGATCACAAGCACGGACTTCCCCGCCGCCTTCACCTGCCGGGCAAAGACAGCGCCGAACAGCCCCGCCCCCACGACCAGATAATCATACCCCATGGACGATACTCCTTTGCCGGTTTTTTCACTGAGAATATACCATATCCCGCAGAGTTTGTCATCATAATTTTAATTTAAGAATTCGTTAGGGTAGCACCGCACAATTCAGCAAGAAGTCTCAGACAGGATTTTTGTCCCAATTCAAAGTTTGGAAAACGAAGGA
>HF988057.1:0-1049 GCA_000434635.1 Firmicutes bacterium CAG:110 | reverse complement strand
TATTTCTCGTTTTTCAAACTGAAGAAGTGGGGCAAAAAGACGGCTGAGACTCGCAGACGCAATTGTGCGGTGTTGCCTTAGGAAAAGCCTCACTGGTCGCTGACAGAATCCAGATTCTTCCATCCATAGCGGAAAATGGATACGATCATGGATATTTCCGTGACGATCTCGTCCAGAATCCCCGCCCAGGAGCCGATGATTCCATCGTAAATAATCCACAGCGGCGAATTAACAAACATCCCCACGAGGCGGATCTTCTTCGGACTGTACGTATACCCGCCGACCGTCGCCGCAATATTCGCGGCCACCGGCAGAATCGACCACCAGCCGTCCCAGGTGAAAATCAGCGCCGTCACCTGCATGACGCACAGCGCGGCGCACATGGTTTTCCCTTTCAGAAAGCTGCTCCTGCTTCCCAGACAAAAGGAGCGAACCGTGTTCAGAACATAGCTGATCCCGCCGGTGATCGCGCCCAGCATCAGCAGATGGGTGGTGTAGCACAGATAGGAAACAAACTGGACGCGGAACAGCGTCCGGTTGCTTTTGCATTGGTACGACAGGAAAAACAAAACCGTCCCGAAAAGGCCGATTGCCTGTATGAAAATGGATTTTCCCGACATGGTGTCTCTCTGCCTTCCGGTATATTTTTAGTAAACCTTTCTGCCCTCGGCATAGGCTTTCTTGGCTTCATTCAGGCTCATAACATTTGCCCCACCGCTAAAATCAGATTCTTTATTTTGTAATAAATCATTTTGCCAACCACATATATCACATATATCGTAAAAATCGACAACACATTTATTACAGCAAGCGCAGATTCTTCTGCCATAGCTAAAATCATCTTTTTTGTTTTCGTCCATGTCTCTTTCTCCTTTCCGGTGAATGGAAATTATATTTGCCATTGGCTACCCTCCCACAGTCATTATGCAAGACTGCCAACGTATATCCAGAATTTTAACACACCTGCTCACAATTCGCAAGTCAAGACACTTAGAAAACTTTCCACACGATTCCATAGTTGATAATGTACAATAAATTGCGCAAATTGA